>CAJMHR010000001.1 GCA_905213265.1 uncultured Collinsella sp.
CGATTCTAGGCGATGGCCCTCCCTTGCTTCTTACACCACGACTGTGCGCGCTACCGAACGTTAGGCAACATTTGAGGAAGAACTCATCGGTTTGACGCCCTAAGATAACTCTTTAGCTGCATTAGTTGGCCTGCAATAAATTAGCAGACCCCCTATAGCTGCAGAATACTCCAATTTTTGCACGGCGCAGGGGCACCCACCCCGGCATCGCCTATCAAAACCGCTTTAGTCCGGGATCTCGTCCGCTTTTCCTCATCATTTTGTGCGACGGATTGCCTAAACGATATTGACATATGAACATGCGCTCATATAATCGGAAGCAAGTTATATGAGCGCATGTTCATATGAAAGGATATTGCAATGAGTATCCACGTTGATGAAACGAAACCCGACATCGAGGCCGCCGAACCCGTGATCCCCACCACCTGCTCGCCCGAGGACCTTCCCGACGAGGAGCTTCTCTACGACCTCGCCGACCTGTTCAAGGTCTTCAGCGACACCACGCGCATCAAGATTCTCTATGCCCTCATGAGCCGCGAGCTCTGCGTGGCCGACATCGCCGAGGCGACCGCAACCTCGCAGTCCGCGGTGTCGCACCAGCTACGCACGCTTAAGCAATCACACCTGGTCAAATTCCGGCGCGACGGCCGCAACATCCTCTACTCGCTTGCTGACGATCACGTCTACACCATGCTCAACCAGGGCATGAGCCATATCTGCGAATAGCAACCAACCACGGTACCAGCGCGGCCTGCACCCAAGCCGCAAAACAGGGAAAGGAACCCACCATGAAAAAGCAGTTTAAACTCGACGAGATCGACTGCGCCAACTGCGCACGCGAGCTTCAAGACGAGCTGGCCAAGCTCGAGGGCGTCAAATCCGTGTCCGTCAACTTTATGACCCAGAAGCTGACGCTCGAGGCCGATGACGCCGAGTTCGACGAGGTGCTCAACCGCGTCGTGGAATTCACCGCCGACGCCGAGCCGGACTGCGAGATTATTCTCTAGCCCAGGTTTACGCAAACCTGCAAGGCCGCGCTTGCCGTGGCCTTTGCTCGCGAAATTATATGAGCGAGTGTTCATACATTCAAATGGGAGGATACGAGTCATGGCCACCGCCGACCCCAAGAAGAAAAAGAAGAAGCGCAAGAAAAAAGAGTCACTGGAGCATAAGCGCAGCCGCATTCTGGTAGCGCTGGGCACTTTTGCCGTAGTGTACGCCCTCGATGAGCTCGGCATCCTCGCCGCCGCATTCGGCACCCCGGGCGACGTCTACGCCAGCTTTGTGCTGTTCCTCGTGCCGTTTTTGATTGCCGGCTACGACGTGCTGCAAAAGGCATTCAATAACATCCGCCGCGGCAAGGCCTTCGATGAGAGCTTCCTTATGGCAGTCGCGACCATCGGCGCGTTTGCCATGGTGCTCTTCCCCGATACCGACCCGCACATGGCCGAAGGCGCCGCCGTCATGCTGTTCTACCAGGTCGGCGAGCTGTTCCAGGCATATGCCGTGGGCAAGAGTCGCAAGTCGATCAGTGCCATGATGGACATCGCGCCCGACTACGCTAACGTCGAGCAAGCCGACGGCACGCTCGAACAGGTCTTTCCCGATGACATCGCCGTCGGCACCGTGATCGTGGTCAAGCCCGGCGAGCGCGTACCTATCGACGGCGTCATCGTCGAAGGCGAAACCCAGCTCGACACCGCCGCGCTCACGGGCGAGTCAGTTCCCCGCCCCGCTAAGTCCGGCGACGATATCATCAGCGGCTGCATCAACATGGCGGGCCTCATCCACGTGCGCACCACCAAGCCGTTTGGCGAGTCCACCGTCGCGCGCGTCCTGGAGCTCGTGGAGAATGCCAGCGAAAAGAAGGCGCGCACCGAGAACTTCATCACGCGCTTTGCCCGCGTCTACACCCCCGCTGTCACCGGCGCCGCCGCGGTGCTCGCGCTCGGCGGCAGCCTGGTCACCGGTGCCTGGTCCGACTGGATTCTGCGCGGTCTGACCTTCCTGGTCGTCAGCTGCCCGTGCGCGCTCGTGATCAGCGTACCGTTGAGCTTCTTTGGCGGCATCGGCGGCGCATCCAAGCTGGGCGTTCTCATCAAGGGCTCCAACTACCTCGAGACGCTCGCGGACGTGGACACCGTCGTCTTCGACAAAACGGGCACCCTCACCAACGGCACGTTCTCGGTGGTCGCGGTGCATCCCGAGGCGGACTATACCGAGCAGTCGTTGCTCGAAGTCGCAGCACTCGCCGAATCGTTCTCCGATCACCCTATCGCGCAGTCGGTGCACGCCGCCTACCAGGGCGAGCTCGACACCAAGCGCGTGACGAATTCCGCCAATGACGCAGGCCATGGTGTGTCGGCGACCATCGACGGCAAGCACGTCGTCGTCGGCAACGCCAAGATGCTCGCCGCGACCGGCGTTGAAGCACCGGACTGTAAGATTGTCGGCACGATCCTCCACGTACTCGTTGACGGCGTGTACGCCGGCCACATCGTGATTGCCGACACCGTAAAGGCCGATGCCGAGCAGACGATCCGCGACCTGCACACCGCTGGCATCAAACGTACCGTCATGCTCACAGGCGACCGCGAGGAAGTGGCTGCGTCCGTTGCCGAACAGTTGGGGCTCGACGAGTTCCACGCGCAGCTGCTGCCGGGCGATAAGGTCGAGCGTGTTGAGGCGTTGCTCGCGGCCGAAAGCGGCAAGGGCAAGCTCGCCTTTGTCGGCGACGGTATCAACGACGCACCCGTGCTTACCCGTGCAGACGTTGGCGTCGCCATGGGCGCTATGGGTTCCGACGCCGCGATTGAGGCCGCCGACGTGGTGCTCATGGACGACAAACCGTCCAACATCTCCCGCGCGATCCGCGTGGCGCGCAAGACCATGTCGATTGTTTGGCAGAACATCATCTTTGCGCTGGGCATTAAGTTGCTGATTCTGGTGCTTGCGGCACTGGGCATCGCCAACATGTGGCTTGCCGTGTTCGGCGATGTGGGTGTGGCGATCATCGCCATCCTGAACGCCATGCGTGCGATGGGTGTCAAGAACCTGTAGCGTTTGTGGTCTGTCCGGTCGGGGCCGGGCTTGGTTTTGAAAACGTCCTCGCGCATGAGGCCCGTCTTTCCTGCTCCTGCGGAGCAACGGAAAGACGGGCCTCGCGCTGCGGAGTGTTTTCAAAACCAAGCCCGGCCCCGACCTGCGTTGACACAGCTGACGGTTCTTGGTCATCGCTTGCTGGTGGGGTTCCTTGTCTGAGTTGGACTTAGTTGGTGGGACCACTCGTCTCGGTCGCTGTCCCGCGCCGTTCCGGCGCGGGAGGCGCGCCGCTGCGGGAGTGCTAGTCGGTCATTGTTGGCGCCGAAGCACCGTCCCGTCCCAGCATCGCCCTCAGCTTCTCGAAGCTTTCCTCGCTCAGACAATGCTCCATGTGGCAGCCCTCTTGCGACGCGACCTCAGCCGAAACACCCGCGTCCTCTAGCAGCCCCACGAAAAAGCAGTGACGCTCCCACATTTGACGAGCGACCTCCAGCCCCCGCTTTGTCAGATGAACATCTCGTTTGCCCATTTCGACATAGCCGTTGCTTTCCAACGTCGCCATGGCCTTGGAAACGCTCGCCTTAGTTACGCCGAGGTACTCCGCAACGTCAATCGAGCGCACGATGCCCTGACGTTCCGACAGAACGTAGATCGATTCGAGATAGTCTTCTCCGGATTCACGTAGGGCCATGGGCCGCCTTTCGCGATGATTGCTAGTTAGCCTTTGGATACTTTCCACGGCTAACTTTACCGCAAAAGTTGCCCATGTCTTACTACTTTGTCTAAAAGTTAGCCGTGTTTCACAAAACGTGCGGGACGAAAACAAAATGGGGACGCCCCGCAAGGAGTGTCCCCAGGCGCCGGGTGCCGGCCCGCAGTTACATCAATCCAAAGTGCTTGGCGGCGTTGTAAATTCCGTCGTCGTCCACGGCGGTCGTCACATAGGTCGCTGCAGCTTTCACCGTGTCCTGCGCGTTGCCCATGGCCACACTTGTGCCCACGGCCGAGAACATCGACAGGTCGTTCTCGCCGTCGCCAAAGGCAATCGCCTCGCTCGCGTCGATACCAAGCCGCTCGAGCGTCGCCGCCACGCCCAGGTCCTTGCCGCCGTTAGCGGGAATAATGTCGCAGAACAGGTCGCACCAGCGCGTGGTGAGCGAATGCGACACGGCGTCGGTCACGATATGCTCGTCGGCCGGGTCCACAAAGGCGCAAAACTGGTAGACCGGTGCGTCAAAGGCGTGCTCAAACGGCTCCTCGTGGTAGACGATTCCCGCGTTGCTGCCAGCCGTCACCACGCGCTCGGACAGGCGGTTCACAAACGAGTTCTCGCTCTGCATGCACAGCGAGTCGTAGCGCCCCTGCGCCACCTGGTCCACAATCACCGCGACGTCGTCCGGATCAATCGGACAGCTGCGGTAAGCTCCCTCGGCATCAAAGCAGTGCTGGCCCGAGAGCGTAATGTACGCATCCCAGCCCAGGTCGAACAGCCAATCGGGCATCTGGTAGGTCGGACGGCCCGTGGCGATCACGCACGCGATCCCCTGCTCGTGAAAGCTGTCGAGCACCTGCTGCGCCGACGCCGGAATCCGGTGGGTCTTAAAGCTCAGTAACGTGCCGTCGATATCGAAAAACGCGGCTTTGATCATCCTCGCCTACTCCTCGCCCTCGAGCTTTTCGCTCGCCTCGAGCCACGCCATCTCCAACTCGTCCATGGCGGCGTGAGCCTCGTCGATCTTTGTCTGCTGCTCGCCCAGCGCCGTGTAGTTGGTGGGGTCGACCTGGGCCATTGCTGCCTCGGCCTCCTCAACGCGTGCGCGCTGCGTCTCCATCTTGCGCTCGAGCGAGCTCACCTCGCGGCGGAGCTTCTGACGCTCGGCGTTGGACAGGCCGTTGGGCTGACCGCTCGACTTGGGCTTTTCGGCCGCAGCTGCCGCGGCACCGGTGTCGAACGCGCCGGTCTTGGCACTCGGTGCGCCCACGGGCTCGCCCTCGGCGGTAGCGTTGCACAGGCGCAGGTACTGGTCCACGCCGCCGGGCATATGCGTCAGGTGGCCGTCGAGCAGCGCCCACTGCTGGTCGGTCACGCGCTCCATCAAAAAGCGGTCGTGCGTCACCAGAATCAGCGTGCCGGGCCAGCCGTCGAGCAGGTCCTCGACAATCGCGAGCATGTCGGTATCCAGGTCGTTGCCAGGCTCGTCCAGGATGAGCACGTTGGGCTCGTCCAGAATCGTCAGCAGCAGCGACAGGCGACGGCGCTGGCCGCCCGAAAGATCGCCGATGCGGCTCCAGAGCTGCTGCGTCGTAAATCCCAGGCGCTCGCAGAGCTTCTCGGGCGAAGTTTCCTTGCCGTCGATGACGTAGTACTTCTTATAGTTGCTGAGCACCTCGCGAATCGTGTCGCCCATGTAGGGCTCGAGCTCCTCGAGCTGCTGCGACAGCACGCCAAAGCGCACTGTCTGGCCGATCTTTACACGGCCGCGCGTGGGTTCAATCTTGCCCTGGATCACGTCGAGCAAGGTCGACTTGCCGGCGCCGTTCTCGCCCAAAAGTCCATAGCGGTCGCCCGCTCCGATGAGCCAGGTCACGTCGGAAAGTACCTGCTTGGGCGCGCCATCGGTATCCGCATAGCCGGCGTCCACGTCGACCACATCGATAACCTGCTTGCCCAGGCGGCTCACCGCCAGGCGCTTGAGCTCCAGCTCGTCGCGTACGGGCGGTACGTCGGCGATGAGCTCGCGAGCGGCATCCACACGAAACTTGGGCTTGGTGGAGCGCGCTTGGGCACCGCGGCTCAGCCACGCGAGCTCCTTACGTGCCATATTGCGACGGCGCTCCTCGGTAACCGCGGCCATGCGGTCGCGTTCCACGCGCTGCAGGATGTAGGCCGAGTAACCGCCCTCGAAGGGGTCGACCTGGCCGTCGTGGACCTCCCACATGCTGGTGCAGACCTCGTCCAAGAACCAACGGTCATGCGTGACCACGAGCATGGCGCCCTGGCCACGCTGCCAGCGGGCCTTTAAGTGACGCGCGAGCCAGTTGATGGTGCGCATGTCCAGGTGGTTGGTGGGCTCGTCGAGCATGAGCACGTCGTAGTCGCCGATCAGCAGGCGCGCGAGGTCCACGCGACGGCGCTGGCCGCCCGAAAGCTCGCCCACCGTGCCCTCCCAGGGCACATCGCTAATAAGGCCGGCCAGAATCTGGCGCGTGCGGGGGCTCGACGCCCACTCGTACTCGGGGACGTCACCCACAACGGCATGATGCACGGTGTCGGTATCGACCAGCTGGTCCTTTTGGCCGAGTAGACCGATCGTGGTGCCGCGACGGTGCGTCACGCGGCCGTCGTCGGGCTCCAACGTGCCGGCGAGCACGCTCAGCAGCGTCGACTTGCCGTCGCCGTTTTTGCCGACAATACCAATGCGGTCGCCCTCGCCCACGCCGAGCGTCACGCTATCGAAAATATGCTTGGTGGGAAACTCTAGGCTGACGGAATCGCATCCCAAAAGAATCGCCATATGCCCTGCTCCTTCGTAGAAATTCAACGTTGTCCATGATAGCAGCGAAAAGGCAGGCCGCACACGACACAAAAAGGCGGGCCATCTCCCGCAAGAGATGACCCGCCTCTCCAATCAGTCCCGTGGCGACCGTGGCCGCCGCGGGCCTCAAGCATGTCCCGGACTAGGAGAACATGCCGGTGAGGTAATCATTCAGCCGCTTATCCTTGGGCCGTTGGAAAATCTCGTCAGTCTCGTCGTACTCGACCATATCGCCCATGTAGAAGAACGCCGTGCGGTTGGACACGCGCGACGCCTGCTCCATGTTGTGCGTCACGATGACGATGGCGCGGTCGGCAACGATCGACGACATAAGGTCCTCGATCGCCAACGTCGAGATGGGGTCGAGCGCCGAGCAGGGCTCGTCAAACAGGATCACGTCGGGGTTGAGCGCCAGCGTGCGCGCGATACACAAACGCTGCTGCTGGCCGCCCGAAAGCGCGTAGGCGCTCTTGTCGAGCTTGTCCTTGACCTCGTCCCACAGCGCCGCGCCGCGCAGGCTCTCCTCGACCATGCGGTCGAGCTCGTCGCGGTCGGTGATGCCGTGGCGCTTAGGCGCAAACGTGATGTTGTCGCGAATGGACTTGCGGAACGGGTTGGGCTGCTGGAACACCATGCCAATGGAACGGCGCAGCTCGTAGGTGTTTTCGGTCTTGGTGTTCACGTTGCGCCCGCGATAGTTGATCTCGCCCTCCACGCGGCAGCCGCGAATCTCGCGATTCATGAGGTTGAGGCTACGCAAGAAGGTCGACTTACCGCAGCCCGAAGGCCCGATGAGCGCCGTGATCTCGCCCTTGTGGAAGTCGAGCGACGTATTGTGCAGTGCATGGTGGTCGCCATAGTACACGTTGACGTCCTTGGTGGAGAGCACGACCTCGTCGCTCACGGCCTTGCCGCTCACGCGCACGCGCCTCTCGCTCTCCCCCACGCTCGACAGGAAGTCCTGGGTCTCGGACGTGGCCGCCTCGCTTGCGGGCGCTACATTCATCTCGCTCATTCGGCCGTCATCTTCCTTGCCAGTTGCTTGCCCACGATACGGGCGGCTACGTTAAAAAGCAGCACGCAGACCATCAGCAGCGCCGCGGTGCCCCAAACAATCTGCTGGGCCTCGGGGCTGCCCTCGCCATAGATCTTGTAGATGTGCACGGCGAGCGACTCGCCGGGACGGAACACATTCCAGGCGCAAGTGGGGCTCGACAGGTTAAAGCTCAAGAAGTTCAGACGCATCGGCGAGCTCATGCCCGAGGTAAAGAGCAGCGCCGCGGCCTCGCCAAACACGCGGCCGGCCGAAAGCACGATGCCGGTCACGATGGCGGGCATGGCCTCGGGGATCAGGATGTGCAGCGTGGCCTCCCAGCGGGTAAGGCCCATGGCCAGACACGCATCGCGCTGGGCCTGCGGCACGTCCTCGAGTGCCTGCTGAATCACGCGCACCAGGATGGGGATGTTGAACATGGTGAGCGCGACGGCGCCGGAGATGATGGAGTACTTCCAGCCCAACTGCACCGAGAACACCAGAAAGCCGAACATGCCGACGACGATGGAAGGCAGCGAGGACAAGGTCTCGATAGCGGTGGAGGCGATGTCGCGGATGGGGCCGTCGGGTGCGTACTCAACCAGGAAGACTGCGCCGCCCAGGCTGATGGGCACCGAGATGACTAGAGTGATCAGCAGCAGGTAGAACGAGTCGAACAGCTGGTAGAGCACGCCGCCCTGCGTTCCGTTGGCGCGCGAAGGCTCCGTGAGAAAGCCCGGCTGGAACAGCGTCGAGATGCCCTCGAACAGGATATAGGCCACCATGGAGACGACGATGAGCATGACGATGGCGACGATCGCTGTCAACACGCCCGTGGCGAAGCGGTCCTGCTTTTGGACACGCCCGAGCCTCGCCTCGTCGATGTGGATACGCGTGCTAGCCACGAGCCTTCGCCCCCTTGCGGCCAATGAGATGGATGATCAGGATGAAGATGAGGCTCATGCCCATCAGCAGCAGGCCGAGCGCCCACAGAACGTCGTCCTGGGCCGAGCCCTCGGCATAGACCGCCATGGACGTGGTGAGCGTGGTGGTGATGGTCGAGGCCGGCGACAGCAGCGACGTCGGCATGGCCTCGATGCCGCCGATAACCATACGCACGGCGAGCGTCTCGCCAAAGGCGCGCGTCATGCCAAGGATGACTGCAGTCATGAGCGACGGCATGGCGGACTTGAGCACCACGTGCCAGATGGTCTGCCAGCGGGTGTAGCCCAGCGCGAGCGAGCCCTGGCGGTAGCTATCGGGCACAGCGCGCAGGCCATCGACCGAAAGCGTGGTCATGGTCGGCAGGATCATGACGGCCAGCACGATGGCGCCGGGCAAGATGCCTAGGCCCGTGCTCACGTGGAAAACGCTCTTCATAAGACCGACGACCACGTGAAAGCCGATCAGGCCAAAGACGACCGAGGGAATGCCGGTCAAAAGCTCAATAAGCGGCTGAAAGACCTTGGAGCCAAATTTGGGTTGGATCTCGACCGCAAAGATGGCAGAGCCGATGGCGATGGGCAGCGCGATGAGCGTGGAGAGTACCATGACCGCAAACGAGGTGACGATCAGGGGCAGGGCGCCGGTATAGGGCAGGCCGCTTTCGGCTGTGTTGGCCAGGTCCCACTTGGTGCCGGTGAAGAACTCGACGACCGAGACGCCGTCCTTGACAAAAGCCGAGAGGCCCTTTTGGGCGACCATAAAGATGAGCGCGGCAACGACAAGCGTCACGAGCGCTACGCACGCGCCCGTGACGCCCAGGCCCACGTTCTCAAGGTCGCGCTTTGGCAGCTGTTTTGCCATTGCAAACCTTTCCGGGGGCGATTACTTATTTAGCGGAGACCTTGCCGCTGGCGTCCTTGACGACCTTCATGGCAGAGACGGGGATAAAGCCCTGCTCCTCGACGAGCTTGCTCTGGACGTCGTCGGAGAGCATGAACTCCAGGAAGGCTTTGGTGGCGTCGTCGGCGTCCTTTGCACAGTACATGTGCTCGGTCGCCCAGATCTTGAAGGAGTCGTCGGTGACGTTCTTGCTCTTGGGCTCGACGCCCTCGACCTTGATGGCGTTGAACTTGGAGCCATCGAAGTGCGAGAAGTCGAGGTAGGAGATGGCGTTATCGGTGCTGGACATCTGAGTCTGGACGTCGCCGGACTTGTCGAGCTCGGCGTCGCCCTTAAAGTCGACGGCCTCGTCGCCAAAGACGGCGGCCTCGAAGGTGGCGCGGGTGCCGGAGCCGGCCTTGCGGTTGAGGACGACGATGGTGGCGTCGTCGCCGCCGACCTCCTTCCAGTTGGTAATCTGACCGGAGAAGATACCCTTGAGCTGCTCGAGGGACAGGTCGTCGACCTTGACGTTCTTGGAGACGACGGGGCCCATGCCCACGACGGCGACCTCGTGGTCGACGAGGTTCTTGACTTGATCGGCCTCAAGCTTGGTCTCGGCGAAGACGTCGGAGTTGCCGATGGTGACGGTGCCGGCGGCGACAGCGGTCAGGCCCTTGCCCGAACCGTTACCCGAGCCGGAGACGGAGACATCGGGGTTGGCGTCCATGAACTTCTCGGCAGCGGCCTCGACGAGAGCCTGGAACGAAGAGGCACCGTCGTAGGTCACCTCGCCGGAGACGGACTCGGCAGCAGCGGCGCTACCCTTGTCGGCGGCATCGGATGCGCCGGAGCCGCCGCACCCAACGAGGCCGAGACCGACGATGCTGGCAAAACCACCAGCGAGGCCGAGGAACTGACGACGAGAATAAGCCTGATCGAGCATGATCTTCCTTTCGTACATGCGACTCGCGGGCACCCTGCCCGCTTTGCTGTTTGGAAAGATACGACCCCGACCGGGCAGCACCCGCGCCAACTGCGGTTTTTTACGGGCATCTGATAGACCCTTACCGCAAGCTCTGCCCAGCCTTTACAAACGGATAACAATCCAGCGCCGAACATGGCGCACCTTTTACACCAGAGCAAAGTAGTCATTGGGGACGTTCTTGTTTGACCAGTCATTTAAGAACGTCCCTAATGACTACCCCAGCAACGCCGATGTTTTGGCGACGACAGCGAAAGCCCGCCAGAGCGAGCAAGGTGCCTTGAAACGAGGTGGCATTGATCTTTTGATCATGCCACCGAAGTTGAAAGGCAGATTGCCGCTCTTGCGGGCTTGTAGCGTCGACTGGTTACGCGGTTTGGTAAAACCGCGTAACTATAGTTCGAGTTCGTTGAGGCGCAGGATGGCCACGATATAAATCTTGAGCGCCTGCTTGAGCTGTTCCTCGTTGGCGCACTCGTTGGGACCGTGCATCTGGCCGCCCCACTCGGGCAGCTCCAGGCCGGTCTCTTCAGGGCCAAACGAGACGGCGCGGGCAAAGTTGCGCGCATAGGTGCCACCGCCCATGGCAAAGGGCTCAGCATGCTTGCCCGTAAACTCGTTATAGGTATCAATAAGCGCCTTCACGGCCGGATCGTCGGCAGACACCGAGAACGGCACCTTAGCGCGACCCAGCTGGCACGTCACGCCAAAACGGCCCACGAGCGGGTCGAACTGCTCGCGGATGGTATCGGCACTGGTGCTATCGGGGAAGCGGACGTCGATGACCTGCTCAATATGGTCATCCGCCACGCGGATGACGCCAGCGTTGCAGGTAAGCGGGCCAAACGCCGGACTCGTCGCATCGATACCCAGGCCGCGGCCATAGGCATCCGCATGCACAAAGGCCAGGAACTTGACGAACTCGTGCTCGGCAGGCGTCAGCAGGCGCTCGTCGCGTGCACCAAACGCGTCCTCGGCCTCGCGCAGATACGCCACGATCAGGCCGACGGCGTTAATCGTTCCCTCGGGCATCGAGGCATGACCGCCAATGCCATGGGCAAAAATCTGCGCGTGCCCGTTATCGAGCGCCGTGATCTCCAGGCGGTCGGCGTTCTCAACGGGCGCCGGCAGCTCATCGGCGGCAATCGCGAGCTCGCAGATGGACTGCGACGGAATGGCGTTGCTCGCCTCGGCACCGCTCCAGGACACAATGCGCCCGCCGTCGATCTTGGGGCTCACAAACGTCGCCCCAAACTGGCCCTTCTCAGCATTGCAGACCGGGAACTCGGCATCGGGCGTAAACAAAAAGTCGGGGTCTGCGTGGTCCTCCAGATAATGGTGAACGTCGGACATGCCCACTTCCTCATCGCAGCCCAGCAGCGCGCGGAAGGTATAGCGCGGCACAATGCCGTGCTTGAGCAGGTAGGCGCCGGCGTAGAGCGACAACACCGCCGGACCCTTGTCGTCGATCACGCCGCGGCCGAGCAGCCAGCCCTCGCGACGCTCCATCGCAAACGGGTCGGTGTTCCAGCCGGGGCCGGCGGGCACCACGTCCACGTGGCAGATGGTCGCGAGCTGCTTGTCGCCGCGACCCGGGATATCGGCGATTCCCACATAGCCCCCGTCGTCGCTCGTCTGATAGCCGAGCTTTTGCGCAATGCCGAGCGCGCAATCGAGCGCGTCACGGACCGGGCGGCCAAACGGCGCACCGGGCTCCGCATCGGCAGCAACGGCCACGGACGGATAGCTCACCAGTTGTTCGATATCGGCAACGACATCCTCCCAGACCTCGTCGACATACTCGGCAACGCTCTGCTCCACCTGATTCATGAACGACCTCCTTACCAATGAGCGACGGGTACGCCCGCCCCTCACATTATGTCTATTAGATAGCGAAAAGTTTAGCAAGCTCGGCCACCGAGTGCACCACCGCATCGGCGCCCGCGGCCTCGTGCTCCCCCGGCGCTGCCGCGCCCGAATAGATGCCGATGCACGGCACGCCCATCGCGTGCGCGCCCTCCACATCGTTAAAGCGATCGCCGATCATCACGGCATCGTCGGCCGTCGCGCCGAGCGCCGCCAGGGCATCGCGAACCGAATCGGCCTTGGTCTCGCGTCCCTGCGGCGGATTCATGCCAACCACAGCTTCGAACTGGCAAAGCCCCAGCTCATGAACCATATCGATGCACTTCGCCTCCATGCGAGACGTCGCCACGGCCATACGCTTGCCCTGGGCGGCCAACCCATCCAGCAGCTCGGGGACCCCATCGAACACGGGGTACTCCTCCGGCCCCAGCTCATCAAAAAAGGCGCGGTACTCGTCGGCCACCACAAGCGACTCCTCGCGGGAAAAGCCGTAAAAGTCGTGAAAGCTCTTCCACAGGGGCGGCCCGATCATACGGCGCAGATCACCCATCTGCGCCTCCGAAAACCCGCGCGCAGCCAGCGTCTTGCGCGTCGAGGTCATCACTGCCCGGCCCGTATCTGCCACCGTGCCGTCAAAATCGAACAGCACAACCGGCCGCTCGCAAAGTTGCAATGCCGCCATCGGCACCCTTCTTCCCCAGTTGATGATTTCCACACCACCGCTTCAAACTGTTGACTATTCAACAATTGAACCTAGCAATGTAGAGCAACTCCACTATACTTGTCGCACTTTGCTTTCAGAAGGCGGCGCTGCCGCGCCCCAACGAAAGGTGCAATTATGTCTTTTGCCATCATAACCGACTCCACGTCGGACATCTCCCCCGCCCGCGCCCAAGAGCTCGGCATTTACGTGATTCCGCTGCATGTGATTATCGAGGGCGAGGACCTGCTCGACCAGGTGCAGATTACCGCCGAGGAGTACGTCGCCCGCATGGCCGGCTCCGAGCAGCTGCCGCACACCTCGCAGCCGAGCGCCGGCGAGTTCAAGGCACTCTTCGACCGCGTACGCGCCGACGGCCACGATAGCGCGATCTTTATCTCGCTATGCAGCGAGTGGTCCGCCTGCTATGCCAACGCATGCCTGACGGCCGAAACCCACGAGCTCGACGTGCGCTGCATCGATTCGCGCACCGGCTCGGGCGCCGAGGGCCTGCTGGTGGAGTACGCGCTGGCCATGCGCGAGGACGGCCGCAGCCTGGACGAGACCGAGGCGCAGATCCGCGCGACCCTGCCCGACGCCCACCTGTTGCTGATTCCGCGCACGCTCGAGAACCTCGTTAAGAACGGCCGCGCGCCCAAGCTCGCCGGCCAGTTGACGCAGATGCTCAACATTCGCCTGGCCGTTTCGCCGGAGTGGAAATCGGGCGAGATCAAGGCCGTCAAAAAGGGCCGCGGCGCCAAGCGCATCGTTGCCAACACCATGACCGATTGCCTCGCATTTTTGGCCGAGCATCCGGGCTCCAGCGTGCGCGTGCTCACGACCGGCGCCGCCGAGGAGCAGGAACTTGTCAACGAGGCGCTCGCGGGCCAGGACTACGTAGACGCCGGCACTGGCCCCATCGGCTGCACCATCGCCACCCACGTAGGCGTCGATGCCATCGCCATCAGCTACTGCCCCCGCTACCAGCCCATCCACTAGGGGCACCTTTACCTCTTGCGGTGGAATAGGGACTGTTTTTTGGCTTATTAGCCGCCAATCAATCCCTATTCCACCGCAACTTAGAAATCGGCGATCAGCCCAGCGGACCCTGAAACAGTTCCTGATGAGTGCCCATTCTCACCAGCCTAATCACTGGGTTAGTCTTATGGGGAAGATAAAGAACGACCACATCGACCAAGCCATCGGATAGGTGGAAATCGATGTGGCCGTTGTAGTTTCCGCCCGGGTTTGAGAGCTCGTGGGCGCCATACTCCGCCGGAAGTGACCCATGAGCCACAAGCTCTGCAACCGCCGCTTTAAACTCACTTTTTAGCTGCGGATGCATGCGCATCGTTCGTTTGTAGTCCACCTTAAATTGAGCCTCGACTTTAATCTCGAACATCGCTATTCCTCATCGAGGAATGACATAAGCTCATCAGCGTTATTGAATGACAGGCTATCGTCCGGCAAAATCCCCAGCTCATGAGCCTCGGCGATCACCATGGCGCGCCTCGTCACCTCGTTGGGCACCTCCGCCCTTCCTACAATCTCAAAAGGAATCTTTCGCTGATTTACCAGCTGCCGAACGGCAAGATTGAGATAGGAATTGAGGCTGAGGCCGACCGAATCCAAGAACTCAGTCGCCTGCTCCTTGAGCCCCTCTTCGATTCGAACCGTCGTAGGCTTAACTGTTGCTGTAGACATTTGCGACCTCCTCGCCCTCGTCTTTTACACCAGTATACCCAATATAAATGGCAATCTGATGTTAGATAACATCAGATTGCCATGCGTATTCATGTCGCGTGGGCACGATTGATCTACATCAGCCCGCTGAGCGCAATGTCAACGGCCTCGTTGAGGTCGTCGGTAATGTGTACCAGATCCGGATCGAGCGGGCTAATCATACCGGTGCTCATCACCGGGCCGTTGAGCCAGTCGAATAGGCCCTGCCAGTACTCGGTGCCCACCAGTACGAGCGGCATGCGCTTGACCTTGTGCGTCTGCACCAGCGTGAGCACCTCGAACATCTCGTCGAGCGTGCCGAAACCGCCGGGGAACACGATGGCACCCGAGCTGTACTTAACGAACATGGTCTTACGCACAAAGAAGTAGCGGAAGTCCATACCCAGGTTCACGTATTTGTTGAGCCCCTGCTCGTGCGGAAGCTCGATACCCAAGCCGACCGACTTGCCGTTGGCACTCGCCGCCCCCCTGTTGGCCGCCTCCATAATGCCGGGGCCGCCGCCGGTGATAACCGCCACGCCGCGCTGCGCGATCTTGCGGCCGACCGTGCGCGCCGCCTTGTAGAGCGGATCGGTCTTGGGCGTGCGGGCACTGCCGAAGATGGTCACCGCGGGCCCGAGCTCGGCAAGCGCGCCAAAGCCATCGACGAATTCTGCCTGAATACGAAGGACGCGCCACGGATCGGCATGCAACCAGTCGGTTGAATCTTCGGGCGCCAGCAGGTTGGCGTAGGTGTTGTCCTTAGGAATCATGGGGCCGCGCATGACCACGGGGCCGCGGCGGTACGTCTCGTCGTAGGCGGGCTCGCCCTCGACGTTCTCATTCTTAATCATGGGTGCTCCTATCGAGAAAAAGAAAACGGGCGGGGTCGACGCCATGCGTCAAACACCCGCCCGAACATCAACTATTCGGTATGGTACCCACGATGCATCAAGTGCTTGCAAGCTATCGGTCAGCGGTCGTGCGGCCGGTGTCAGCAAATGTGACGACCGGCCGCCGCTCGCCCCTTGCCGTTGCCCGCGCTCTGCAAGCGCCCGCGCCGCTCTTAGTAGTCCACCGCCGCAGGGCTGTTCATCCAGTCGCTCACAAACGCGCCGTAGCGGCCCTCGATAATGGCCTGGCGGGCACGCTGCATAAGGTTGAGCAGGTAGTAGATGTTGTGCATCGAAAGCAGGATGCCGCCGAGCATCTCCTTCTGCGTGACCATGTGGCGAATGAGCGCGCGGCTGTAGCCGCCTGTGCACACCGGGCAGGTGCAGGTGGGGTCGATGGGGCCATCGTCGTGCGCAAAGCGCGCGTTGCGGAAGTTGAGGCGACCCTCGCTGGAGAACGCCGTGCCCATGCGGCCGGTGCGCGTCGGCAGCACGCAGTCGAACATGTCGATGCCCACGCCCACGCCGCGCACGAGGGTGGTGGGGTTGCCGACACCCATCAGGTAGCGCGGCTTGTGCTTGGGCATGTACTCGGAAGCCAGCGGCGCCAGCGTCTCGAACATGGTCTCGTGGTCCTCGCCCACCGAGTAGCCGCCGATGCCGTAGCCCGGGAAGTCGCCGCACTCCTCCAGATGGCGCAGCGAGCGCAGGCGCAGGTCCAGGTGCATGCCACCCTGGACGATGCCAAAGAGTGCCTGGTCGTCGCGGGTATGCGCCTTATAGCAGCGCTCGGCCCACATGCTCGACAGCTCCACGGCGCGCTCAACGTAGGCGCGCGTGGCGGGATAGCCCGGGCACTGGTCGAGCTGCATGCAGATGTCGGAACCGAGCTTCATGGCGATTTCCATGTTGTCCTCGGGCGTCCAGAACACGTGGCGACCGTCGTAGTCGTTGACGATAAAGCGCACGCCCTCGTCGGTGAGCTTGACCGCGTCGTTGTGGCTGAACACCTGGAAACCGCCCGAGTCGGTGAGGATAGGGCCGTGCCAGTTCATAAACTTGTGCAGGCCGCCCAGCTCGGCGATGGTGTCCTCGCCGGGGCGCATGGACAGGTGATAGGTATTGGCAAGCACGATCTGGGCGCCGAGCTGCTTGACGGTCTCGGTGGGAATACCCTTGACGTTTGCCTTGGTGCCCACGGGCATAAAGATCGGCGTCTCGATGTCGCCGTGCGGGGTGTGCAGCACGCCGGCACGCGCATGCGTCGTCGGGTCCTCTGCGATCAGGTCGAATTTAAAAAGGCTCTGGTCCATAAACTGGAACTCCTTGGTTGCGGTTCATACGCAAACCATTATACGGGCAACCCGCAAGAAGCACCGACTCGACAGAAACTAGTGCATTAGGATCAGGTTCCCGAGCCGGTCGTTGGGGACAGTCTTCAGCGCCATCTTGCAAAGGAATGTCCCAATCTGCCGATACTTAGGGACTGTCCCCAAGTGCCGGCAAGAGTGTCCCTTATGACTAGTCATTTAAGAACGCCCCCAACGACTACGAGATCATCTCCAACAGCCAAGGCAACGCCGATGCTCTGGCGACGTCAGCGAGCGGTCGCCAGAGCGAACAAATTGGCATGAAAAGAGGGCGGCATAGACCTTCTGGTCATGCCACCCTCTTTGAATGACAAGTTGTCGCCCTGGTGACCGCGCAGCGTCGAGCCGTTACGCGGTTTGGAAAAACCGCGTAACCTCTACGGCCGCTGGCCCATGCCACCCTCGAGGGTGACAGTCTCGCCGTTCATGTACTTAAAGTCGGGGCCGCAGAGCTGAACGACCACGCGGCCGATTTCCTTCTCGACATCGCCGTAATGGCCCGCCGGCGGCATGTGGACGTTGGCCTTGAACGCCTCGGGATAGGCATCCTGGAAGTTCTCGAGCGCAGCTGTCCAGGCAAGCGGGCACACGATGTTGACGTTGATGCCGTCCTTGCCCCATTCGTTGGCGGCGACGCGGGTCAGACCGCGGATGCCCTCCTTGGCGGCGGCATAGCTGCACTGGCCGTAGTTGCCAAACAGGCCGGCGCCCGAAGCAAAGTTGACCACGGAGCCCTTGGTCTCCTTCAGGTGTGGGTAGGCCTTCTGCATGTACAGGTAGGTGGCATACAGGCCAGAGTAAATGGCCAGGTTAAACTGGTCCATGGTGTGATCGGCAATGGTCACGCCCGAAGCGCTGGCCTGAGCGTTGTTGACGACGGCGTCGATGCGGCCGAACTCCTCAATCGCCTTGTCGATAACGTTCTGGACGACGGCCTCGTTGTCCTGGCCGGCGGAAACATCGGCCTGAACAGGCAGAACCTTGACGCCGTACTCAGCCTCGAGAGACTCCTTGGCGGCCTCGAGCTTGGCGACGTTGCGGCCGGTGATGACGAGGTTTGCGCCCTCCTTGGCAAAAGCGATATCGATGCCGTAGCCGATGGAGCCGGCGGAACCGTCCTTGAGCGTAGCCTTGCCGCCGCCGGTGACGATCACGGTCTTACCAGTGAAAAGTCCCATACAAAGTCCTTTCGAATCGCGACGGGCACGCCCGCCGACTGCGCGTATCCAACTTCACGCGCCAAAAGCTGAAATGCAACTTTAGCGTGTACAAGTGAAAAATAAAGGACACAGCGGGCGAACGGCACAACGTCTTTCGGCGAAGGGAATGTCAAGCGCAAACTGAATATAGAGGCCGAATTTTTGCTATCCAAGCGAGCCATCGAACACGTTTTGAAACTTTGCTGCGGCGCGCGGGATGTCGGCGCGAGACTTTATCATAGGGTGACAAACAACGATGAGGAGCACATGCCTATGACAGACGAGCTGGACCCCCAGACTCAACAGCATATTGATGATTCCGCAGACGTCATCACAGATACTGACACTGTGACCTGCGATGATATCGACATCGACGACTCCATCTTAGACGAAAGCGCTACGGCGGAAACCCCCGAAACAGAAAACGCCGATGAGCAAAACGACGATGCGGCCGCTCAGGACGACGCCCCGCAAGCAGCGGGCCCCATCGAGGTGTCTTCGGAAGAAGAGCTCGATGCCGTCATGGACTCCATGATGGATGCTGTCAAAGCGATGAAGGATGCTGTCGCCGATGCCGACGTTGACGCCGAGGAAGAAGAGGCCGCTGAGGCCGCCTCGACCTTTGTACCCGGCGAGACCCCCGTTGCCGACCAGGGCAGCACCATGCCCTCGTTTCTGCAGCTCGAGCACCCCACGATTGGCGCCGATGCGGTCGATCCGCACGCAGCGGGCTTTTCTGTGGTCGAGGGCGGTACCGGCAATATCGCCGCGCCGCAGGCTGCCGATGCGGACGCTGTCGACACCGCTCGCCCGACCGCCCCGCACTCCCCCGCCGCGAACCGCGATCTGGGGACCGCTGTCTCGAACACCGCGAACGCCGTGGGCACCTTTATTGCCCAGGGCGCCTCGGCCATGCGCGAGATGAACGCCGCGAAAAAGGCACTTGCCGATGCCCGCGCCCACCTGGCCGAACTTGAGCAGCGCATTGTCGATCAGGCCGAGGAGCTCGAGACGCGCCAGGATATCGCAGGCCGCTACGACCAGATCGTCGCCGACCAGCGTCAGGCGATCGCCACAGCGCAAAAGACCGCTGCGGCAGCCGAGATTGACCGTGATGCCCACGCCGCCAAAGCGACAGAGCTCAAGAGTCAGCTCGAACAAATGAAGACAGAGGATGACGCGACTGAGCTCCGCCTGAAGGCCGCGCTCGACGCCGTGGAGGCCCGCGAGGCGAGCTCGCGCGAGACCGGCAACCGCCTCGTTCGACGTCTTGAGGATTCCAAGCGCATCCGCGACAAGGTGCAGGCCGAGCGAGACGCCGGCATTGCCGCCGCACAACAAACCGCCGACGCCACGCGCGCCCAGCTCGAGACGCTGCGTCATGAGTATGCCGAGCTGCAACGCAATCCCTCGGCAAATCCCGCCAGCTATACGGTGCGCACCAGCGAGCTCTCGATGCAGATCTCCGACACGGCAGATGCCCTGCGTAAAGCCGAAGAAGATGTCCCGCGCATCACCGCCGACCTTGAGCACTCGCTTGCCGCAGCCGAGCAGGCCGTCGAGCAGGCTCAAGCCCCCATTGCCGAAGCCAAACGCGCGCACCAAGCCGTGACGACTGAGGCTGATGCCGCGCGCGACGAGCTGCAGACGGCGAAAACTGCCGCCACGACGCGCCAGCGCGAACTGCGCGAGAAGATCGCCGCCGAGGACAAGGCACGCCGCGACCAAGAGCAAAGCATCGCCAACGCCCAAGCAGATGCCGCACATGCACAGTCGATCATCGAGCAGGCGACCGAGGTACATGACCATCCAGAGATCACTGAGTCGCTTGCAGGATCCTTGGCCCGAGACAAAGCCGAACACGCCGAGACCGAGCGAGAAGTCGCCCAGCTCGAGGCCACCGAGGACGCGGTGCGCGAGCGCACCCGCGACTCACGCATCAAATTCACCGGCGCCATCGTCTGCATCGTCGCCGCAATCCTGGTGATCATCCTGATCTGGCTCTTCGCGAGCAAGTAGTCATTGGGGACGTTCTTAAACGACTAGTCAAACAAGAACGTCCCCAACGACTAGCCCAATGACGAGAGTGGATAATCTCCCACTTTGAGCCCCCAAGCAGGCCAAAAACGGGAGATTATCCACTCTCATTCTGCAGGCACTCATTTAAGTACGTCCCCAATGAGTACCTGCCGATGCTTTGGCAAAGTCAGCGAAAACGCCCCTAAGCGAGCAAGGTGACGTGAAAGAGGGGGGCATTGACCTTCTGGTCATGCCCGACGATTGAACATCAGATTGCCGCTTAGGGGGGTTTGCAGCGTCGGCCGGTTACGGCGTTTGTAAAACGCCGTAACCTACAAAATGAGCATCGCGTCGCCAAAGCTGAAGAAGCGGTAGCGCTCTTCGATAGCAGCGGCGTAGGCATCCATGATCTGGTCGCGGGTGGCAAGCGCGCTTACGAGCATCATGAGCGTGGAGCGCGGCACGTGGAAGTTCGTGATCAGCGCGTCGACCACGTGATAGGTCGAGCCGGGCATGAGGTAAAGCTGCGTCGTGGCGTTCTCGCGCGCCACGATGTCGCCGCGGCCGAGCGTGTCGGCACCGTCCTCGCGGCCTTCAAAATAGCGCGCCGTCACAGCCGGATCGGACACCGGCGCGTCCGCGTCAAACGCACTCTCGAGCGAGCGCACCGCGGTGGTGCCGACGGCGATCACACGATGACCCTCGGCCTTCGCCTTATGCACGGCGTCGACAACCTCCTGCGACACGTGGTAGCGCTCGGTGTGCATGACGTGCTGCGTAGGGTCGTCCTCCTCCACCAAGCGGAAGGTATCGATGCCCACCTCGAGCTCGACGGCGGCAAACTTCGCGCCCTTGGCCTCGATAGCGGCCATGAGCTCGGGAGTAAAGTGCAGACCCGCCGTAGGAGCGGCAGCCGAGTGCTCCTCCTTCATGGCGTAGACGGTCTGGTACTTCTCGGGGTCGCCCTCGTAATCGGTAATGTAGGGCGGCAGCGGCACGTGGCCGGCCGCATGGATGGCCTCGTCGAGCGTGCGCGGGTCGCCGGCGGCATTGCAACCGACCGGCTCAAAGCGCACCAGACGGCCACCACGGCTATCGGTGACAAAGTCGATGACCTCGGCCGTCAGCACCACGGGAGCCCCCTCGGGCGCATGGGCGCCACCGGCGCGATACTCAATCTGGGCACCGGGCTTCAGGCGCTTGCCCGGCTTGACCAAGCACTCCCAAACATGGCCCAGCGGGTCAACATCCTCGCGGCGCTTGAGCAGCAGCGTCTCGACCACGCCACCCGAGCCGGCTTTGCGACCGATCAGGCGGGCCGGCATCACACGCGTCTTGTTGATGACGAGCACGTCGCCCGGCTCGATATAGTCGATGATGTCGCGGAAGATGCGGTGCTCAACGGTGCCGCCATGCTCCAGCGGCGTTCCCGCCTGGGAGCCCTTGCGATCCACCACCAGCAGGCGGCAGGAGTCGCGCGGCTCGGCGGGAGCCTGGGCGATCAGTTCCTCGGGAAGGTTGTAGTCAAAATCATCGGTACGCATAGACACGTCGGATTCTCCTTATATAGCTAAAGTCCGCCCTACATCCTAGCAGGCTGACGTCCCAAATGAACTACTTTTTGCAGCCTTGCGCTCGTCGCGAATGCGAGCGCGGTCCATGGCCGCCTCGACGGCAGAAAAGCGGCAGCCGCAGTAGTTCTGTCGATACATGCCCAGTTCGCGCGAACGGCGCGTAGCCTCGGGATAATACGGGCGAAAATCGCGGATCACCGGGGTAAGCCCACGTGCCGCCGCCAGGCGCTCGAGTACGTCATTGCAGGTGTCGAACAGCTGGTACGGCGAGACGGCGAGCGTCGTACCCACATATTCAAACCCGCGCTCCTGGGCAACGCGGCATGCCTCGGCCAAGCGCAAGGCATAGCACACGCGACAGCGACGGGGACGATCGGCACCCAACGGGGCCACGCCGGTCTCCCAGCGTTCGCGGTCCTCCCCGGCCTCGATGAGCTCGATGTCGCCGTCGGCACACCACCGGCGCAGCTCGTCCAAACGACGCTGCCATTCATCGCGCGGCTGAATATTGGGATTGGTCCAGCAAATCGTGGGCTCAAACCCCTCCTCGCGCAGCAGGCGAACCGGCTCAAGCGAGCATGGCGCGCAACAAGCATGCAGCAACAACGGCTTCATCGACATCTCCTCCCCCGCAATGATTTTTTAATCCCGTCCCAGAAAAATCATCCCAAAAAGACTACCTTGCGAAAAAGCGCACGCCAAAGGACGTGTCCTCGCAGGCGGCAATGCGGCGGTCGCGCAGGATCGTCCGCACGTAATACCAGTCGCCCGTGCATCCCGAAAGGTGCAAACCAGCCGCCAGGTAGCACAGCAGCGGATACCCAGAAAACGCAAATCCCAGGGCAAACGCCGCCGTCACAACAACCGTCGGCGCCAGGCAAACCGCCATATACCGCCGGCGCGAATACACAATCCCCTCGGCGCAGGCATAGATCATGCACGTCTCACGGTTCGCTCCAAAAGTCACGTGCGCACTCGCGGGCGCCAGCAGCTTAAAAAACACACCGTGCACCAGCTCGTGCACGGCAAACGACGCCATTGAGACCGCAGCCAAGCCGACTATCCAGCCCAAGACCGCCGTCCAGCCGCCCGCGTCAGCCGCATCCAAGTCTGCAGGCCCGCCCAGCAGCATAAACACCGGCACCAGGCACACGGCAAACACGCCGACTACGACCATCCCCCACACAAAGCAGGCGTGCAGAAAATCCTCGTCCTCAAACGCATGTATGTTGGAAATCTCATTCATAGCATCTTAGGATAGCGCCCCTGCCACGTACCCGTCCGCATGTGCGATAATGTCGAACGATATGCACGAATTGACCACCGCGCCGCCGAACCCCGTGCCCGGCTGCGCTCTTACAATATGCGAAGGAGTCCCATGGCATCCAAATACTCCATGAACGACCGTCCCAGCTGGCCTCGCCGCGCCATCGTTACCGCCGGCGAGCCCTACGGCAACAAGGGCCTTCACTTTGGCCACGTTGGCGGCGTCTTTGTCCCGGCCGACTTCTTCGCCCGCTTCCTGCGCGACCGCCTGGGCCGCGAAAACGTCATCTTCACCTCGGGCACCGACTGCTACGGCTCGCCCATCATGGAGAGCTACCGCAAGCTCAAGGAGAACGAAGGCTACGATAAGTCCATCGGCGAGTATGTCGAGTCCAATCACTCCCGCCAGGCCACGACCCTCAACAACTACAACATCAGCTGCGATATCTACGGCGGCTCGGGCCTTGAGCCGGCGGCCCAGATCCACAACGAGGTGACTGCCGAGATTATCGAGCGCCTGCACGAGCAGGGCACCATCTCCAAGCGCTCCACGCTGCAGTTCTACGATGCCAAGGCCGGCACGTTCCTCAACGGCCGCCAGGTCATCGGCCGCTGCCCCATCCAGGGCTGCAAGTCCGAGAAGGCTTATGCCGACGAGTGCGATCTGGGCCACCAGTTTGAGCCCGAGGAGCTCATCGCGCCCAAAAGCCAGCTCACCGGCGAGGTGCCCGAGTTGCGTCCGGTCGACAATCTCTACTTTGACCTGCCGGCCTACCTCGACTTCATGAAAACCTACACCGCCAAGCTCGCCCAGAACCCGCAGGTTCGCTCCGTGGTCTCCAAGACCATGGAGGAGTGGCTGCTGCCGGCTCAGCTCTACATCCAGAACAAGTTCCGCGAGGCCTTCGATGCCGTCGAGGACCAGCTCCCCGAGCACACCGTGCTGGAACCCGAGGGCAACAAGAGCAGCTTTACCGTCACCTTCCCCAGCTGGAAGGAGCGCGACGACGCCCACGCGGTGCTCGCCAACGGCGGCGTGCGCTTCCGCAGCGGCAAAGCGCTCGTGCCCTTCCGCATCACCGGCAACATCGACTGGGGCGTTCCGGTACCCGAGGTCGACGGCGTCTCCGACGTCACCTGCTGGTGCTGGCCCGAGAGCCTATGGGCGCCCATCAGCTATACGCGTACCGTGCTCGCGCGCGATGCTAAGGCCGCCGGCGTGACCGAGGGCGTCGCCGCCCAGGATGCCGCCCTTATGGGCGAGCCCGCTGCCGACTCCACGCAGGTGCCCGCGCCCACCTACCAGCACAGCTCGCTCGACTGGCGCGACTGGTGGTGCTCAGACGACGCACAGATCTACCAGTTTATCGGTCAGGACAACATCTACTTCTACTGCATCGCGCAGACCGCCATGTGGGAGGCCCTGGGCTGGGACCTCACGCAGAGCACCGTCAGCGCCTGCTACCACCTGCTCTACATGGGCAAAAAGGCCAGCTCGTCCTCGCAGACGCCTCCCCCGCCGGCAGACGACCTGCTCAACCACTACACCTGCGAGCAGATGCGCGCGCACTGGCTGTCGCTCGGCCTGTCCGAAAAGCCGGTGAGCTTTAGCCCCAAGGCATACGACACCCGCGTGACCGGCAAGGACAAGGACGGCAACGAGGTGCGCGCCTGCGACGACAAGCGCGTCATCGATCCGGCCCTTAAGGAGAGCGCCCTTTTGACCGGCGTGTTCAACCGTCTGGCCCGCAGCTGCTTCTACGGCGTCGCCGTCAAGGAAGGCGACGAGAGCCCCTATCGCAACGGCTGCATCCCCGCCGGTGCGGCCTCTGCCGCCGTGGTCGAAGCCGCCGAGCAGGCAGCTCTCGCCTTTGAGCAGGCTATGTACAAGTTCGAGACGCACCGCGCGCTTGCCGTGTGCGACGACTACCTGCGCGCCGCCAACAAGCGCTGGAGCGACGCTTCCAAGGCCGCCAACAAGCTCGAAGGCAAGCCAGCAAACGCCGCGATGACGCAGGCCCTCGTCGACGCCTTTACCGAGCTGCGCGTGGCGACCGTGCTCATGCACGGCATCGTCCCTGCCGGCTGCGAGCTCATCTGCGAGTACTTCGACATCGACCCGGTCGCCTTCTTTAGCTGGGATAACATCTTCGCCTCCACGGATGAGTTTGTGGAGAGCCTGGGCGAGAAGCCCGGCGAGCACCGCGTAAAGCCGCTGCCCCCGCGCTTCGACTTCTTTAGCAAGCACGAGAGCCAGTACTAAACACTCGACATGTAATGGAATGGGAAGGAAAGACGGATGTCCAAGCCGCGTCGTCGTAAGCAGAAAAAGCAGGTCAAGGCCGAGCTCAAGCTCAGGCAGTTTGCCGCCACCGAGCTTTCCGACCAGCTTGCCGCCCTTCCTTGCGCCGCCGACCTGCCGCGCTTTATGGTCGACACGGTCGCCGGCGCCTATGCGCCCGCCGATGCCGAGCTCATGATCGAGGGCTTCGGCGCCGCGGCCACACGCCCGGTCACGCTGCGCGCCAACACGCTCAAGGCAACCGCCGAGGACATCGCTGCGGCGCTCGATGCCGCCGGCATCGCCCACAACCCCGTCACCTGGTACCCAGACGCCTTCGTCCTGCCCGAGGCCCAGGTTTCCGATCTGTGGGATCTCGGCATCTACCGCGACGGCAAGATCTACCTGCAGAGCTTGTCGTCCATGATGCCGCCGCTGGTCCTGGGCGCACAGGCAGGCGAGGACATCCTGGACATGTGCGCAGCCCCTGGCGGCAAGACGACGCAGATCGCCGCCCTCACGCAGGGGCAGGCGCACCTTACCGCCTGCGAGATGAGCATTCCCCGCGCCGAGAAGCTCGAAGCCAACCTCCACCGCCAAGGCGCAAAAAACGTGCCCGTCATGCGCACCGACGCACGCGAGCTCGACGAGTTCTTCCGCTTTGACCGCATCCTGCTCGACGCTCCCTGCACCGGCACGGGCACCGTCATCAGCGGCAACGAGAAAAGCCTGCGCGGCCTGACCGAGCAGCTGCTCGTCAAATGCGCCCGCTCGCAGCGTGCGCTTCTGGACCGCGCCATGGGAGCCCTCAAACCGGGCGGCACGCTCGTCTATTCGACTTGTTCGATCTTGCCGCAGGAAAACGAGGACGCCCTGCAAGAAGCCCTCGACAAGCATATGGACTGCGAGCTCATCCCCCTCGACGGCACGCCAAGCGAAAGTGAGGCACGCCGTGCCCAGGAAGCTGGTGAGGAGCCGCGCATCGAGTCCAACGCCCTGACCGAGGCCATTGCCGCGGGTCAGGTATCGGCCGTCGCCAACGGCCTGCCCGGCACGCTCACCATTCCGCCCAGCCGCGAATTTGAGGGCTTCTACATTGCCCTGATCCGAAAACGCAGCTAGCGCACGGATCCAAAACTCAACAAGCTATCTCCGTGCGCGTTTGCCCTGCTGGTCGCGATGCTGTTTAAGCATCGTGCGCTCCTTGCGTTCGGCCCTTTTGCCCTTAATGGCCGTGACCACAAAGTAGATGACCGCGGCGGCTACGATTGCGCCCACGCATAGGCCAATCGAGCCCAACATTGCCGAAAATTCCATACCGCGTCACCTCTCTTTTAAACGGGACTTTCAAGATAGCACCTCGATCACCGCCACCACAGCTCCTTCACGTTCGCCGCCCTTCGGTCTAACGGAGGACGCGGCGGGGAAAAATCAACTCGTCAAACGATTTAGCATTCGCAATTCCGGCTGCATCGCGCCGGCCGTCATCACATAGAATCGAGCTTCCATGGATACCCTCAACGATCTAAATGAGCGCGTCGACGCCTTCGTCGGCACCAGCTCTTTCGACACGCCTGCCGCGGCAAACGACCAAGCCCCCATCGATGTGCCCGCCGAGGTTCACGAGGACATTGTCGCCTCGGTCGATTTCTCCGAGGTCGAGCTCGCAGACGAGTTCACCGAACCCCAGGTAGCTGTGACCCCCAACGGACTGCTTCCCATGGAGCCGCTGCCCATCGACGGGCGCCTGCGCAAGGCGGCCCTTCGCATGCCTGACGAGATTGAGGAGGCCAGCGGCTTCACGCTCTTCGGCCGTCGCATCAAGTCGCTCATTTACACCACCGATGTCGCGGTTATCCGCAACTCCAACGCCGATGCCGTCTTTGCGGTCTACCCTTTCACGCCGCAGCCCGCCATTACGCAAGCGCTGCTGACCGTCGCCGAGTGCCCGGTCTTCGTAGGCGTGGGCGGTGGCACCACCACCGGCAAGCGCTCCGTTCAGATGGCAGCCGTCTCCGAGATGCAGGGCGCGGCGGGATGCGTGGTCAACTCCCCCGCCACCGCCGAGATGGTCGAGCACATCACCAACATCGCCGA
Source organism: uncultured Collinsella sp. (assembly GCA_905213265.1). GTDB lineage: Bacteria > Actinomycetota > Coriobacteriia > Coriobacteriales > Coriobacteriaceae > Collinsella. Next base: position 27,408 of record CAJMHR010000001.1, read on the forward strand.
CATCCCCGTCATCGCTACGGTCGTTCGCTGCGACGACGATGCCCACGCCAAGGTGCGCGCTGGAGCCAAGATTCTCAACATCGCCGCCGGCAAGAACACGCCCCAGGTCCTACGCGAGCTGCGCAAGCACTATCCCAACCTGCCGCTCATCGCGCCGGGCGGCAAGACGCCAGAGAGCATCCGTGAAACCATCGCCGCCGGCGCCAACGCCATCATCTGGACGCCGCCTTCGGCCCAGCAGCTACAGACCGACATGATGCAGCGTTATCGCAAGATGAAGGAAGACGCCACACCTGTCATCTCGCACGACGATGTGCCCATTATCGACCAGGTCTCCGCCGCCGAGGTCAGCCAGGTCGAGAACATGAATCCCGACGTGCCGATTCCCGACGAAGTCATCGAGCGCGTCGCCTCGATCCACGAGCGCGTCGAGGAGCGTCGCGCCAACCGCGGGCTCAAGCCCTCGCTGCACGGCTTTTTCTTCCGAGGAAAGAAACGCTAGCAAAACATCTTGGCCCGCCCCACAAACGTGAGGCGGGCCGTTTTCGTTTGGGCAATCATGCAGCGATGTGATGGGGCAAATTAATCCACGCGCTTGTCGCCCATAAAGAAGAGCGCCACCGTACCAGGTCCGGTGTGTGAACCGATCAGAGTACCGATGTTATTGATCTCAATCTTGCCTTTAAGCTGCGGAACCTGTTCCTCAATCAGCACCGCAACGGCCTCGGCATCCTCGCGGCACGCCGAGTGCGACATGATGCACTTACCCGAATAATCCGCACCGTCCTGCACGTGTGCCATCATGGTCTTAGCCATCTCGGAAATCGCGCGCTTCTTAGTGCGAATCTTCTCACGTGGCGACAGCTTACCTTCGCAATCGACCGTCATAAGTGGGCAAATCTTAAGCGCCGTGCCGATAATCGCGCTCGCAGCCGAAATGCGACCGCCGCGCAGGTAGCTCGACAGATCGGTCGAGAAGAACCAGTGGTGCAGGTTGAGCTTGTGCTCCTCGATCCATGAAGCCGTCTCGTCGAGCGAAGCGCCGCTATCGCGAACGTCGGCGGCACATCCCGCCAGCAGGCCAAAGCCCGAAGACGCCGCCAGCGAATCGATGACGCGCACCTTGCCGCCCTGGGGATAGCGATCCGCGAGCATCTGCGCCGCAACGCAGGCCGATCCATACGTGCCCGAAATACCCGATGACAACGTCAGGTGCAGCACGTCTTTACCCTCGGCAACAAACGGCTCCCAAAACTCCTCGTACTCACCCACGCTCACCTGAGACGTCTTGGGCATGGCGCCCGCGGCAATCTGGGCAAAAAACTTGTCCGGCGTAATCGACTGATACAGATCGTCCGTATAGACAACATCGTCGATCTCGTAATGAAAACACACGACAGGGATATTGCGCGACGCAAAGAACTCACGGGTTCGATCGGCGGCGGATTCACAGGTCAGGACAAAATCACTCATATGAGGCTCCTTACTCATTGCTGCGCAAATTATCGCACAGTGAGCCTACATACGGTACATATGTCCACTATTTACCAAATCGAACCAAAAATAGCGAACATCTTTACCACCATCGTCTCCACCGGCCCCACGCATTAATATCTGAGAAAACACCCTCTGTCGTCTCCACTCAACCGCCATATCTACCTCAACTAAATCGATTTACCAAACCGTTCAGCCGACAATTCAGCCGCTGGCGCAAAATCGAAACAAAAGCGGCGCATACTGATAAACGTTTGACGCTGTTTATCAGTTTTACCAGCTCCATCGGAAGGTGTTTCATGGTCGCATTCGATCGCAACCCGCAAGACTTTAAGTATCTGCGCCTGCTGTCGAGACAGTTCCCCACCGAGCAATCCGCGTTTACCGAGATCATCAATCTCTCAGCCATCCTCAACCTGCCCAAAGGCACCGAGCATTTTATGAGCGACGTGCATGGCGAGTACGAGGCCTTTATGCACATCCTCAACAACTGCTCGGGCGTCGTGCGCGAGCATGTCGACGAGATTTTTGGCGACACGCTCACCTTTGACGAAAAGGGCGAGCTGTGCACGCTCATCTACTACCCGCACGAGAAGATCGAGCTGGTCCGCAGCCAGCGCGAGGATTCGCCCACCTGGTACAAAACGATGCTTGACCAGCTCATCATGGTCGCTCGTTCGCTTTCAAGCCGCTACACCCGCTCCAAGGTTCGTAAGGCCATCCCACGCGATTACGCCTACATCATCGACGAGTTGCTACACACGCATCCGGATGAGAACAACTATCGTGTGCGCTATCACGAGCGCATCGTGGAGTCCATCCTGGAGACCGCAAGCGCCGACGACTTTATCGAGTCGCTCGCCTCGCTCATCAAGCGCCTGGCCGTCGACCACCTGCACCTGGTGGGCGACATCTTCGACCGCGGCGGCGGCGCGGCCAAGATTATGGACCGTCTGCTCACCTACCATTCACTCGACATCCAGTGGGGCAACCACGACCTGCTGTGGATGGGCGCTGCGGCCGGTGAGCCCGCCTGCATCGCCACGGTGCTGCGCAACAACCTACGCTACGACAACTACGAGATCCTGGAGAACGACTACGGCATCTCGCTGCGTGAGCTTGTCGCCTTTGCCGATGCCACCTACACCGCCGGTGAGTCCATCACCCCGCTGATCAAGGCCATCAACGTCCTACTCTTTAAGCTCGAGGGCCAGATTATCCAGCGCCATCCCGAGTTCGACATGACCGACCGCCTGTTACTCGACAAGATCGATCACGACACCGGCACGGTCACGCTCGCCGACGGCAGCGTGTGGCCGCTCACGACCAACGACTTCCCCACCGTCGACCCGACGGACCCCTATACGCTCACGTCTCAGGAGCAGCACATCATCGACAAGCTCGTGTCCGAGTTTGTCACCGCCGATCACCTGCATCGCCATATCGATTTCCTCTATTCCCACGGCTCGATGTACAAGGTCGCCAACGGCAACCTGCTGTTCCATGGCTGCGTGCCGCTCAACGAAGACGGCACCTTTAGCAGCATGAACTGCCTGGGCACCTGGCACGCTGGCCGCGATTATCTCGATTTTTGCGACCACATCGCCCGCCGCGCCTGGCGCGTGGGCGACCGCGACGCTCTCGACTGGATGTGGTACCTGTGGATTGGCTTTAACTCACCCGCCAGCGGACGCCTGGTGCGCACCTTTGAGCGCGCCTATATCGCCGATAAGAGCACCTGGGTCGAGCCGATGGACCCGTACTTTACGCTTACCAAGTCGCCCTCGGTCTGCGATGACATCATGCGCGAGTTTGGCGTCGCGCCCATGGCATGCTCACCGACCGGTCACATCATCAACGGCCACACGCCCGTTAAAACCACCAAGGGCGAGCAGCCCATCCGCGCCGAGGGCAAGCTGCTGGTCATCGATGGCGGCTTCTGCCGCGCTTACCATCCCAAGACGGGTATCGCCGGCTATACGCTCATCTCGAGCTCGCGCGGCTGCCGCCTCAAGTCGCACCGGGCCTTTACGACGGTTGCCGAGGCACTCACGCGCAACGTGGACATCGAAAGCGAGACCAACCGTTTTGACCAAGCAGACCGTCGCCGCATGGTGAGCGACACCGATACTGGCGCCAAGATTCGCAGCCAGATCCAGGATCTGCGCCAGCTGCTCGATGCATATAGAAACGGTGCTATCGAGGAGCGCGTCTAGCCCCACCCGCGGGGATTGGCTAAACTTGCTGAGTTTGTCATCCCCACGGCGTCCCGGCGCCACCCTAAGGCAGGTACCATGCAAAAGCTCCTTGCGCAGATCATGAAATTTGGCGTCGTCGGTGTCATTGCCACGGTTATCGACTTTGGCATTATGAATCTGCTCCACTACGGTCTGGGCCTTAACATCCTAATCGCCAACACCAGCGGCTTTATCATCTCACTCATCTTTAACTACCTCGCAAGCATGAAATACGTGTTTGCGCACAAGGAAGGCATAAGCCGCCGCCGCGAGTTCATTATCTTTGTCGTGCTGTCCGTGATCGGCCTGGCACTCAACGACGGTATCGTGTTGACACTCAACGCCGGCCTGGGACTCGAGGCCAATATCGCCAAGATCTGCGCCACCGCGCTTGTCATGGTCTACAACTTTGTGACCCGAAAGATCTTCCTGGAAGGCGACGAGACCAAGTAACTCGCAACCTTACAGCTTTACGATGCCCACGGATGACGCGCGTCGAGCGCTGTGTTGTTCGTGGGTTTTGCTCGTTTACGGGCAAATTTTCAACGTTTGCGGATTAGCTCTTGAAAATTTGGCGAGTTCGTATAGTTCTTGGCAAAGACCTTACGTTTCCCTTGCAAAAGCTCTAAAGTATCCTCTGCTCGATTTATCAACGCATTGGATGTGATTACGTGCGCAAGGCACTGGCACAACCTCATACCAAGCAGTTCCTCAAGTTTGCCGTCGTGGGTCTTATCTCCTTTGGCATCGACTGGGGCATGCTCATTGCGCTCGTCGAGCTGTTCCACCTCGACTTTTTGATGAGCACCACGATCTCGTTTATCACGTCCGTCGTGGTCAACTACTGGCTCAGCATGAAGTACGTGTTCGACCACCGCGAAGGCATGAGCCGCAAGCGCGAGTTCACGATCTTCACCATCCTGTCGGTGATCGGCCTGGGCCTCAACGACCTGTATATGTTTGTGGGCGTCACGTTTTTGAGCATCGGCTACCAGGCCATGAAGGCCATCGCCACGTTCCTCGTCACCTGGTACAACTACTTCAGCCGCCGCTTCTTCCTCGAGGGCGCACGGTCGTAGTCGATCACCATTTGCTTGAATGTATAACCGGTTGGAATTCCCGTTCCAACCGGTTTTTTGTTTGCCGAGAGACCCGGCGACCCAGTCCTCTACGCATGAAAAACGGGCAGCTCGGATGTTTGTCCGAACCGCCCGTCTGGCGCGCTATGTCGAGGCCTCTAGCCTGTAACGTAATACCAGACTACGTTGTCGCCGTTTGAGAGAACGTAGTTACTACAGGCCGTCATGGGCGTTGTGCCGTTGACGGAGTACATCCACCCGCTCGTGCCGCCGTACTGTTTCTCGGCCAAACCACCAATCGCGGAAACATACGTGCCGTACGACGAGCCGTGTGCGTTGACAGAAAGGCCCAGCGCGCACAGGGCATCGTAAACGGTAGCGCCTTCGTTAAAGGTAAAGGTGCCACCAGAGGACACAGGATTGCCCACAGCACTCGATGTGACCGAAACCGTCACCGTTACGTAGCCAGGCTGCTGCGAGCCGCTCTGATTGCCAGCAGAGGCGCTGCCACTGTTGGATGCAGACTCACCGCCGGACGCCGAGCCGCCGCCCGAAGACGAGCCGTTAGAAGCGTTCGATCCGCCAGCGGATCCGGAGCCCTGTCCGGCAGACGCGTTGTTGGACTTCTTGCCGCCCTTGCCTTCGGACTTCTTCTCCTTCGAGTCCTTGTCAGACTTCTTGTCCGAAGATTCAGACTTGTCCTTGGAATCAGATTCATCCGAGTCCTTCGACCCGTCCTTCGCATTGTCCGAAGATTTGGAGTCCTTGGGCGCAGCCTTGCCCGAAGCGGTAGTCGAGCCGGAAACCGACGCATCCTTGGCAACGACGCTCTCCCCTGTCACAGCCCGCGCAATCCAATCGATGGACCATGCACCGCTGGTAGAGGGATGGACAAAACCTAACGAGACGATGATGAGTGCGATACAGACGGTCGTCAGGGCACCAACAAGCGCCTTGCGCCGAGGGGCGGACGCCGCCGAAGCGGAGCCCTTTTGCTTTGCATCGTCGAGCTGAATGAACGACGAGTCGGGTTGCTTGGAGTCGGCGTCCTGAGGCTTATTGGACACGGCCCCCACCTACCGACGCTTGGTAAACACGAACACGCCGATGACAGCAAGCCCGATCACGCCGGCCGCAACACCAACGATGGCAAGCGGATTGAAGCCAGACTGCTGCACAGGAGCCTCAGCGGACTTCTTAGCGGTAGTCGCGGCAACAGCACCCGTATCGGACTTGGAATCGGACTTCTTGTCGGACTTGCTGTCCTTCTTGTCAGACTTCTTCTCGTCCTTCTTATCGGACTTATCGGAGTCCTTCTTGTCGGACTTGTTGTCCTTGGTCTCGGTCTTGGTCGACACCGTCGTCTTGGTCGTCGGCTTATGACCCGGGGCGACAGCGCCGCCCTTCGAGCCGGAGCCGGAACCCGTGCCAGTGCCAGCGCCAGTGCCGGAACCAGTACCGGTACCAGAACCGCCGCCGCCATTCGAACCAGCGCCGCCATTACCGCCAGGGTTAACGGCATTCTTGGTCCACTTGGCATACAGCGTCAGATCGGCCGTCACCGGCGTGCTAAAGTCATACGCCTGCGTGCAAGCCTCATCGGTATACCAACCGCCGAAAGTGTAGCCATCGCGCGTCGGATCGGCCGGCTTGACCAGCTTGCCATCGGCCGTAGCAACAAACTTAGTGTCGCAAGCAGACCCGCCGTTGGAGTTAAAGGCAACCGTCCAAGACTCGACAGCTCCAAGTTTAAACAGCGTGCCCGAATCATTAATGTAGTAGAGATTGCCAGAAGCATCGGCAATGACCGGAGAGTCACAGTACTGGTAATGGCCAGCCGCATCATAAATCTGCGTCGCCTCTGCATCGCCGAGCGTATAGCGATACACGCCACCACCAGCAGAGTAGTTGACGTAATCCTTGCTATCCGCGCTGTTAACGGTGAAGTACACATAGGTCTTGCCGCCCTGAACACTCACCAGCGGAGTAGCAGCAATACCGTTGAGGCCAGCCGGCAGCGCCTTGCCGTCGGCAGCAGCGACCATCGTGGTCTTACCCGTCTTCAGGTTATAGAGAACCAGAGCAGAGCCAGTAGCCGTCTGTCCGCCGACAATCAGATTGTCACCAGACACCGCAGGGGCGCTCAGATTATTCGTAAGGCCCAGATCAACCGTCTTCTGTTCACTCAGCACGCCCTTCGCCGAAAGCGAAATCACATGGAGCTTTCCGTCGTGCGTCATCTGATAGAAGGTCGAGCCATTGGACGGATCGGCGACGCAGTCGGCGTTCGCGAGAGCGCCGAGCTTCATGGTCGAAACGACATCGCCCGTCGTCTTATCAATGCACTTAAGCGTGCCCGCGCTCGTAGGAACGATGGCATACTTATCCGTCAAAGCCGCACCAGTCCAGTAATAGCCCTCGGAAGCGTCAATGTTCTGCCAAGAAACTTCGCCCATGGCAATCTTAATGCGCATAAAGGAGCCGTTGCCGTAGGTCGCGTTGTAATTCTCGTCATACGAAATATCGACCGAGCCTACATAGACGTGCTCGCCGTCCGAAACGACGGTGCAGGAGCTCTGCGTCAAGTCCGTCAAACCAGGCGACAGCCACTTGCAGATCAGCTTGTCTGCAGTAATCGCCTGGACCGCACCGCCGTTGAGCGGAACGATGATAAGGCCATTGGTATAGATCGGGCGAGAGGTATAGCTCACCTTAGAGGCAAGCGGCGCAGAGGCAACCTTTTTGCCCGTGGACGAATCGATCTTAATGAGCTCGTTCTCGGTCGCGATGTACACAAAGCCGTTAGCGATGACAGGCTCGCTGCAGTTGGCATACTGCTGGCCAGACTCGGCCTTCCAATCGAAGGCCCACTTAAGACCGGCGGCCTGCGCAGGCGTCTTGGCATCCGTTACGGTCGAACCGTTGCCACTGTTGCCGTAGCCGGCCCACTCGGCATCCCAATTAGGAGTCGTCGCACTCGGGTCCACGACAATCTTGTCGGGATCGGGCATGGGCGATTTTTCGGTGGTGTAGGCAAATGTAACCTTGTCGCCGCTCTTGAGCGTGACCTGGTTGGCACAGAGAGATGAGGACTCTCCGTTGATATACAGATGCCAGTATTTACCGGTCGCACCATCATAGCCGTAAGACTTGTCTTCGAACGGCGAAGTAATGGACCAGTATGCACCACTCTGGGAGGCCTTGTAATCAATGCCCTTCGCCTTCAGAACCGTCTCAATAAGGTCCTGAGCCGTAGAGCCTTCGGGCAGGGAAACATTGCTTGCCGAGCCCCAGCGAGTATTGTTGCCGTTGACATCGGGGCCGATGATATCGGCGGATCCAAGCACCTGACCAGGGAGGGCATCGCTGTCGCCAGCATACATAAAGGTGACGGCGTCACCCTCATGGAGCTCGTAGGCACCAGCGCCAACGTCGGCGAACTTGTACTTTGCGTCGGACTTGCCCTTTACGTAGAAGCGCCAATAGCTATTGGTCGCAGCATCAGAGCCACAATAGGTCTTACCGTCAAGCGGCGAGGTAATGCCCCTAAGGTACCAACCCCAAGACTCTTCTGTAGCTTTGAGTTTAAGACCAGTCTGCTCCAACAGGTCCTTAGCAGTAGAGCCCGCCTTGAGACTCGTCTGGCCCGTCGAAGCCCAAACCTGCTGCTTGCCGTCCTTGTCCTTGCCAAGCACCTGAACGGAAGCATGGACAGAATCGGACGGCAACTGGTCTCCCCAGCCACCGTAGAACCACGTGACGGTATCGCCAGCATGGATGGTGACATTGTCCGCCGTATAGTCACTCGACTTGCCGTTGATAAACAGCTGCCAATAGGTCGAATAATCTTGGGGCGTACCCAGCTCAACACCGTTGTACTTAAGGCTCAGAATGAAGGAGCCCGCAGCAACGGCGTCAATATCATTCGCCTCAAGCGCGACCTTCGTAAGATCAAGCGCGCTCGAACCGGACGTCACCACATACTGCGCGTTGTCGACCCAGGTCTGAGTCTTGCCCTGGGCATCGCGACCAATGACGGTCACATTCGCAGCAAGCTGGTCCTTAACGACAGGGGACGCGCTACCAGCCGTATAGGCAAACTCAATCTTCTGCCCCTGGGTGAGTTTGACGCTGCTCGCGCCAACCGAGGAAGACGCGCCGTCGACGAACAGCTGCCAGTAGGCATGAGTCGTCGGATCGTAGGCAAGCGTGCGGCCATCGCTCGGGGAGGTGATGCTTTCGAGGTAGAAACCGTATGCCGTGTTCGGATCGTACTTCGCCTTGAAGCCCGTCTTCTCCTGCAGCTTAATGAAGGCATCCGCAGCCGTCGCGCCCTCGTCGAGCTTGAGCTGCGTAGGCGCCACCCAGGTCTGAGCCTTGCCGTCGGCATCGGTGCCGATAATCGAGAACGAGACCTCGATTTGCTTCTTGACGACATCGCCAGTTTCTGTCGGGTTCTCTGTCTGGACGGCAGCCGCGGCGGCAGATCCTGCTTGGCCAGCGGATGCCGTCGAAGACTGCTCGCTCGTGGCAGGGCTCTCCCCCGTCGCCGAGCCTTCGTCGCCAGTTGCTGCCTCTGTAGTGGCGGCACTAGCTGCAGGCGCGCTCCCGGAATCCGAAACCTCGGCGCCGCTCTGCTCAGCGGTACCGCCCGCAAGCGCTGCGTCCTCGCCTGGCGTCGTAGCCTGAGCCACAGCGTCGGTAATGCCCTCGGCACCCTCGGCCCACAGCTGAGCCGGCGTGGTGCCAAAGGCCATCGCGAAGGCCAGGAATGCCACCAGGCAGCGCTTTGCCACGCCGCGCGCGATTACGCCACGGCGACGAAGCGAGGCACGCTGGCACTCGTCCTCAAACATATCCATTTGTCTCCTACTGTCTGTACTTGGAGCGTTGCCTTGAGGCTGCCCCACGTCATCGCGTATGTTGCGCTCGAGTTCCCCCATCGGGGTCCTCCTTCCCTCCAGAGCCCTATGCACACCGGCGGCAAAAGCCGCAGCCGCATGCAAGATGGGAGGCGATCCGACTTAACCTTAACGGCTCAGGCACGCCGTCCGATCTGCGACGCGAATATCCCGAGTCAAGAGGAATTACGGTTACTGGTACAGCCGGGGACTTGCACCTCGATTCTCCCAAACGCGCAGGAAAACCGCGCATTCGTGCGTCTCCGCACCACCATCTAGGCCATCGATTATTACCGTCAAAATGGTATCACGCAAAAGGGCCTCGCACGCAGGCGAAGCCCAAGGTAAAAGCTATTGTTTGCGATAGGAAAATGCGGTGAAGGTCGCAGCCTCTAGTGCTTGCCGCCGTGGCTGTTGAGCCAGATATTGCGGCCCAGCATAAGCGCCAGCACCAGCGCGCTCACGTAGCCCATAAAGCCAATGACTGGGATACCAAACACAACCGGCTCGATGCGTGCGTAGTACACCACCGACGAACCGATAAACAGACCGGCGATCACAATTGCCATCGACATGCGGTCGATAATTCCGCCCAGCTGTCGCAGCGCCTTATCGCTGCTCATGATCTGCGTGTTCACCTTAAGCTGCCCGCGTGTGAGCATACGCGAAGCCAGCCCCAGGTACTCAGCCGCCTCGAGTGAGCCCTTCGCTGCGCGATAGCTGCTCGCGGCAAAGTCGCGGCTCATCTCGCGCATGCGGGCATAGATGCTCTTCTCGTTTTTGATATGAGCCTGAATGATCTGGATCATGTTGACGTTGGGCATGTACTCGGTCAGCAGACCCTCGAGCGTCACCATGCCGCGCGCGAACATTGTCACCACGCTCGGCAGCTCAACGTCGTTTTTGCGCGCCAAGTTTAGCAGCGAGGTCAAAAACTCGCCGATATCCAGATCCTTCAGGTCAAGGCCCGCAAAGTCAGCCACGATAAAGTCAAGATCAGACAAAAAGGCCGAATGGTCAAGCTCGGCCGAGTCGCCACGCGTTACGGCGAAGCGCATGAGCGAATCCTTGAGCTTGGGCACGTCACCCTCGGCCACGGCGAAAATCATATCCTTGACGATACCGCGATCGTGACTCGACATGCGTCCGACCATGCCCAAGTCGATAAAGTAGACGATGCCGTCCTTGAGAATGATGTTTCCCGCATGCGGGTCGGCATGGAAAAAACCGTCATCGAGCACCTGCGTCGAGTAGTCCTCGACAATCGCGGCACCGATCTTTTCCAAGTCATAGCCCTCGGCCACCAAGCGTTCGGGATCGGCGATCGAAATGCCGTCGACGTAGTCCATAACCACCACGTGCTCGGTGCACAGGTCCAGATAGGATTTAGGGCACGTCACGCCATGAACGCTCTTATGGAACTCGTAGAAGTCGTTGAGGTTTTTGGCCTCGGCCAAAAAGTTGGTCTCCTCGCGAAACGAGGTCCACAACTCCTCGACTACGCCGTGCAGATCAACGAATTGATCGGTGTTGACGAACTTGGAAACAATGCGCACCACCGAGCGGATGATATCGATGTCCTGCGCCATAACCTGCTGCGCACCGGGGCGCTGCACCTTGACGGCTACGTCCTCGCCCGTCACCAGACGAGCGCGGTGCACCTGCGCGAGCGATGCGCTACCAAGCGGATTGGGGTCGATCGCATCGAACATCTCCCCCAGGCGCAGGCCGTATTCCTCTTCCAAGCAGCGGAGCACTACCTCGTACGGCACCGGCTCCACGTCGGAACGCAGACGGCGCAGCTCATCGCAAAAGCGCTGCGGCAGAATCTCGGACCGGTTGGCCAGAATCTGCCCCATCTTGACGAACATGGGGCCGAGCTCCTCGAGCAGGCGACGCAAGCGAACCGGCGTGAGGTTATCCCACACACGGTACTTTTTGACCAAGCGAACAATCTGCCCGATGCGTTCGCGACGACCCGCCGGCGTGAGCTGGTATTCCTCGTCCGGCGCCATCGCGTCGGGCTCCTCGGGGACCATATCGACAGCGCGCGGCTTTTTGCGAGCGCCCGAGACGGCGGCATCGACCTCATCGACAACCGCCGCCTCGTCACCCAAGGGATCTAGATTGTTGTAATCGGTGGTGGAATCTGCCATCTGCGCTGCTACTCGGCCTCTTCGGTGTCCTTCGCATCGTCGGGCTCAACGGACTCGACGGGCACCGAGGTCACGTTGTCCTCGACCGAATCGACGATATCGCGCACATGGGCCAAGAAAGCCGTGCGCTCGGGAGCGGTCATAACGCGGACGCGAGCCAGAATGAGCTCGTCGAGCACGCGCTGGGCCGCGGTCTCGCCCTGCATGCCCAAGCGCTCGGTCAAATCGGAGATGGTACCACCGGCCTGCTCGAACATGTCGGACACGCTGCGGGCGATATCGGGGGTGGCGGTGTCCTTGCGGACCTGCTCGCCCTTGGTACTGAGGTCGTCGAGAACCTTCTTGCTGCCCTCGACGGCAACGGCGGCAGCGCCAAAGCCAACGTTGATGGCGCCGTTAACAAGCTGATCGAGTTTCATAACCATGGTTGTCTCCAATCACAAACAACTGCATTGGCGTTCTTGTACCCAAGATTGAGTGAAAGCGACAAAGCGTTTTAGCGCTATTCGATCGACGGGAAATCCCTACCTCACGTTGTCGTTCATCGCGAAAGAGTTCTTCATGGCGCAGCTCGTGGTGTAAAGCACCTTGCCCAGCAGGGCATCGGTCTCCACGCGAACACGCTCGGCAAAGGCCTCGTTGGCGCGTGTAAGCTCGGAAGGCACCTCGGCCTCGGGCAGAGCGGCTACGGCAGCGTCGACGTCATGGATCTGCTTGTGGCCCATGCCACCGACCTTCTCCTGATAATCCTCGACCGCGCGGCCGCACTCATGGAAACGGACGTCGGCCAGGGCGCCGATTAGGCGGTTGGCCCAGTAGAAGTTTTCGGACGTTACGCGAGCCTGTGTGTTGGCATAGTACTCGGGCATGGTCTCGACGTTGGCGTACAGCGGAACCAGTGCGTTAAACGAGTTGGAGCCAAAGGCCATCCACTGCATGGCGCGATAGGCCGGCTGCGCATAGGGACGCAGTTGCAGCACGGCGAGCTGGCTGTTGCGGTTGATGCCGATGGGGCGATAGGCGCCGCGCGTGGCGGGCGTGCCCTTGCTACCGTAGCAGTCGTACTCCGTGCCCTGGTAGTGGCTCGAAAGCACGTACTTGATGTCCTCGATGGTCACCTTGCGCTCGGGCACGCGGCTCCAGGGGATATCGTCGCTCTCGGGCGTGTAATCGGCGTCGGGACCGTCCCACACATCGCTGGGGTTGAGGCAGCGCTGCATGTACCAGGCGCGCGGCGTGTTGTAGACGTGGTCGCTGTCGCTGTGCGAGCCAAAGGCCTCGCGCGGGTTAAAGACCGCAGCCGGGCCGTCGCCCTCGACGCCCAGCGTCAGGTCCAGATGCCACTCGGCCATCCAGGAGCGCAGGTCGGCGGAGCACATGTGGTCGGCCTGGTCGCCCTCGGCGTCGTCCAGGTCAAAGCTGTCGATGCCCAGCTGGTTGGGCATGGTCACATAGGCGTCGTCAGGCACGCGCTTGGCGATCCAGTGGTGACCGCCGACGGTCTCGAGCCACCAGATCTCGTCCACGTCGCTAAAGGCGATGCCGTTGTTCTCGTAAGTGCCGTAGCGCTCGAGCAGGTCGCCCAAGATACGCACGCCGTCGCGGGCGGACTTAGCGTACGGCAGGACCAGGGTCACCATGTCCTCCTCGCCCAGCCCACCAGGCTGCGCCGGCACATAGCCGTCCTCACCCTCGTTGCCCTTGGCGGGTACGTAGTCCACGAGCGGGTCGGCGCCGCGAACGCGCTCATTGGTGGTGAGCGTCTCGGTTGCGGACATGCCCACATTGAGCTCGTTGAAACCGGCCTCGGCCCAGATGCCGTGGCCCGGGACAACATCGGGGACGCTCGTGTAGCGCATGGGGTTATCGGGCAGCTCAACGGTCAGGTGACTCAGGACGCTCGTGTAGACGCGCGGCTGCTCGTCGGGATGCACCACGCGCATACGCTTGGGCTCAAACACCCCGTTGGACGAGTCCTCGTTACGCGCGACAAGCGTCGACCCGTCGTAGCTCGCGTTCTTACCGACCAGAATCGTTGTGCACGGCATGCGCATCCTCCTTGAGCGAAGAAATCAAACGGCAACAGTGTATCGCTTCGGCGCAGAAAGGGCGAAACCACGGCCTCGGCAGCCCCCGTGGGTCGCGCGCGCAGACGTGGTGTAAGAGCGTCCTGAGGTCCGTCGCTGCAAGTCCCGATGTTACTCCTTCTTGAGACCGCGCCTCTCGACTATCTCGTCCACTATCTCCCCGGCGCGCCGCCCGAGCGCGCGGCGCCTCCCCTCTGTCGGGGCGGGCCTGTCCGCGGGCCCGGCGAAGCCCTCGGCGGCCGAGGCCTCGGAGAACACGCGCTGCTGGGACCACTGCCCCTCGGTCACCATGAGGCTCGCGCACGTCAGGCGCAGCATCGACTCCCTCGAGGGGAAGGACTGCACGACCCTGTAGCGGCGCTTGATCTCGCGGTTGGCGCGCTCCTGGACGTTGTTGGTGCGGAGCTTGGCCCAGTGCGCCCTGGGGAAGGCCGTGAACGCCAGCGCGGAGTCCTCGGCCCGCTCGAAGACCTCGCCGGCCCTGGCGGACACCGACGCCACCCAGGGCGCCGCCTCGGCCCACACGCAGCGCGCGAGGTCGGGGTCGTCCTGGTAGACCGCGGCGCGCACGAGGTCCCTGACGGCCGCCTTGGAGTCCTCGGGCCTGCCCGAGCAGGCGCTCTGGAGGTTGCGCTGCAGGTGCGTCACGCAGCGCTGCCAGGCGCAGCCCTGGAACAGGCGCGAGACGGCGGCCACGAGCCCGGCGTGGCTGTCGGAGACCACGGGGCGGACGCCGGCCAGCCCGCGCTCGCGCAGCCCGCCGAGGAACGCCGCCCAAGAGTCCTCGCTCTCGGTGTCGACCACGTCGCAGCCCAGGAAGTGCTTGCGCCCGTCGGCGCCCAGCCCGATCGCGGTCACGACGCCCTGCGAGACGACCGACGAGCCGACCCTGCAGCTCATGTAGGTGGCGTCGAGCCACAGGTAGCAGCACGGCGTGCCCGACAGGTCGCGGCGGCGGAACTCCGCCACCTCGGCGTCGAGGTCGGAGCAGAGGCTCGAGACCTCCGAGCTCGACAGCGAGGATATGCCCAGCCTGGACGCCACGCGCTCGACCTTGCGGGTGGACACGCCGCACACGTACATCTCCTGCACGAGGGCGGCCACCGAGGTGTCGACGCGCGACCATCGCGCGAGCATGCCCTCGGGGTAGTAGGTGCCGTGCCTGAGCTTGGGTATCTCGAGCTCCACGTCGCCCACGGCGGTCTTGAGCGACCTGGGGCGGTAGCCGTTGCGGCTGTTCTCCCTGCCGTCGCTGCGCTCGTTGCGGCCCGCGCCGCACATCTGCTGGGCCTCGGAGTCCATCAGCGCGTTCATCACGCCGCCCAGCACCCTGCACGCGAACTCGCGCGCGTCGCCGCACTCCTGCCAAAGCCTCGCCGCCTCGAGGGCCTCGTCGCGGCCGAGGCGCAGTACACTCTCTTCTTGGGGCATCGCCTTTCCTTCCATTCGTCACCTTCATTACTCCAACGACGAATTCTAGGCGGTGTCCCCTCCCTTTCAAGAAAAGGCGGAGGCGGGGCATGCCCCGCCTCTTACACCACATCTCTGCGCGCTACCCCCCCCCGTGGTCAAAAAATGCCAAATATGAGTACTGTCACAAATTTAGTGGCAGCAAATTGCACTGTTCCGGGCGCCGGGAATCCTCACCTGTCCAAAAACTGAGTCTAGTAATTCCCCATACGTCCAATAAAATTGGCTCTTTAACGATATTACTTATCGCTAAAGAGCCAAAATGATCTCAAACATATGTGACTAACTTGGCAACAGTACTCATATTTGGCATTTTTTGACCACGGGGTATCTAACCAACCCCCTAAACAGCCTCCAAACGCCTATTTTACCGCGCGCTCAGCCGCCTCGATCACGTGCTTGGCGAGAATTGCTGTCGTCACGGCGCCCACGCCACCCGGCACGGGGGTGATTGCGCCAACAACCGGCTCCGCGGCATCAAAATCGACGTCGCCGACCAGCTTGCCAGCGGCTTCGTCCCAATTAATGCCAACATCGATAATCGCCTGGTCCTCGCGGACCGCATCTGCGCCAATCGTGCGCGCGCGTCCAACGGCGGCAACCACAATGTCGGCAGCACAGCACTCGGCGGCAAGATCGCGCGTATGCGTATGGCACGTCGTCACGGTTGCGTTGCGCGCCGTAAGCATGGCGGCAACGGGGCGGCCAATTACCAGTGAGCGTCCGACCACAGCAACCTTGGCCCCATCCAGCTCAACGCCGTAATGATCCAGCAAAGCAAGCACGGCTTCAGCTGTGCAGGGGGCAAAACCCTCGCCGCGCCCCGAAAGCGTGGTGAGCAGCGAAGCCGGCGTCATGGAGTCAACGTCCTTGGAGGGATCGAGCGCTGCGGCGACGGCGTTCTCGTCAAGGCCGGCGGGCAGCGGGCGAAACATCAGACAGCCATGAACAGCCGAATCGGTATTGATGTCCTCGACGGCCGTCAACAGCTCGTCCTGCGAAACATCGGCAGGAAGCAAAACGCGGCGAGCCTCAATGCCAACCTTCTCGCAGCGCTTGAGGGCACCGCGCTCGTAGGACAGGTCGTCCTCGCGCTCGCCCACACGAACGATGGCCAGCGTCGGTACAACACCGCGCTCGCGCAGGGCTGCACAGCGAGCAGCAAGTTCCTCGGTCAAAGCGCGAGCAACGGGAGCACCCTTCAGCAGTTCAGCCATGGCTATCCTCTCTTCCTTGCAGCGTCGGAGGCGCGGCGCGCCAGCGCATCGGCGCGCGGCAACCATGTGTCGAGCAACTCATCACACGCCGTCTCGAGCTCCTCAGCACGAACGCGATCTTTCATAGACGTGGTGTTCGCAAAGAGCGTCAAGCTCGCGCCCTGCATAGCGGCACGGCAGAACACGGCGCCGCACGCCACATCGGACAGCAGCTGACGCGAACCCTTGTCGGCCATGTCCTCGAGCAGCGCCAGCGCACGCCCGCAGGCATCCATAATGCGATACGGCGGCATAGCGGCCACATGCAGCGCATCCTGAATCGCGGTCGCTCGAGCCGGATCGTCACGCGGAATACCGTACGCCGCGGACACCCGCCTGTAGGCACGAACGTCCTCGGAAACCAACTCGACAAGCTCCTGAGCCAGCTCATCAGCCTGGGCAAACGCGCGCGTCAGGTCATCCGCACGATCAGCAAGCGCGGGATTAGTCGCACCGTAGCGGGCAACCATTCCGCACAGCGAGGCGCCCAGCGCGCCCACAAAGGCGCTCGCGCTGCCACCGCCGGGAACCGGCTCGCGCGCGGCAAGCGCCTCGGCAAACCCGCGGCAGGTCTTGTCCATCATCTCTTGGCTCATACGCATGCACCTTCAAGTCATATACATCGGTCGGGTGGAAACCGCCGACCGACCGCATCGATCACATAATGGTGCTAAGTCTAGCCCATAAGTACATAAGCGTCAGCGCACCTGGCCATCGCGGATTTCTATGACGAACGATAGGCGTCGGCACCGCAAACATGGGACACATGGCCCACCTTTCGAGACTTCCGGGCAGCGGCAACTGGGGCATACATATAGGTAAGGAGCCCTATGTTGGGGCAAGCTCATCACGGCACCGGACGACGAATGGAAGAATAACCGCACAGTAAACAAAGACATCATGCGCATGCGTAACCGCCGCCCCAGCGATCCGCGGCACACGATGTCCCTGGCAGACAAGGAGGACGCCACCATGAAGAAAAAGACCCTATCGATCCTTTCCCTTTGCATCGCCCTCTTTGCCGCGTTTGCCCTTGTCGGCTGCGGCGAGAGCGCATCGGGCGGCGGCAGCGCCCCCAAGAGCGAGAGCAAGGAAAAGGCCCCCGTCGCCAAGAAGACCGACTACATCTGGTTTAAGGTCGAGATGCCCGAGGGCGTCGGCGTAAGCGACTCTGCCGGCAAGAATGCCGACAGGGTCCAGCTCACCTTCCCCGAAGACGAGAACGCCTCGGCCGATCGCTTTATCCCCGTTTGGAAAAAAGCGCTGACGGCCGAGGAATCCCACGCCGACCAGGCGGAAAAGAAGGGGGATACGTTCCAGTGGAAGGATGGCGGGTCCGTCGAGTATAACGGCAGGACGTGACTCGTCGGAACATACGAGGACAACAGCGGCATCTCAACCATGCTTTTTACCGATGTTGAGCCGGGAAGCGTCTACGTCCTCATCTCGAACTTCGACCAGCACAAGAAAGAAGCCGAGGCACTCCTCAACTCCATCGAGTTCCCCGATGACATGGAAGAGGCAGTTTCCGAGGCACGCGAAGTTGAGATTTCGAGCATCGAGATCAAGTAACGGGACCCCGCACACACCCACGTACACGCGCCCCTTTAAAACAACGGACACCTCACCCCGGGGAGAGCCGACAGCACCGGCCCTCCCCTCTTTTGGACCCGTGCATATTGCCACTTAACGGCGCAAATCCGGCCCTCAGAATGGGACACATGGCCCACCCGAGCGAGCCGTCCACGCGTACAGTAAAGGCAGGTAATCCATGGGCGGTTACAGATCGAGGAGGACACGACCATGAAAAAGAAGGCCTTTGCGATTCTCACCCTCTGCATAAGCCTCTTTGCCGCATTTGCCCTGGTGGGCTGCGGTGGCAGCGGCGGCGCTACCGGAAGTGGCGGTGGAGCAGAAAAGCCAGCCGTGGATATGAGGGCCGACTTCATTTGGTTTAAGGTCGAGGTCCCCGAGGGCGTCGAGATCACCGACGTCGCAGGCGACACCGCCGACAGGGCCCAGTTTAAGTTCACCGAGAGCGAGCACGCCAGCGATCGCTTCATCCCCGTCTTCGACTCTGACAAGAACGCCGATGAACTGTTCGACTACGAGGCCAAATGGAAGGCCAACTCTGGATGGACCGAGAGCGATCCCGTTAAGTACAACGGCAAGACCTGGCGCAGTGCCTACTTCACGCACTCGGGCGGCGTAACGACCGAATACTTCACCGACGTTGACGGCGGCAGTGTGTATGTGCGTATCGACAACGTCGAGGAGCACAAGGACGCCGTCGAGACCATGATGAAGTCCCTGGAATTTGCCGATGACATCGCCGAGGCCAAGACCGAGGCCATGGACGTCAAGCTCGACGATATCGAGATCAAGCGCTAAGCGACTGGCGAGTGCAGCGGGAAACACGGGCGCAGTGCAAACAAGCGACGGTACCCCAGCGCTTCGTACCCAGGGAGGGCCGGTAAACCGACCCTCCCTTTCTTATGCCGGTAGCCAACGAACGCGAGGATGCCGGACGCCGGAACCGCTCCAAATGTAGCAACAGTACGAAAACGACAAGCACCCCAACACGTCCGCCCGCCGATTTATTGCGCCGCGCAGACAATTAAACCAGCATCTTTAAACATCTGAGCAGTATAGTGACCAAAACTATCGCATAACCGCACTCTACGAATGGAGAAGTTATGACCGAACACCACGCCATCAGCCGCCGAGCATTTACGTTGGGCCTTGGACTCGCGGCGTTGTCGCCACTTGCAAGCCTGTCCGAAACCGCGGCATTGGGCATTGGCCCACGAGCGGCATTTGCAGACGACGCTGCCACAGCGTCGGTCAGCCTCGACAATTTCGTCATTCGCCTTCGCCCCGCGGGCTATTTTCGTACCGCGAGCGTCAACGAAGACGGCAACGTCATCGGCAACGTCTGCCATCTGTTTAATGACGGCACGTCCAGCAAGCTCATCCTTGAGGACGTAACGACCAAGAATGACGATACAAACTGGTATGCCATCCGCACCCTGCTCAATTTCGAAGAGCACAGGAAGACGGGCTACAGCATTTGGTCGGTCGATGGCGACTCGGACAAAGATGGAAAGGTTATCCACGTATGGAGTGGCGAACATGACGGCAAGCCCAGCCGCTCTTTTGCGTTCGACCGCCAGCTAAACGGAACCTACATCATCCGAGACCGCACGGTCGAGAAAGAAACCGAGAAAAAAGACATTAAGTACCTGGCAATAGAATCGAACGGCAAAGACCGGGACAACAATAAGATCTGCCATAAGAGTGAGAGCATTCCGTGGGAGCTCGAACTTATCGGTTACGACATGAAAAAGAACGATGCCACGGTTAGCAGCCTCGACTGGATCACGTATAGCAGCTACGTCGACGGACCATGTTGGATGAAATACGTCGACGACAACAAGTTCCTCGACGAGCTGAGCATCCCGGGTACGCACGATTCGGGCACCTGCAGCGTGGACAACGACACTGAGCCCAATCCTCGCAAGTAAAATGCCAGCAGGATTACATTCCCACGCAGCTGCTCGAAGGCATTCGCTATTTTGATATCCGTCTCGGAAAGGGCGACAACCCTGGCATCTGCCACGGGGATTTCTACCTATTCAAAAAAGACGGGGACTATCTGCATCTCTCCGATGTCATCGGGTACTTTAAAACGTTTTTGAGCGAAAACCCGAGAGAAGCGCTTATCATGCTCGCATCGCGCGGCAACGACGAGGCTACCGATGACAGTGTTACGACGGCTTTCGCCAAGGTTATGGGCGATAATCCCGATCTGTTCTACACGTCGAGCCATGTCCCCACGCTGGGCGAGGTTCGCGGAAAGATCGTTCTGCTGCGTCGATTTAGGCTCGCCGGCAACAGTGTAAGCGGCCACACGTGGGGCCTCGACCTTACCGAATGGGATGACAAGATCAAGGCTCACTCCGACAGCGCCACTATGTGTCTCGTCCAAGACGCGCGGGGCTTTGAAGCCGCGGGGGAAACAGACGACAAAGAGCCCTATTGCACCAAGGTATACGCCCAGGACAAGTACAAACTCTCGGGAACCGACAAGCTCAGCTGGGTCGATAATGCGCTGAAGGAAACGACCGGGCGCACGCGCAACGAGGTAGATGTCGAGGACGATAACGGGGCCAAGGAGAAAGTCCTGGAGCGTTGCTGGTCTATCAACTACACCAGCTGCACGGGCTTGTCGCACGGAGGCAATCCTTTTACCTCGGCACGAGTAGTCAACGAGCATCTGTATAAGAGCCCGTACATCAATCCCAGCGGCATCGAGGATACAAAGTCAGATTACCTCAAGCACATTGGCATCATCGCATCCGACTTTGTTGATGCGGCGCTGGCCCGGAGCATCTATCAGCGCAATTACGATACGGAGCACAAGCAGACGGCTTCGTGCTACCTCCCAGCCCGCATGCACATGACATATGGCGACTCGCTGAGCGACGCCTCGCTCCAGGACGGCAAGACCGTTGGCGAGGGTCATTTCCGCCTCGTCGACAGCAGCAACGTACTCAACGTGGCGGCTTCGGGCCATGCGTTTGCCATCGAATATGTGGATGTCGACGCCTTGGGCAACGAGACCGTTACGGAGCTGCGGGGCTCCGTGCCCATCGATATCGATCCACGCGCGCTGACGCCCCATTTTGAGGGACTCGAAGGCCTTAAGGCCGGCGAAGACGTGCGCGCCAAGATTGCGGCATCACTCGAGGGCAAGCTCGAAACCGATGCCTGCACGGCCCAGCTCGAGTTTATGCACGGCGCGAACGGCGCTCCGGGCACAGCAATGGCCGAGGGCGAAACATTTGCCGCAGGAACGTACTGGGTGCGCGTGAACGGTCTCTTGGGCGACGCGGCGCAGAACTACACGCTCGCCAGCGACGGAGCCGCAAGCTTTACCGTAGCGGCCTCGGGCAGTGCAGGCGGCACCGGCAGCGGCACGGGTTCCAACGCAGACGATGCCGACAAGAACGGCGGCGGCAACAAGAGCAAGGGCTCGACCGGAAAACTCGCCGACACGGGCGACGGATCTGGCGTTGCCGCCGGGCTCGCTGCCGCCGCCGTGGCGACAACGGTCGCCGGCGCGGCAATGCTTGCCAATGACCGCGAAGACAGTGAAGGCGCTAGCGAATAGGCAAGCCGGCCTTTTAGACACATCGACTCAATCGGGGGCGCAGAACACCGTTCTGTGCCCCCGATTTTTACCTTGGCCCGAACGCCGCTATCGGCTACATCACCATGTTCAGCGCGTTCACAAATTCCTGGGCCTTCGCACGGCTACTCAGGCTAAAGACGCAAGCGGTCAACAGCCTGTTACGTAGGAAAACGTCGCGGCCCTTGATCCTGTTAACCCCCGTGATGTCCTTAAGGTAGACAATCTCGGTGTGCTTGCCACCAAAAGTGCCCTTCTTGAGCACCTCAATACGGTTGGGGTAGATCTTGACGTCTTTATACCTACCCGAACCCTTGTCCTGAAACAGCAAGGTGTTGTTGTCCATACGCGTCACTCCCGTGGGGTTCGCTAAAACTGTCTCTATGGCCACATTTTAGTCACTTCGGGAATCCTGCACGAAAGCGCTCGGCGACATTGGAATTCGAGTCCGCGCGAAGACCTTTAATGAAGTGCCCAGCACTTCCCCGCAACACAAAAACGGGGCAGCCCGCACTTCTGCGGACTGCCCCGTTCCTCTAACTATCGCATCGCAGCGCCAACCGGCTGCGCTTCCTTACTTCCCAAATAGCGCACCCAGCAGACCGCGGCGTTTGGGCTTCTCCTCTCGGTAGGAACCCTCGGCAACCGCTGCAACCTGGCGCGGTTGCTCGCCGCCTCCACGGCGCACGATCTGGTACAGGAAGGGTGATTTAACATATTTGATCTCGACGGGCGTGGCGTGCACGGTGCTCTCACCGGACAGATGCAGGCTCGAGCTGAGCGGCGCCACGATATGCGTTTCGCGCTTGTCGCTAAACACCACCGCGGCCGCACGACCCGTCTGGCCGTTTACGGCGATGCGCACCTGCTCGCCGTCGCGGCTGTCCGTTGCCGGACGGTCGACAAAGTACACTGGCACCATAACTAGGCCGTCCTTGTGCTTGCGGGCCTTGCATGCCCACGTGCGGATGCTCTTTTTATTGAGCCCCAGTACAGCCTCGGCGTCGTTGCCCGCAACGTCGAGCGCCAACTTATCAATAACCACCTGGTCCTTGGTAGACGCATCGACGGAGACAACGCGAAAGTCACCTTCCTGCATGGCCGGGTCAAACGGCCCAACCTTGGCAAAGTCCCACGGCTCCAAAATGCCCATGAGGCGAACGTCCAGGTAGTTTGCCTTGGGGTATGCCCAGTCGAGCACCTCGTAGTACACCAAGGTCTCCTTGCTCAGGCCCTTGCCTGGGAAGGACGCCATCATGCGCAGGTCCGCCAGCGCCATGGGGAAATAGAAGAGCATCATGTCGTTTTGGATCGCATCTTCCACGTCGTGCCCGGCAAAGGCTTCCGCATACTGGCGCACCAGCTGCAGTGCGCTGGCACGTGCCTGCTGCGGCGAGATTTCGCAGGGAATACCCTGCCCAGGTACATACTCCGCACCTACGCCCATGGTCAGGCGCTTGCTAAACGTCCCCGGCTTGAGCAGGTCGGCAATGCCGATCTTGTTGCCGCAGGACGGGCACTCAAACACGCGCTGGGTCGACTCGCCCTCAAAGGACGCACCACAGAAGGGGCAAGGAATGCTCACATGCGTGGCCTCTTGGAACTCCTGCGCCGTGCCGCGATCCTCCCACAGCAGATGTTCCAGAACTGACTGATTGCGCCAGTGCGAATTGAAGAAATACCAGTCCGGGTCCTCCGGGCGCTCGAGTTGCGACACATGCGTGAGCTTGAGCAGTCCATCCACCACCGTTAGCGGCGTATGGCGAATGCCCAGGGCGCTCTTGGGCTCCCCCGCATCAGCCTGCCACGGAACGACCGTGCCGCAATAGGCGCACTCAAAGCTGCGCTTAGCCTGGTGCGAGTACATAGGGCCGCCGCAGTTTTGACATTTAATGGCAAACATCTCGTCCATGGAAACGTCCTCCTTTGCACAGGGGCTGTCGACATTAAGTATGTCGAGCAAGCAGGCACATGCCCATACCCATGTGGCCCAAAATGGACCACCCAGGCAGACGAGAAGGCTCGCTCGTTAGCACCGGCAGACTATTGCTGCATTTTCTGAGCATCGGTGCACGGCGCCCCCGCGCGAGCTACACTATCCCCTTAAACATGATTGTGAGGACGACCGCTATGCTATTTGTAAATCGGCTGGTACATACGCTTGTTCCCGGCAGCGAGAGCGAGCCGGTCGATGCATCTTGCCGCACCAACGCGGGCTTTTCCGCAAGCCTCGTCTGCATTGGCCTCAACATCACCCTGTGCCTGGCCAAGGGCATCGCGGGCCTGCTCGCCGGCTCCGTCTCCCTCATCGCCGACGCTTTCAACAACCTCTCCGATGCCTCGAGCAACATCGTGAGTCTGCTCGGGTTCCGCCTTGCCAGCCGCCCGGCAGACGAAGGCCACCCCTATGGCCACGGTCGCTATGAGTACCTAGCCGGCCTGTTCGTCGCCGTCCTGGTTTGCGCCGTCGGCATCAATCTGATCCTCGAGTCGGTCACCAAGATCATCAAGCCTTCCCCCACCGCTTACACGTTCATTTCCCTTGCGGCACTGGCTACGTCCATGCTCGTAAAGCTCTGGATGGCCGCGTTCAACCGCACGCTGGGTAACCGCATCGATTCCGAAACGCTCATCGCCACGGCGCAGGACTCCAAAAACGACGTCATCACCTCGGGCTCGGTCTTGGTGGCGGCGCTTATTTCGCAGACGACCGACTTTGACCTCGATGGCTGGGCAGGCCTGGGTGTGGGCATCTTCATCTGCATCAGCGGCATGAGCCTAGTGCGCGACGCCATCAGCCCGTTGCTGGGGCAAGCGCCCGACCCCAAGCTCGTCCAAGCAATCCGCGACAAGATCATGTCCTATCCGCAGGTCTTGGGCACACACGACCTGATGGTGCACGACTACGGCCCCGGTCGTCAGTTTGCCAGCGCCCACGTGGAGATGCCCGGCGAGGGCGACGCGTTTGAGCACCACGAGATTCTGGACACCATCGAGCACGACATCAAGCGCCAGATGGGCATTGGTATCACGCTGCACTGCGACCCCATCGCGACAACCGGCGATGACTTGCGCGGCTGGGTCAAGCGCGGCGTCATGCAGATCGATCCCGCGCTCTCCATCCACGATCTGCACGAGCACAACGGGTTCGTTTCGTTTGACCTGGTGCGTCCCGACGGCTTTGACATATCCGACGAGGAGCTGCTGGAGCTCGTCACGCGCATCGTGCACGAGCGCCGACCCGATGCCTCATGCGTCGTTACGTTTGACTCGGGCTTTAGCTCGCCCGAGCGTCCGGCCGAGCAGCTGTAGCCCCGCTCCGCTCGTCCGCTAGTTTCCCTGCGCGCCCGAGATGCCGTTTTGCAGTGCGTTCCAGGCATCCGTCGCCATGTCGCCCAAGTTCTGCGCGGTATCGCCCAGATTTTGTGCCGTATCGCCCAGCTCTTGCGCCTTGTCTCCCAACTCCTGCGCCTTGTTGCTCAAGTCCTCCAGCGTATTGGAGCTCGAGCTGTCGGTACCGCTTTGGCCGTCGGACGAGTTGCCCGAACTGTTCTTGTGCGTGAGTTGAATTTCGAGGTTGCCGTTGTCGTTATAGTAGGCAGAAGTAACGACCCAGTTGGCATCGACGACGGGCGTTGAGCCATCATCAGTCAGGACCACGGCATTCGAAAGATCGGCGCCGCGCGACTTGAGGATCTTCTTGGCGTTGGACCAGTACTGCCCCGGGATATCGCTCAGATCGACGGTGCCAGACGAGGCAGACTCGGTTTGCTCGGCAGTGGTATCGGCCGTTGAACTCCCCCGCTTGTTGAGCATGCCCGACACGATGGCAAACACAATCGACAGCGCAAAGAAGATCGCCAGCACGATGAGGATCTTCTTGATCACGCTCGACGAACGCGACGGCGTCTCTTCCTCGTCCTCGCCATATTGCGGAATCGACTTGGGGTACTCGCGATACGGCTCGCGCGACTCGTAGCGAGGCTGCGCCGTGCGAGGCAAATACGTCGTCTGCTGAGGCTGCGGAATGGGATTCTGCGGCAGGCTGTCATAGGAATTCGGCGTCGAGGCAGCATAAGAATCCTGCGGCGCGTAATCAAACGGATCCGGAGCTGCGTTGCCATAGGGGCCTTGCGAAGATGCAGCGTAAGAATCCTGCGCCGTGTCGCCATAGCCCATAACCCGGGTGGGCTCGGCAGAAGGCTGCGTCGCGGCGGGGTCGGTATAACCGGGGTTGGGAACAACGCGGGTCGCATCGGCGCTATCGCCAGCCTGCGCGGAACCGTAGCCGCCCATCACGGTTGTCTTGTCCTGATCCATGCAACGATTCCTTTCCGTCGCGCGTGAGCCTCAAGTTATCCATGCATTCTACCCGCGCAAAAGCCTATGACGGGCAGAGTCCGTCGGTATCTACAAGACATGCGCGGGCCTAAGGATCAAAAAGCCCCGCCGTGCCTTGTGGGCGCGGCGGGGCGGGCTAGCAGCTATGGACAGCAGGCTTAGAACAGGCCGGTGATGTTGCCGTCGTTGTCGACGTCGATGTTTTCGGCCGCGGGCACCTTGGGCAGGCCCGGCATGGTCAGAACGCTGCCGGTCAGCGCGACCACAAAGTGGGCGCCGGCAGAAACCTTGAGCTCACGCACGGTGATGCGGAAGTTCTCGGGAGCGCCCAGGACCTTGGCGTTGTCGCTAAAGCTGTACTGCGTCTTGGCGACGCACACCGGCAGGTTGCCAAAGCCGTTCTCGCGCAGCTCGGCGAGCTGGCGCTTGGCGGCCGGCGTAAAGTCAACGCCGTCGGCGCGGTAGACCTTGGTGGCAACGGCCTCGAGGGCATCAGCGACATCAGCGCCGTCCTCATAGGCAAACTTGAGCTCGCTCGGCTGCTCAATCAGACGCATGACCTCATCGGCCAGCTCGAGCGCGCCCTCGCCGCCCTTGGCCCAGACCTCGGAAAGCTTAACGTTGACGCCGAGCTTCTGGCACTCGGACTCGATGAGTGCAAGCTCAGCCTCGGTGTCCGTCGGGAAGCGGTTGATGGCGACCACGCAGGGCAGACCATAAACGTTCTGGATGTTGTCGACATGACGCAGCAAGTTGGGCATGCCAGCCTTGAGTGCCTCGAGGTTCTCCTCGTTGAGGTCGGCCTTGGCGACGCCACCGTTGTACTTCAGCGCACGAGCGGTCGCGACGACCACGACGGCGCTGGGGCGAACGCCCGTCATGCGGCACTTAATGTCGAGGAACTTCTCGGCACCCAGATCGGCACCGAAGCCGGCCTCGGTAATGGCGACATCGCCAAAGCGCATCGCCATACGCGTGGCCATGATAGAGTTGCAGCCGTGGGCAATGTTGGCGAAGGGGCCGCCGTGGACAAACGCGGGCGTGCCCTCGAGTGTTTGCACCAAGTTGGGCTTGAGCGCATCCTTAAGCAGCGCAGCCATGGCGCCCTGAGCCTTGAGGTCGCGGGCGCGGACGGGCTCGCCGGCATAGCTGTAGCCGACGACGATCTCGCCCAAGCGCTCCTTGAGATCGTTGATGCTCGTAGACAGGCACAGGATTGCCATGACCTCGGAGGCGACGGTGATATCGAAGCCGTCCTCGCGCGGCACGCCCTGGGCCTTACCGCCAATGCCGTCGATAACGTGGCGCAGCTGACGGTCGTTCATATCGACGACGCGCTTCCAAGTGATGCGCTTAACGTCAATACCGAGCTGATTGCCCTGCTGAATATGGTTGTCGAGCATGGCGGCCAGCAGGTTATTGGCAGCACCGATAGCGTGGAAGTCGCCGGTAAAGTGCAGGTTGATATCCTCCATGGGGATGACCTGAGCCCAGCCGCCGCCGGCAGCACCGCCCTTAACGCCAAAGACGGGGCCGAGCGAAGGCTCGCGCAGGGCCACGGCACTCTTGACGCCGCGACGACGCAGGCCATCGGCCAGACCGATGGTCGTGGTGGTCTTGCCCTCGCCCGCAGGCGTTGGGTTGATAGCGGTCACGAGGACGAGCTTGGCCTGGTGATCGGTCGGCTCGTTGAGCAGTGAATAGTCAACCTTAGCCTTGTCGAAGCCGTACGGAATCAGGTGCTTTACGTCGACGCCGGCGTTCTTAGCCACCTCGGTAATGGGCAGCGGCGTGACGGAACGTGCGATTTCGATGTCAGTAGGCATGGGCGGTCCTTTCGTTACCGAATGAGAAAAAGACCAATTCAGCATAGCACGGGCGCGCAATAGTAAAACGCCCATAACCGATGAACGGCGATATGTTTACCCGATGCCCAGCGATAGCCCAACAGCCCGCCAAAACAAAGCGCCCTAAACGGTAGGTTCAATCCCCAGGTGCTCAAAGGTGCGAAGGGTTGCCTGACGGCCCTGCGGCGTACGAATCATCAACCCGCATTGCAGCAAATAGGGCTCATAGACATCCTCGAGCGTGCCCGGGTCCTCGCCCACCGCGCTGGCAAGGGTCGTAAGTCCCACGGCACGACCGGAGAACGTCTTGGCGAGCGTCTCCAAAATGCGAATATCCATCCAGTCCAGACCGAGCTCGTCGATCTCGAAGAACTCGAGTGCCTGACGGCAGATATCGAGCTCAATGGGACCGTTGCCGCGCACCTGCGCATAGTCGCGCACGCGCTTGAGCAGGCGGTTGGCAAGACGTGGCGTGCCGCGCGAACGCGAGCCGATCTCGAGTGCACTGGGGTGGTCGATCGTCACGCCCAGGATAGTCGCCGAGCGCGTCACAATCTGCGCGAGCTCCTCGACCGTGTAGTAATCCAGGCGATATGAAATGCCAAAGCGGTCGCGCAACGGGCCTGTCAACATGCCTGAGCGGGTCGTTGCCGCTACCAGCGTAAACTTGGGAATATCCAGGCGAATCGAGCGCGCCGCCGGACCCTTGCCAATCACGATATCGAGGGCAAAGTCCTCCATCGCGGGGTACAGGACCTCCTCGACCGAACGGTTGAGGCGGTGGATCTCGTCGATAAACAGCACATCACCCGGCTGCAAGTTAGTAAGGATGGCCGCCAGGTCGCCCGTGCGTGCGATGGCAGGGCCACTCGTGGTCTTGATCTGAGCGCCCAGCTCGTTGGCGATAACGGTGGCCAGCGTGGTCTTGCCCAGGCCCGGAGGACCCGAGAAAATCACGTGGTCGAGCGTCTCGCCACGGCTCTGCGCCGCTTCGATCAACACGCGCAGGCTCTGCTTGATGTGCTCCTGGCCGCAGTAGTCGTCCAGGCGCTGGGGGCGCAAAGTGCGGTCGACATCGAGGTCCTCGGCCGTCAGCTCCGAGCCCACCATGCGCTCGCCGTGCGCCATGGATGCCGCCGGCGAGTTGCCGGGCGTCGCCCACAGGTCCTGAGAGTCATCGGCTTCCCACATCACGCATCCATTCCGAGTCGCTTAAGCGCCGCGCCGAGCAGATCCTCGACACGCATATTCTGACCATCATACCCGCTCAGGGCAACATCGGTCTCCTGCGGGCTAAAGCCCATGGAAAGGAGCGCCGCACGGGCATCATCAATCGCCGAAGGAGCGGCGGCGGGAACCGGCATCGCAACCTGGCCGGGAATCACGTCGACCGGCACAAAGCCCTTATCCTTGGCAAAGGTGCTCTTGAGTTCCAGGATCAGGCGCTGAGCTGTCTTTTTGCCCACACCGGGTACCTTGGCCATGCCCTTGTCGTCCTCGGCCATCACCAGCGAATACAGCTGCCCCACGGTATAGGTGGAAAGCACGGCGAGCGCCAAGCGCGGGCCAACGCCCGAGACGGACACGAGCCGGTCGAACATCGTGCGCTCATCCTTTGAGGAAAAACCGAAAAGTGTCATGGCGTCCTCGCGCACCTGCATACGCGTGTAGAGGCGGACCTCGCCGCCGGGCGTCGGCAACGTGGCCGCAGTGCTGCCCGAGATGCCGAGCTCAAAGCCAACGCCCGACACATCGACGACAGCAGAACTCATCGTGGACTCGACAAGCGTTCCGTGGAGCTGGGAAATCATCAGTATCCGGTTCCTCTCTGTTGATAGAACTCGCCACCGGTGAGGGCGCGGGTGCGGCTGAGGTTTACATGGCATATGGCGCAAGCCAGGGCATCGGCGGCATGGTCGGGATGCGGGTCGTGGTCGAGCTGCGTGAGCGTGCGTACCATGTAGGCGACCTGCCGCTTGTCCGCGGCGCCGGTGCCCACCACAGCCTGTTTGATCTGCATGGGCGTGTACTCGCCAATCTCGAGCGCGCACTCCGAAAGCGCCACGAGCGCAGCACCGCGGGCATGCGCCGTGGGGATGGCCGAACGAACGTTGGCGCCAAAGTAGATGCTCTCGACAGCAGCCGTGTCGGGTCGATAACGCTCGACGACATCCTTAAGGTCATGGGCGATATGCGACAGGCGCACCGCGAGCGGACTTCCGGCACTGGTCTCGATGCAGCCGTAGGCACGGCAGCGAACCTCGCCACGCCGCTCCTCGATAATCCCCCAACCCGTATGAGCCAAACCGGGGTCGATGCCCAAGATAACCAAGCCAACCTCCCCTCGCCACAAGCACAGCGCAAGACAAGGCCCCGCGCATCATTCACGAACGTCTGTTCTAGAATAACACAACGGGGCCAAGATGCTTAAAGCAAGATTGCTTCTGCCCTAGTTCTGGCTAAAGAATGGGAACTGCCTCGGATCTACTGGCGGATGCGGCATCGGCGTGCCCTGGGGCCCACCCTGCGAGCCGCCCTGACCGCCCATCATCTTATCGATGGCGTCCTGAACCTCACCCTCGAACTTTTTCATTCCCTCGTGCAAACGACGCTGACCGTCCTCGGAGCGCAGCTCCTCCATCTGCTCGGGCGAAATACCCAGTAGCTCGCCCAGCACGCCCATCATCTCGTTTCGCACGCGCTCGCTCGTATCCTCGTCAGCAAAACGGCGCACCTCGGCGCGTGCCAGCGAATCGACCGACATACGCTCCTTGCCATTAAGCCCCAGGTCGGACCACGCGAGCATGTACGGCCAAGAGCGCTCGGCAAACGAGCGGGACGAGACGATCGGTGCCGTCGGCAACATGCGGCGGGCAGCCTCACCCTGTCGAACGAGCATCAGCAGCAGCGAGCAGGCCTCAGGCTTGCCAGCGGCCATCGGGATATCGTCGAAAGATCGATTGCGGTCCACGTGCGCCTCGAGCGCGCCATCGACCTCACCCGGCTCAAGCCCGCCGAGCAGCTGTGCCGCGCGATCGAGCATATCGACCGGACCGTCGAGCGTCGAGAGCGCCTGCGCCAGCACTCGCTCCATGCAGTCTTCCACCGCGTTGAGCGTCACGAGCTCTTGGGGCACCACGGAAGACGTGCGGTTGCGCACACGCGCCACAAACTCAAGCGTCGACAGGTACACATCGCCAAAGGGCGCGTAGTCGCCCTGATAGCCGCCGCAAAGCGCCGGCGCCGTCAGCGCGTACTCGGTTTTGGACAGCGGGCTCAGCGCCATCGCACCCAGCTCGAGCGCCGTGTCCTCCAGCATGAGGCCCAGTGTGCGCGAGCGCAGACGCTCGGCATCGCCCGCCGACACGTCGCGATCGAGCACACGCGCCGCATCCGGTGCATCGCGCTCGACAGTGCGAATGTGCAGACGCTCGGCGATGGCGCGGACGGCGGCACAGCGGGCAGCCTCGGCCTCTTCCTGCGCCGGCGTAAAGATACGGTTGCGCCCCAGCACCAGGCCAATCACATTGCGCGGGCCCAGAGCGTCGACGGCCAGCGCCGCCAGCAAAGACGACGGCAAGTCGCCCTCGAGTGCCACCACAGCACGCGACGCACCGTGGGCTCGGGCGTTGTCGCGCACGGCGAGCACCAGCGCCTGCCACAGCCACTCCTCGGAACGAAACTCGGGCAGTTCGTGATCTTCCAGGGCATCGAGCATCACGCCGCGCTGAATCTCCTGAACCAGGAGGCTCTCCTCAAAACACGGCGCCTGGGCCACCACGCGACCGCAGTCGTCGAGTACAAACGAACCGCCGGTATACACCGACTCGTCATAGGCACCGACCGGCGCCATGCAGGCGAACCACACGCTGCGCTTGGATGCGATCTTGCGGTAGGCGCCGCTGCGAACGGCGGCAATGGCGGCAGTCTCGCGGTCGGTCATGTCAAACGCGTTGAATTGGAAATACGCAATGAGGTCAACACCGGTCGGCAGCATCTCGAGTTCGCGGTCCAAGTCAAAAATCACGGCGATGCGCACGCCGTCCACGTCGAACACCGGCGGCGCCCAACGCGTGTCGTTGTTCTCGCCACGCTGCAGGGCAATGCTCGAACGCGCCGGCACCACATGACCGTCCTTGAGCATCATGTAGTCGAGCAGCGGCTGGCCCTCAAACGAAACCGCCGCGGGCACAATGCAGATCATGTCAAGCTCCTGGATACGCTCGGCGACACCAGTCAAGCCGGCAAGCATGTCGTGCTCAAAGTCGGCAGCGCCCACCAGGCCACCGGGCATGGCGCCCATAAAGAGCGGAGCCGGAACGCACAGCACGCGCGCCCCGCGCTCGCGGGCCAGACGAGCCTGGTCCTCGATGCGGCCGCAAATGCCCTCAATATCACCCAGGCGCATATCGATCTGTGCAAGCGCGAGCTTCATGGCTCAGCCCTTTCCGTCGTAAACCATCGAAATCGTAGTAAAAGCGCCGGCCGCATAATGCAGTCGGCGCTTGCATGTGCATATGCTAGCTATGATACCCCGAGCGGGGGCGCGCTCCTAGAATGTCGCGGACCACAGCCCGTGCAGGTTGCAGTAGGCATAGACGGTACCGGTCTTGGAGCCGCCCGCGAAAAACGTCGCGGGTTTCATGCCGGGCTCAAGGTAATGGACCTCTAAGCGGCCCTCGGCCTCAAGGGCGATCCACTCAATGTAGTGCTCGGGCAGGCTGGGGTGCTCGACCGAGCCAACGCGGGCGCGAATCACGTGACCGTCGCGCTCGGTCTCGACAATAGGCACGTGCTTCTCGTGCGCCGCGTCCTCAGTGTTTGCGGTCAGTTCCGTGCAACCGGCAGGGGTCGCAACGTCGTCGCCAAGGGCGGCGATGAGCTTACCGTCGGGGTCCTTAAAGAATTTCGCCATGATGTTCTCCTTTGCTGATGTGCCAATGTTCTTGATGGTTCTTATGCCCAAAGGCAGACAAACCATCCACGGCATTGCAAATGAACACATAACGGATCAGGCAAGCGGTCGGGCCAAAATGCGTCGACCGTCCTGCCCGCTCCAGCAGTCCCACCCCGCGCGCGGCTAGCGACCGTCGCCGCCGAGCAGCGCCAAAACATCCTCGCGCGTGAACAGTGCCGACGAGATGCCGTCGCCGCCGAGCACGCTGTTGACCAAGTCGCGCTTGGACTCCTGCATCTGCATAATGCGTTCCTCGATCGTGTCCTTGGCGATGAGCTTGTACACGGTCACGGCATGTTGCTGGCCAATACGGTGTGCACGGTCAGTCGCTTGGTCCTGCGCCGCCACGTTCCACCACGGGTCGTAGTGAATGACCACGTCGGCAGCCGTCAGGTTAAGGCCCACGCCGCCCGCCTTGAGCGAAATCAAAAAGACCGGAACCTCGCCCGCTTGGAACTGCGCGACCATCTTGGCACGGCTCTCCTTAGACGAAGCGCCCGTGAGCTTAAGGAAGGCGATGTCCTCCTTGGCCAAGCGCTTACCGATGATATCGAGCATACCCGTAAACTGGCTGAACAACAGGATGCGATGCCCGCCGTCGAGTGCGCCGTACACGAGCTCCATGCACGTATCGAGTTTGGCGCTCCCCGCCTTGTAATCCTCGTAGTGTAGACGCGGGTCGCAGCAGATCTGGCGCAGCTTGGTGAGCTCGGCGAGCACCTTGAGCTTGTCTTTCTTAAACTCGGACGCCTCGCGGTGCTGCACCTGCTGGGCGATGCGGTCCTGGTTGGCCAGGTAGAGCTTGCGCTGCTCGCCGGTGAGCTGCGCCATGACCGTATCCTCGATCTTCTCGGGCAGGTCGGCCACCACGTCCTCCTTTACGCGGCGCAGCACAAACGGCGACACGAGCGCTTGCAGGCGGGCGGCACTGTCGCCCTCGGCATGCTCGACCGGGCTTTCGAAGCGCTTTGCAAACGATTCACGCGTACCCAGCAGGCCCGGCATCAAAAAGTCGAAGATGCTCCAGAGCTCGGATAGGCGGTTTTCGATGGGCGTGCCCGTCAGGGCAAAACGCACGCCGGCCGGCAGGCGCTTGGTGGCACGCGCCACCTGCGTGAGCGGGTTTTTAATGTACTGGGCCTCATCGAGCACCACACGGGCAAAGTCCTGCTCGACGTACTCGTCGATATCGCGGCGCATAAGGTCATACGACGTCACGACCACGTTATGCTCGGCCACGCCGGCGATCTGCACGCGGCGTTGAGCCTTGGCGCCCACGATGGCGCACACATCGAGCGACGGGGCAAAGCGCTCCAGCTCGGCGGTCCAGTTGTACACAAGCGACGCGGGGCACACCACAAGTGTGGGCTTAATGTCCCCCGCTTCCACACGCGCCAGGATATGTGCGGTCATCTGCAGCGTTTTGCCCAGGCCCATGTCGTCGGCCAAGATGCCGCCAAGGCCCAGGTGTTCGAGCGAGCCGAGCCACTGGTATCCGTCGACCTGATAGCCGCGCAGTGTGGCCTTGAGCGAGACCGGCACCGTAAAGTCCATCTTGCCGAGCGTGTCCAGACGCTCGACGGTACGGCGGAACGCAGCGTCGCGATCGGCCTCAAGCGCCGGCGTGCGCGCAAGCATGCTATCGACGAACAGGGTACTCGACGCGGGGAGCGACACGCCGTCGAGCAGGTCGACAGCATCGACACCCAGGTCCTCGGCAAGGCCAAACGCGGCGCGGGCGCCCTCGTCCAGGCGAATGATGTCGCCGGACGTAAGGCGCGCAAACGTCTGGTGGCGCTTGTACGAGTCCAGATAGATGGCAAGGTCGGCCGCCGAAAGACCGCTCGCGCCCAATTCAACATCGAGCAGGTTGCTCTTGACGGTCGCACGCACCGAAAGCTTGGGCGCGGGACGGACCGAAATCTGGCGCAGACGGTCGCTGAGCATAACCTCACCCAACTCGGACAGGGCAGACAGGCCCTCGGTCAGCAGGCAGAACAAGCTCTCGTCATCGCGTTCCTCAAACGCCAGACCGCCCTCGTAAAAGTCGAAATACAGGGCCGCCGTATCCATAACGCGAAACTCTGCCACCTCGTCGCGGGGCGGCACGCCCGGGCGCTGCTCTTCGAAGGGGCTGCCCGGAGCGCCCAGACTAAAGAGGTCTGCCGACCAGTCGCCGTAGGTAACCGTAATTTTGCAGGTCACGAGCCCATCGTCGACGCCGATTGCCATAGCAAAGCTCGGCTCGGGCGCCACGGTATCGAGCGCAGCGGGCGCGGTAAGGTCGGTATAGTCGCGCAAAATGGGCAGAGCCATACGACAGAACTCCCCCACCTGGTCGGCAGCGATATGGACTGGCGTGCGACAGGGCAGCAAGCGCGATAGGAACGGCGCCGCATGCTGGGCAAACGCCACATCGGTGCGGCGCGCACGGCGGGTGTCGACCAGATAAGCTACGTCGCCCGAAGCAAAGCAGTATGCATCGGCCGGCAGGCGCAGATCGTAGCTACCACCAGCCGCCGGCGCGATTTTGGCGGCAAGGAGCGGTGGGCGCTTAGCGGACGCCTCGTCCTCCCCTTGCGGAGACAGCTCAACCGCCACGTCATAGGTGCGATGCGTCGTCGTCCCCCGCGACCAGGCGGGCTCAAAAGAGATGGTCTGGCCGCGCAGCAGGTCCAGCACATATACGATGCTATGCTCGGACAGCGGCAACTGACGCTCGGCGACAAAACCGCTGCGGGCAAAGTCGTACGACGCCGAACGCGAGCTTGTGATGTCATCGAGATAGGCAACTGTCGTCAAGACAAGGCTGAGCAGCTTTGTCGACACATCTTCGAAGGCTTCGGGCGTATGGACAAACGTGAGCTTCTTGCCGTACGAGAAGGTGCCGCCGCGCACGTAGGCATCGGCCATGCCGTCGATATCCTTGACCACGTAGGACACCGAACCGCAGCGAATGCGGAACTCGAGCGCCCAGCTAAAGCGGTCGGCGAACAGCGGATTGTAGTACGGCACCAACGAGGGCTCCAACGCCGCTTTGGGGGCGTCGGGACCAACGGCACCGGCAAGCTTGCGGCGCATGCTCGCCAGCTCATCCATGCGCGCGTTCGAAAGATCGGAGAGCGCCGCCATGAGGCTGGGACTCGTGGGGACAGGTGCTGGGAAGGGAAAGTTGGGGTTGACCGTGGGCGTTGTAGGCGCGGGACGCGCGGACTGTTTGGGCTGAGCCGCAAACGTGCGGACCGGCGTGCGCAAACCTTCGACGGGCTCGGCACCGCTGGCGTCCAGGTACGCCAGCGCCGTGGCGATGGCGTGCTTGCACATGCCGGGGTAGCGATAGGCAGCGGGGCAATCGCAGTCGTAGTCGATCACCTCGTGCTCGTCCATGTCAAGCGCCACGTGCGTCTTGTACAGGTCGCCGCGCGAGCCGCGCACCGAGCCCTCAACCGTCACGTTTTTGGAGAAGCGCGAGCCGCTGTCCTCGATCGACAGAACGGCGCCGTTGAGCATGAGCGAACGCCCCTTCATAAAGGTTCCGCTCAACGCCGCCTCTTTGCGAAGCGCCTGCACAAACGTCCCCTGCGCCATCACTTCCTCCAATCTCACCCGGGGTAGCTTAGATAACCGTCACGCGGCCTTGGTTGCCGACGATGGCCTTTGCCTCTGCCAGCAGCGGAATCGAGCGTGCATTGACCTTGGCCGGCACCTCAGCGCGCAGCACGCGCCCGTCGACTTGCTCAATAAAGATCTCCACGCGGTCGCCGCCCGGGTTGGTGGTGAGCACCGTGGCCAGGCGCGCCATATTGCCCTGGCTAAAGCGGCTGTTGGGCACCATGACCTCAAAGACCTTGGGCTTGTTTTTCTCCTCGCTAAGCTCCAGCGGCACAATCTCCTGCGCGATGATCTGGTCGCCGCGGTCCGAGCGCTCGAGCTTGCCCTTAATGCGCACAAACGCGTCGGACAGCTGCGCGCCGGTCTCGGGATCGACCTCGCCGTACAGATACCCCTCGGCCTCCTTGTAGGTCTTGGGGAACACCACGACCGTGGCCTCGCCTTCCATGTCCTCGAGCTGCACGATGCCCATGGGGTCGCCGTTTTTGGTCACGCGCTTGGACACGCTCGAGACCATGCCGGCCCACCACAGCGCCTTGCCCTCGGGAATCTCCTGGTTGATGGTACCGCCCGTGGGGTTTTGCACCTCATAGCCGGTGTCGATCTGCGAGAACGAGAAGTCGCGCGCTTTGCTAAGTGCATACTCAAACGGGCGCAGCGGGTGGTCCGAGACATAGATGCCCAGAACCTCTTTCTCCTGGCTCAGCTTAAGGTGGCGGTCCCACTCCTGGCCATCCGGATCGGGCACGCTCACCTCAAAGCCCGAGCCCTCAACGTCGCCAAACATATCGAAGAACGACGTCTGGCCGCTCGCGCGATCCTTCTGGCGCTTTACTGCGGCATCGATGATGTTCTCGGGGTTGTTCTTGTCCACAAAGTGCATCATCTGGCGACGCGGATACCCCGTGGAGTCGAAGGCGCCTGCCTTGATGAGCGATTCGATCACGCGGCGGTTTGCCTGGCTGGAGTCCACGCGCTCGACAAAGTCGTGCAGCGTCTTAAACGGACCGCCCGCCTCGCGCTCGGCGATAATCGCCTGCGCCACGCCGGTGCCCACGCCGCGGATGCCGGCCAGACCAAAGCGCACGCCCTCCTTGGTAGCCGTGAACTCGGTACCGGACTCGTTGACATCTGGCGAAAGCACGGGGATGCCGTCGTGACGGCATGCCGAGACGTAGTGCACGATCTTGTCGGTCTTACCCGTATAGGACGTCAGAACGGCCGCCATGTACTCGTGCGGATAGTGCGCCTTGAGCCACGCCGTCTGCATAACCAGGATGGCGTAGCCGGCGGAGTGCGACTTGTTGAAGGCGTAGGATGCGAACTCGAGAACATCGTCCCAAATCTTCTGGGCGACCTCGCGCGTGTAGTTGTTCTTGATAGCGCCGTTCATCCAGTGGTCGTAGGTGGTCTCGTCCGAGCCATCCTCCCAGTGGAGCACCGTCGACGTGAGCAGCTTAATCTTTTTCTTAGCCACGGGCTTACGGATACGCGAGTCCGATTCGCCCTTGGAGAAGCCGCACATCTCGACGGAGATGAGCATAACCTGCTCCTGGTAGACCATGGTGCCGTAGGTTTCGCCCAGGATGTCGTCCAGGCGGTCGTCGTAGGAGACGGCCGGCTCCTTGCCGTTCATACGGTTGATGTAGGACGAGACCATGCCGGCGCCCAGCGGGCCCGGGCGGTACAGAGCGATCAATGCCACGACGTGCTTGTACTCGGTGGGCTTCATGTTCTTGATCGTGGCCGTCATGCCGGCGGACTCGACCTGGAAGACGCCGGCGGTGTGGCCGGAGCCCATGAGTTTAAAGATCTCGGGATCGTCAAAGGGAATCTCTTCCTCTTTGATGTCGATGCCGAAGTTCTTTTTGATGTTTGCCTTGGCCTTGGAGATAACCGTCAGCGTACGCAGGCCCAAGAAGTCCATCTTGAGCAGGCCCATGTCGGCAACGGTATGGCCCTCGTACTGGGTAATCTCGACGCCGCCCTTGGTGTCGAGCTTGGTGGGCACGTGCTCGTTGACGGGGTCGCGGCAGATCAGAACGGCGCACGCGTGCACGCCCTCGCCACGGGTGAGACCCTCGATCGAGAGCGCCGTGTCGATGATGCGGCGGGCGTCGTCGTCCTTTTTATAGGCCTCGGCAAAATCGGGGTTAAACAGATCCTCTTTGCCGGGCTGCTTGTCGAGCACCTGCTTGAGCTTGACCTTGGGGTCGCTCGAGACCATCTTGGACAGGCGCTGACCCATGTAGACCGGGTAGTCCAAGACGCGCGCGGCGTCGTTGATGGCCTGCTTGGCCTTGATGGTCGAGTAGGTGATGACGTGGGTGACCTTCTCGGGGCCGTAGAGCTGACGAACGTGCTCCACGACCTCGAGGCGCCGCTCATCGTCGAAGTCCATATCGATATCGGGCATCTCGGTACGCTGCGGGGACAGGAACCTCTCGAACATCAGGCCGTTCTCGAGCGGGTCGAACGCGGTGATGTTCATGGCGTAGGCGACGATAGCGCCGGCGGCCGAGCCACGGCCGGGGCCGACGCCGATGCCGTTGTCCTTGGCCCATTGCACGTACTCGGCAACGATCAAAAAGTAGGCGGCAAAACCCTTGTCGCAAATGACCTTGTATTCGTACTCAAAGCGCTCTTTGATGTTGACGCCGCCGATCTCGCGCGTGGCCCAGTCGTCGCCGTAGTGCTGGCGCAGGCCCTTCTCGCACTCGCGGCGGAACTGGCTCTCGTGCGTCTCGCCGGGGTCGAGCAACGGGAAGCGCGGCAGGATGATGGAGTCCCAGTCGAGCTCCACGTAGCACTTGTCGGCGATCTCGAGCGTGTTGTCGCAGGCCTCGGGGCAATACGGGAACATTGCCCGCATCTCCTCCTCGGTCTTCATGTAAAACTCCGAGCCGGTCATGCGCATGCGGTTGGGGTCATCGACCTTGGCGTTCATGCCAATGCACATGATGACGTCCTGCACGGGCGCATCCTCGCGGCGCAGGTAGTGGAAGTCGTTGGTGGCGATGACCTTGACGCCCACCTGTTTAGCAATGTCGATGAGCGTGCGGTCCATCTGCTCGTCGGTCAGGCCGTTGTCGGTGGTGATGCCGTGTTCCTGAATCTCGATATAGAAGTCGCCGGGATCAAAGGTGTCACGGAAGGTCTCGGCCCACTTGATGGCGCCCTCCATGTCACCGCGGTCGATGTATTTGGGGATGATGCCCGCGATACAGGCGCTCGTGCAGATCATGCCCTTGGCATGGCGGCGCAGGTTGTCGAGCGTCACGCGCGGCTTGTAGTAAAAGCCCTGCACGGCGGCCTCGGAGACCGTTTGCATCAGGTTGACGTAGCCTTCCTGGTCTTTGGCCAGGAGGATCATATGGTAGAGCTCGGGCTTGTGGTCGCGGGCAAGGGTCTCGTCCGGCGTAAAGTAGACCTCGCAGCCAAAGATGGGCTTGATGACCAGGGGCGGCTTGAGCTCGTCGATGTTGCCCTTCTCGTCCCACATGGCCATGTCCTTCACATACTGGGCATGCTCGCGCGGGTTTTCCTCGGGATCGGGCTCCACCAACTCGTCGCGGCGGTCCTTTTCCAGGAAGGCCTTGTCGTGGCTCCAGGTTTTGTACTCGGGTGTGTTGTGGTTGACGGCGTCGCAGGCCAGCGCCAGGTCGGGCACGCCATACATGTAGCCGTGGTCGGTAATGGCCACGGCAGGCATGCCCAGCTCAACGGCACGGTTGACCATATCCTGGATACGGGTTGCGCCGTCGAGCATGGAAAAGACAGTGTGATTGTGCAGATGGACGAATGCCATGTGATGAGCTCCGATGCGGGTTCGTGTTCTGACTGAACGATTTTACCCCACGGCATGGACAGCACCCGAACCTAGCCAAACCCACACGGCTCCTCTTGCAGTTGCGGTGAAATGCGGACTGTTTGGCGGCTTTTTTGGCCAAAACAGTCCGTATTCCACCGCAAGTTATCTGAGGGCTAGAGATTGTAGGTGACTACCTGAGGTTCGGCGGGTTCGACGAAGATGGTTGGATCCGGCTGCTCCACGCGGACGAACTTGACGGTCACGGCCTCAAAGCCCGCCTTGTGCAAAACATCAGCGTAGACGCGCGCCTGCAGGGCGTGCTTCTCCTGCAACTGTTCCGGCGTCTCGTCCGGTGTGCCGCCCGTCTTGTAGTCGATGACCAGCGCACGTGACGAATCCGCCGGGTTCGTCGCCAAAGCGTCGATGGCGCCTTCGGCATAAGCACCGTAGCGAGCGATGTCCTCGTCCTCGCAGCCCAGTGAAAAGAACGGCACCTCGGCGCGAATGCACGGCCACGCGAGCAGGTCGGCACGAACAGCCGACTTGAGCCAGCGGTTCAGGGCAACGTCGAAGCGTTCGCGCTGCTCCGGCGTCAGGCGCCACAGACGCGCCAGCGCATCGGCGCGCGCAGCGGGCAACGCGTCGGCACCCATCTCGATGAGCCACTGGCAGGCGGCGTGGAACGCCGAGCCCAGCGCCATGGGGTTGCCGGCGGGCTCAACGACGGCCACGTCCGCATCGGCCATCTCCGAGCCATCCGACTCTGCATCATCGCCAGCCTCGTCCATGGGCACGCGTGCCTCGGCGGCACGGTCCTCGGCCTCGGTATGCAGCGCCGCGGCAATTGACGAGTAGCTGTACGAATCGCGCGCCGGATACGGACAGATGCCCATGCGCACGCCCACCGCCTGGGGATACACGAGCTCAAACGCATCGGGCTCAGGGTCGGCAGGACCGGGAACGGCGGCGCGGGCATCTGCACCGGCGCCCTCCGGCTCCGCATCGCCGCGGACAAGCCTGCCCTCGACATCCAGCGAAGCGTTGGCCTCAAACGCCTGCTCGCCAAAGGTAAAGCCCGCGAGCGAGATGAGCTCGTAGTCGCCCGGCTTGGAGTTGTCGAACACCAAACGGTCGCTATCGAGCTGCGGCATGTCCAGAGCGTCCGTCGGCAGAATGCGGCGCAGGACATCGTAGGTCAGATCCGTCTCG
This sequence comes from uncultured Collinsella sp., assembly GCA_905213265.1. Classification (GTDB taxonomy): domain Bacteria; phylum Actinomycetota; class Coriobacteriia; order Coriobacteriales; family Coriobacteriaceae; genus Collinsella. The sequence goes on from CAJMHR010000001.1 coordinate 69,056, forward strand.
ACATCGAAGGTCGGCGCCGCCACCTTGCCGCGGCTCACGCCGGCATCCATCGCCAAGATCACCAGCTCGCGCGCACGCGTCATGGCGACATAGAGCAGACGAGCCCGCTCCTCGAGCGAAAGCTGCAGGTCGTCGTTGCGCAGGCGAACGAATGCCTCGGCGGGAGAACCCGTCGCGCAGACGTCCTCCATGAGCTCCGGCGGCAGCCATAGCGACGTGCCCTTGCCCTTAAACGCATGCTCAAACTGCTTTTTAACGTCGTCGCCCTTCACAAAGGTTCCGTCGGCGAGCTTAACGCCGTCGAAGCGTGCAGGCAGTGCCACAACCTGCGCCCCGCCCTCGACACGCCCCATCTGAGCCGCACCGGACGATTTGCGCACGCCAAAGCACTCGGCGACCGCCACGACCGGATATTCCAGGCCCTTGGATGCGTGCACCGTCATGATGCGCACCGCGCCGTCGCCCTCCTCGTTGAGGGCACCCGGGGCTTCCTTGCCCGCTAGGAAGCGATCGAAGGCAAGCGCGATGGAACGCGGCGAGTTGCCGAACTCGGCCTCCGCCTCGGCCACAGCGTCGAGCGCCTTGAGCACGTTGGCGGCAATGGCCTTGCCCTCGGGACCACGCTGTGCCAGACGCACAAACCAGCCGGAGGCGTTGACCACGTCGCGCGCGATGGCTGCGAACGAATCGCGGCCCACGCGACGAAGCGCATACCGCAGTACCTCGCGGGCGCGCGTCACGAGCGGCAGGTCTTGCAGGCCCGGCACATCGGAATCGCTCATGATGCCCACGTCGATATTCCTGCGCGAGGTCTCCCCCGTCTGCTCGTCGAGCTTGGTCGCCAGCGCTAGGAACTCCTGGGCGCCGAGCGCAAACATCGGCGAGGCCAGCAGCGGCATAAGGCCCTGCGCCGTATCGGCCGGATTGGCGAGCGCACAAACCAGGGCGCGCACCGTCTGCACCTCGGCGGCTTGGGCAAAGACCGAGCCGCCCGCGATGACGCAGTCGAGCCCCTGGTCGCGGAAGGCCTGTGCGTAGACGTCTGCGTTGGTCATGCGGCCCAGCAGCAGCACCATGCCGCCCTGGGGCTGGCCGGCATCGGCAAGCGCGCGGAATCGCTCCGCGATTGCACGGGCCTTGGCCTGTGTGCGCTCCTGCGTGCTGCCGCCGGCAACAAAGAGGGCCTGGCGACGCGAGGCATCTGCCACCAGCGTGTCCTTGCGGCCGTCGCTCGCCTCAAGATCCAAAAAGCCCTGCATCAGGCCGCCGTCATCGCCGTCGAAGACGCGTGCCACGTAACGCAGTACCTCGTCGTGACTGCGGAAGTTGCGCACGAGCTTGACGAGCTCGCCGGTGGGGACATCCAGCGTGGCAACCGTCTCGGACGCCGCCGTCGATCCCACTTTGCGCTCCTGGCGACGGAAGACCTCGACCTCGGCGCCGCGGAAGCGATAGATCGACTGCTGCGCATCGCCCACGGTACACAGCGCGCGCTCCCCCGCACCCGTCAGGTAGCGGATCAGATCGACCTGCATCTGGTCGGTATCCTGAAACTCATCGATCATGACCATCTTAAAGCGGCCCTCGTACGCAGCGCGAATGGCCGGGTAATCGCGCAGGGCCTCGTAGGCCATGCGCAGCAGGTCGTTGTTGTCGAGGGCAGACTGGCCGGCCTTCAGCGCGCGATACTCGGCCTCTACAGAGCGGGCCAAGCCCACCAGCGCATCGAGCGCGGGACCACCGCAGGCCAGCGCGATATTGATAAATGCATCGGCAGCCTCGGCCTTGAGCAGCTCGACCTGCTCCTTGGGGAACGCCTTGCTCGCGCGCGGCATGGTGCACGACATCATGAGCCGCGCCGCATCGGCCATGGTCTTGCCGCTCGCCTCGAACGCATCGATGGCGTCGAGTGCAACCTGCGCCTTCTCGGTCGCCGCCTTGCTTGCGCCCAACGCCGATCGATAGGCATCGGCGAGTGCCGAGGTATCGGCCTGGCCGCGCGCCACGCGCACGTCGTCCATACCGCCCGGCAGCTGGCTCGACAGCTCCAGCAGCTCGCGCACCAGGCCCTTGATGGTGGTGCCGGCGCCAAAGGGGCCGCCCTCGCCCGCCATGGGATACCAGGCGTAGAGGGCCTTGAGCGATGCCGCGAGCTCGGGGGCGGCATCGGGCGCCGTCGCGCGGGCCAGCACATGCTCAACAGCCTGGTCCATAAGCTCGTCGGTATCGGTGAGCACCGTGAACTCGGGGTCGATGCCCAGCTCCAGCGCATGCGCGCGCAGGATGCGCGAACACATGCCGTGAATGGTCGAGATCCACGCATCGTCGACGGTCAGGGCCTCCTCGTCCATGCCCTCGTCGATGAGCGCGCGGCGCACGCGGTCACGGATCTCGGCCGCGGCATCTTTGGTAAAGGTAATGGCGAGCACCTGGTCCAGATGCTCAACGAACGGACCAGACTCGGGCGAGAGCGCGTAGACGATGCGGCGCGTAAGGGTAAAGGTCTTGCCCGAACCGGCGCCCGCCGAGACAAACAGCGGACGGTCGAGCGTTTTGACGATCCGCAGCTGTTGCGGCATCAAAGTCGAAAGATCCATGGTCTACACGTCCCTCCTTACAAACGTTCCTTCGTGGTTATACGAGCAGCGCGCATGCGCGGCCTGAGCCGACATCGGGTCGACGGCGGCAACGTTGCCCGCCTCGAGCTCGCGCAGGCGCTCGGCGATGCCGGCCTCCACACGATCGAGCAGGGCGTCGAAGTCCATGCTGCCGCCCTCGCCCGGAAAGCCCTTCTTGAGGCCCGGGATGCGACCGTCGCCGCGCTCTTCCTCGAGCAGCTCGGCACTCGCGGCGCCTCGCAGCGCCGGCTTGCCGCCCTTGGTCGAAAAGTAGAGCGCCGCGCGGGTGTCCAAATCCAGCGCCCGGCGCATGGCCTGCGCGTAGATGAGCGTTTGGGTATGGGGCGGCAACCAGCGCGGATCGTCGATGGGCGCCGTACCCGATTCCTCGTCGCGCACCGTGGGGTCGGCGAGCTTAAACTCCTCAACGCCCGTGCGATGCTTGTAGTCGATCACCACGGCACGATTCTCGGCGTCCACGTCCACGCGGTCGATGCGCCCGCCAAGCGGCCAACCGGCATACTCGACCTTGAGCTCGTTGAAGGCGAACTCCAGGTAGCGCGGGGCAAAGGGGGCAAGTGCCTCGGACTCGTAGGCAAGCACACCCTCCAGCTGCGGCAAGATCTCGGCCACCTGGCGTTCCTCCACCGCAGAGAGCGGCACCAGCGGGCCCTCCGTGCCGCGCTTGCCGGCGTGCTCGGCCAACGTCTCGTCAAAGACCTCGTGCAGCAGCTCCTGTGCGCGCGGCAGATTCTCGGGCGTCACGCGCTCCATGCCCTCTTGGGGCAGACGGGCATGCAGATGCTCCAGCACGTCGTGGACAAAGTTGCCCTTTTCCATGTTGCCAAAGCCCGCGTCGATCGACTGGGGCTTCACGCGGTACGAGACGAACCAGCATAGCGGGCAGGTCGAATAGGCCTCGATCTGCGAGGCGGACGTCAGACGCGGCACGAGCGGCGCATTCTCGTCCTCGCCATCGCGGCGGCGCAGGACCAGGTACGGCACAGCCGCCTCGCTCAAATGCTGAGGAGCCTCGCACGCGACGCGCTTGCACTCGATGCCCTCGCCGGCCGCTGGATCAAAATCGGCGACGATACCGCCCTCTCCCACGCACGCAACCCTGGCGGCGCCAGCGGCCTCGGCATGCGCCCGCAATTCGGTCCACACGGCAGCCGGATAGCACTCGCGTGCCTGGCGATCGTGGGTCACGCGGGCGAGCACAACGGGGCCGCGCGCGGCCTGCATCGCGCGGCCAAAGCGCACGCGCAGCAGGGCCGCGGGCTCAAGCGTCACGCCGCTGCGCCCCAGCTTGGCCGTCAGCGTGGCCAGCGGTCCCTCCTCGTGTGAGAGCGGATAACTGTCCAGATCGACGTCGGCAAACAGCACGGCATCGTAGCTATCGGGGCGCAGGGCTGCCGCATCGGCAAGCGACGCAAAGCGCACCTGGGCGCGCGGCGCGCGGTCGACCTCGTAGGTCTCGTAATCGTATGCGGTGCTGCGCTTGTCCACCTTGGTGCGGACGTCGTCGAGCACGGGCACGGTCGCGGCCTGCGACACGTCGAGCGTACGGGCATCGTTCATAAGGATGTCGATGGCATGTCGCAGCAGGGCGGTCTCCGCCTGGCGACGAGCCTGACCGTCAAGGCCTCCAAGGGCGCGATCGGGCAACGCCTCGGCGACGGCGAGCATGGCCTTGAGCGCCGTCACGGGTTTGTCGCGCCACAGCGCTTGGAACACGTCCGAGACCACGCACGGCACGTTCTTAAACCAGTTCTCATCGCTCGCCGCCTTGCGCGTGCCCCTGACCTGGCCCTGCACGCTCTGCAGCAGGCTCTTGACGGCCGTGGTGGTCTTGCCGCGCGACAGGCGCATGTTCTTGTCGAAGGTGCGCGCGCTGGCGGCATCGGCACCCGAAAGCGGACTGTAAATCCAGTCGGTAAGCTCCGGCGCGGGCCACCACTCGGTCTTAGAGGCGGTGCCCTCATCGGCGGCCTTCATGCGCTCGATCAGATTGGCGAGCGCCGTGAACTGCCTGCCCGCGATGGATTGGGAAAACGCCGTGAACTCGGTTGTCTCGGCCGCAATATGACGCGCCGCCAAACGGGCAGCGAGTTCACCAAACAGCTGGGGCGCCCGGGCAGACACCATGAGCACACGCACGGGGTCCGCGGACGCCGTGACACCGCCGTCGACCGCGGCGTCCTCACACGTTTTTACCAGCCTATCGATTGCATCCACATAGGCGTGGGCGCGGGCGTGAGGGCCGGCAACCTCTACAAAGGCGGGCTGAGCGACGGACTTGGAGGCAGTCTGGGGCGTGGCGGCACCCTCCCCCAGCGGCGCAGCCTCAAACAGCACACCGCGGGCATCAAAGGCGGCAGCCAGATCCTCGCGCATTGCCGCCTGCTCGCGGGCAAGCAGCACAACGACCTCTCCCCCGTTGTTTGCCACGGCGGACAGCAACTCGAGCAGGCCGTGCATAAACGACGTGATACCGCGCACACATACCGCGCGGGCGCACGCCGGTAGGTTGTCGGCCAGCACCTCGGCCATAAGGTCAGCCGCCTCGCAGGGCTCGACCATGCCTCGACGGTCCAAGCCGCCCGCGTAGGCACTCAACAGCTCGAACACGCGAGCCTCGGCGTCGCTTTTGGGATCGGGCTGGCAAACGTCGCCGCAGCAACGCTCGGCACCCGTTCCCGCTACGCCCGGCAGCACATCGCGGGCCATGCGCGCGAGCATGCGCACCGTGCCTTGACTGCGCGAAAGCGGCTGCAGGCCGGCATCGTCGCGACGGGCGATCATGTCCGAGAACAGCATCTGGCGCTGCATGTTGTCGACGAAGCTGCGGCCATCGCCCATAAGCTCCCACAGCGAACGAAGCCACGATGCGGGGGTTTTGTAGTCAACGCCCAGCGAGGCGCCAGCAACCGCAGCATCGTGACGGCACAGGTCGAGCTCGGCAAACGAGGGCGCCAGCAAAACGGCACGTCCGTGGCAGTCAACAAGGTCGGCAAGCAGCGCCGACTCGGCATCGCTCAAATCCGTGCCGGCATTGGTGGTATAGATTCGAACAGGCATGGTCCTCCGCTCAAACTGTTCGCAATAATCAATGCATCCATCCTACCCGCCCATGCGGACAGATTTGCCCCACGCCAACAGATTTGATTCCTTGGGGACGGAGGAAAACGGATCACAGAGGGGGTTAGTCTAACCCGGTGATCCGTTTTCCTCCGTCCCCAAGGGATCAAAAAACCGCCCCCGAAGGGACGGTTCTGCGCAATTCGTTTTTGCCGCTGGCCTACTCGCCATCCTCCAGTTTGATGAGGATCTTGCGATAGCCACCGTACTCGCCATTAAGCGCCTTGGACACGCGGCTCACCGTGGTGGACGAAGCGCCGGTGCGGGCCTGAACCTCAACATAGGGCTCGCCCTCATCCAGATAGCGCGCGACCTGCAGGCGTTGCGATAAATCGCAAATCTCGCGCGGCGTGCAGATATCGGTTAAAAACGCCTGGATATCGTTCTCGTCGTCCAAAAGACTAAATGCGTGGACCAGCTGCTTGACATCAGGCTTGTCAAACATGTTCTCGATATTCATCGATCACCGCCAAACCCGCCAAAAGGCATCGAAGTTGATACTGACATCGGGCATCGTTCGCCCGTAAATATGCAATAAAACTATGCATGGGCCATTTGCCCGTAGCAGTGTAGCACACCACCAAACTAAAGTGACAAGACTCTCTGTCAGCGGCACGTTTTTCAGGACGAACGCCGTTTAGAAACCGAATGCGCACGTAAGCTCCACGAATATTTGAGACAATGGGCGCCCAAACACCGCGGCGCGCCCGCGCAACCATCCAAGTCGCCGCCGCAAGCCGCTTCACGCGACGCCAGCAACCCCGGCGCAAGAAAGGATTCACGCCATGCGCTTTATGCTTAACTGGCTCTTCACCTCGATCGCCATCGCGATCGCCACGTTCCTCGTCCCCGGCATCCAACCCTTCGGTTTTGCCGAGGCCTGGGTCTGCTTTGCCTTTGTGGGACTGTTCCTCAACATCGTCGATTCGTTCGTCAAACCGTTCCTCACGGTCATCTCACTGCCGCTCACGATCATTACGCTCGGCATTTTCCAGCTCGTGCTCAACAGCTTTATGCTGGAGCTCGCCAGCTACCTGTCGGTCAACCTGTTGGGCGTCGGCATCTCCATCGCCGGCTTTGGCTCGGCCTTTATGGGCAGCATCCTAGTGTCCATCATGCGCAGCATCCTCGATAGTCTTGCCGAGGACTAAAACGGCCATTCCGACCGTGTCCGTCTCAACAGCCCAAAACGAAGGCCGCCCATCGCAAAAATGGGCGGCCTTCTTATTTGTCAATCCTCAGAGGGCAAGAAAATCTACCATTTCCACCCCGTCCCCAAATGGCAGGTGGGCTAGATGACGTAGTCGTAGCCATGGTTGGGAGCGACAAGTTGATCGAGCGTCACGCCGTCGAGGTAGTCGTTGATGAGCTTGTCCAGGTTCTTCCACACGTCGAGCGTGGGGCACTCATCCGAGCGCGAGCAGCCCTTGCAGTCGCCATCCAGGCAGGCGACCGGCGCCAGACTGCCCTCGGTCAGGCGCAAGATCTCGCCCACCGTGTACTGCTCGGGCGGACGCGTGAGCACATAGCCGCCGCCCTTGCCACGCATGCCCGAAAGCATGTTGGCGCGCACGAGCGTAGCCAAGATGTTCTCGAGATATTTCTCGGAAATCCCCTGTCGCGCCGCGATCTCTTTGAGCGGGATGCGACCGGCCGCCTGGTGCTCGGCCAGATCGACCATAACGCGCAGGGCGTACCTGCCCTTAGTAGAAACCAACATATATAGTGCTGCCTTTCGGTCTTTTAGTCCGTTGAAATTCTAGCCGAAAAAATGGGTTTGAAAATACCCGTTCCGGTCAAGATGGTTAATCGACTCGTAATAATCTTCTATTTCCTATTGCATTACTAGGCTTTAGTGTCTACTATGCTTGCCAACAGCTAAACGAACAACCTATAAGGTTTATGGGTTTAGCTGCTACACGCACTGTGAAACCACACGGCAACCAGCAACTTGAACACTTTGGAGGTTCACCATGAGCAAGGTTTACACGTCCATCGATCAGCTTATCGGCCACACCCCGCTTCTGGAGCTCACCCACTTTGAGGCCGACGAGGACCTCAAGGCCCGCGTGCTCGTCAAACTGGAATACTTCAACCCAGCCGGATCCGTTAAAGACCGCGTCGCCAAGAACATGATTGACGAGGCCGAGAAGGCAGGCAAGCTCGTGCGCGGCGGCGACTATACCATCATCGAGCCCACGAGCGGCAACACCGGCGTCGGCATCGCCTCGGTGGCGGCCGCCCGCGGCTACAAGGTGATCATCACCATGCCCGAAACCATGTCCGTCGAGCGCCGCAAGCTTATGCAGGCATATGGCGCACAGCTCGTACTCACCGACGGTTCCAAGGGCATGAAGGGCGCTATCGCCAAGGCCGAGGAGCTGCAGAAGGAGACTCCCAACAGCATCATCGCCGGCCAGTTTGTGAACCCCGCCAACCCCGCCATTCACAAGGCAACGACCGGCCCCGAGATCTGGGACGACACCGACGGCAAGGTCGACATCTTCGTTGCCGGCGTCGGCACCGGTGGTACCGTGACCGGCGTGGGCGAGTTCCTCAAGGAGCAGAACCCCGAGATTCAGGTTGTCGCCGTTGAGCCCGCTACCTCCCCGGTGCTCTCTAAGGGCCAGGCCGGCCCGCACAAGATCCAGGGTATCGGCGCCGGCTTTGTGCCCGACGTCCTCGACACCCAGGTCTATGACGAGATCATCCCCGTCGAGAACGACGACGCCTTTGCCACCGGCCGCGCCGTGGGCCACAAGGAGGGCGTGCTCGTGGGCATTTCGTCCGGCGCCGCCGTGTGGGCCGCGCTGCAGCTGGCCAAGCGCCCCGAGAACGAGGGTAAGACCATCGTGGCGCTGCTCGCCGACACCGGTGAGCGCTACCTGTCCACGGCGCTCTTCCAGGACTAGAGCTTCTCGTTCTTAGAACGAGTCCAGGGCACGCCGGTCTCCCCTCTCTTCTGGCAGCCTGAGCTCATCCCAACAGGGTGTCCCACAGGACGCCCGAACTTGCTACAATGTCTGCGGCGCGGAACCAGCCTCCCGCGCCGCTTTTCTTTTTTGGCCACATGCCACCAAGGAGAACCTCCCCATGCACAATAAGCGCGTGCTCGTCGCCATGAGCGGCGGCGTCGATTCCAGCGTGACCGCGTATCTGCTCAAAAGTCAGGGTTACGAATGCGTCGGTGCCACCATGCGCCTCACCTGCCCCGCGCCCGATCCCGCAACAGGCATGAGTAAGGTCGACCGCGACATCGCCGATGCAAAGGCCGTCGCCGAGCGCCTGGGGATACCCCACCATGTGCTCGACCTGCAGCAAACCTTCGACCGCAACGTGATCGAGCGCTTTGTGACCGCCTACCAGGAAGGGCTGACGCCCAACCCGTGCATCATCTGCAACCGCCACATTAAGTTTGGCGCGTTGCTGGATGCGGCGCTGGATATGGGCTGCGACTACATCGCCACGGGCCACTATGCCAAAACAAGCCAGGCGCCCGACGGCACCTGGCAGCTGCATCGCGGCGAGGACCCCAAAAAAGACCAGAGTTACTTTTTGTATTCGCTTACGCAGGAGCGGCTGTCGCGCACGATCTTTCCGCTGGCAGGCCTGGACAAGGAGCGCGACGTACGCCGCATAGCCGACGAACAGGGCTTCATCAACGCCAAGAAGGCCGAAAGCGAGGATATCTGCTTTATCGCGGACGGCGACTACGCGGGCTATATCGAGCGCCGCTGCGGACATGCCGCTACACCGGGCGACATTGTGTGGCGCGACGGCAGCGTGGTCGGACGCCACAACGGCGCGCTGCGCTATACCATCGGCCAGCGCAAGGGCCTGGGCGTCGCGATGGCGCATCCCGTGTACGTAACGGGCGTCGACGCCTCCAACAACACCGTGCATCTGGGCGAGGCGGAAGATCTGACCGCCGCGGCGCTCACGGCCAACGACTGGATCTGGAGCGCGCCGGCAGAGCGCATGGAGGCTGAGCTCAATGCCGGCGGCGTTCGCGTGGGCGCCAAGTACCGCTACCGTCAAAAGGACCAGGCAGCGACCCTTACACGTGGCGCCGACGGGCAAATGCTGCTGACTTTTGACGAGCCGCAGCGCGCCATCGCCCCCGGCCAGGCCGTCGTCGTCTACCACGGCGACGTCGTCCTGGGCGGCGGCACCGTTACGGCAGCCATCAAGTAGCCGCAGGATTATCGCCGCACGTGTCGAAGCACTTCAACAGCGGCATTCACCTCGATAACACGACGCTCCAGACCGCGGCGAATGGACTCGAGCCGGCCCTCCGCCGTCGCCCATTCGCTCTGCGAAAGAATCTCAATCGCTTCATCAACAAATCCGTTGAGCCGCGATGAATCGAACCAATCGAGCGAGTCCGCAAGCGCCAGCTGGACGGAAGGATTGGGCCCAAACGGCTTAGCGGAAAACCCAAACTCCCCAGCTGCGAGCACGACAGTTGGCACGTTATACCACAGACAGTTGCCGCTATCGAACAGCGGTGCAGGCCTTATCTCCAGGGTATCGACATTGCGGATGATGCCGAAGTTTCGCCAATGGCGATCGCTGTTGGCCAAAAGGGCATCGCAAACGATCATCTGCGACATAGACCTTCTCACGGCAGCCTCGTCTGCTCCATGCTTACCAAGAAAGCGGCAGTACCGGTCGTACGTCGAGCTTCCTCGCTGGCCGCCAAGGGCGTTCTTAATGTAAACAGCCGGAACATATTCCTCGCGGCCGTCAAGAAAATCCTCGCACAGGCACACGGGGCCATCGAACATGCGCTCAACCGTATAAGGAACAAACTCGCCCTCCGACAGCAAGCGACGATGTAGAGCCGTTGCAACCGCCTCGTTAAAGGGCCGTTGGTCGTCCATGCCGCACCCTTTAGCCAAAACGCGAATGCCGTTTCGGATCATCCACGATTTAGGAAGTTCGCCCTCGGATGTGTTGTCGGGATTTTTAAGGCCGATGCCCTCCAGCCAACCCGAACGCCCCTCGGGCGCCGATCGCTCAAAATCATTCTCGAAGTAATTGAGGTTTCGCCATTCGAGCCCGTCGCATTCTGCCGGGCGCAGCCAATAGCAATCCGAAAGCGAGAGGCCCAGGCACTGAACCGGCACCTCAACGCCGTTGACAATCCCCAGCTCGCGGTAACGCGAGATAAGCCCGGGGCGAACATCGGGCACCGACCGATGCCCCCACCACGCATTGAGCTCCCGCTTGTTCACCGTTGGAGAAGAGCTCGAGCATGTGCCAAACGGCATTCGTTGCGCATCGAGGACCTCGGCGATTTCGAAGGAAAACTCGCGCGTCGGATCAAATGAGACATGCGCGACCTCATGGTCGGCCGACATCAGCGTAAACTTGCGTCCCACATCGGCCGCAGGACGGCGTCCTCGCTTGCGGACCTTTTGATAGGCGATCGCAGAATTGTACTCGACCATCTTCCGGCCGCCCACAATATCGCACACAAGCGTCCCCGATGCGGCAAGTTGCGATATGCGGGCTTTCGTAACGCCCAACAGGTGGGCGGCATCACCCATAGATAAGTACTCAGATGTATTCATATGCCGCATCACCTCGTTAAGTAATTTACGCGTTTAGTTAATAGATTACATATATCATAATACTAAACGACTTAAAGCGAAAAAAGGCCCGAGAAATCGGGCCTTAGCGATTGGTCAGCCGAGTCGAAAACTGCTTCCCTAGCGCTGAACGTAGGCGCGGACGAGCTCGAAGGTGTTGCGCACGCCGTCGATGTGGCTGCGCTCGTAGTTGTGGCTCGCGTACACGCCGGGGCCAATCAGACCATGGCGAATGTCGTAGCCGGCCGAGAGCGTGGCCTCGACGTCGGAACCGTAATGCGGGTACACGTCGATGGCGTAATCGAGCTCCAGCTCGCGCGCGATATTGGACAGCGTGGTCACCAGGTCGTAGTTGTACGGACCGCCCGAATCCTTGGCGCAAATCGAAACCATGCGCTCGGTGCAGCCCAGGTCGTCGCCCACGCAGCCCATGTCCACGCTGATCATCTCGCGCGTGTCGGCCGGCACAAAGGCACCGCCGTGGCCGACCTCCTCGTACACCGTAAAGAGCAGCGATACCTTGCGCGAAAGCGTCACCTCGCCAGCGGCGACCGCACGCGCCAAGCCCAGCAAAATGGAGGCCGACAGTTTGTCGTCAAGGAAGCGACTCTTGATATAGCCGCTCTCCGTCACCGTGGTACGCGGGTCCATGGCAATGATATCGCCCGTCTGAATACCCAGCTCAAGCACGTCGTCCTTGCTGTCGACATTCTCGTCGAGCAGGATTTCCATGTTCTTCTCGATGGTCTTGACCGGTTCATCGGCCACATGCGCCGAAGGCTCGGTGTTAAGAACCACACCCGTAAAGACATTGCCATCGCGCGTGTAAACGGTGCAGTTCTCGCCATCGGCCGTAGACCACTGATGCCCGCCGAGCGTCGTGGGACGCAAGCGGCCATTGTCCTTAATGGAGCGCACCATGGCGCCCAGGGTATCGACATGGCTCGCCAACACAAGCGGCTCGCCCTCGCCACCAAGCTCAACCAGCACGTTGCCCTTATTGGAGCGCTCGGGCCCAAAGCCCATATCGCGCAACGTCTCCATCAGATAGTCAGTAGCCGCACGGGTATAGCCCGTAGGCGAAGCAATCGAGGTAAGCGCCTTCAACTGGTCAGTAATATAGGAGAGCGTAGAATCCATCTTGGACACCAAAATCACCCTTTCATATCGAATGAAACCCACAGCAACAATACCACCGCGAACCATCTTTTTGCCTAGCGAGATGACCCATCGAGCTCTTCCGAACAGTGCCCGCCACGACAACGAGCCGGCGGGCCCCTGCCCGTTAGCCCCACAATCTTTCCGCAGGACGGAGGAAGCCCCCGCCGCACGAAGTGCGCAGCGGGGGCTTCCGACATGTCCGAGGACGATTGTGGGGCTAACGGGCAGGGGCCCGCCGAACCAAGTTAGGCAGCCGGGCAGATCTTCTTGAAGAGCTCGATGACGTCGTCGAGCGTCGCCTCGCGCGGGTTGCCCGGGAAGCAGGCGTCGGCCATGGCGTCCTTGGCCAGGACCTCGATCTCGTCAGCCTTCATGGCTTCGCAGACGTGCGGGATGTTCACGTCGGCGGAAAGCTGCTTGACGGCGGCAATGGCAGCATCGGCGGCCTCGTCGGTGCTCATGCCCGTGGTGTCAACGCCCATGGCGACGGCAACCTTGGCCAGGCGCTCGGCGCAAACCGGCTTGTTGAACTCCATGGCGATCGGCAGCAGCATGGCGCAGGCGACGCCGTGCGGGGTGTCGTAGTGAGCGGACAGGGTGTGAGCCATGGCGTGATCGATGCCCAGGCCGACGTTAGAGAAGCCCATGCCGGCGACATACTGACCAAGAGCCATGCCCTCGCGGCCGGAGCCGGGCTGACCGGACTTGGCCTCGGCGACGGAGTCGCGCAGGTTCTCGCTGATCAGCTTAATAGCCTCAAAGTGGAACATGTCGGAAAGCTCCCAAGCGCCCTTGGTGGTGTAGCCCTCGATGGCGTGGGTCAGAGCGTCCATGCCGGTGGAGGCGGTCAGACCGGCGGGCATGGAGGCCATCATGTCGGGGTCGACGACGGCGACCTCGGGGGCATCGTTGGTGTCGACGCACACGAACTTGCGGACCTTCTCGGGGTCGGTGATGACGTAGTTGATGGTCACCTCGGCGGCGGTACCGGCGGTCGTCGGTACGGCGATGGTGAACACGGCGTGGTTCTTAGTCGGAGCAACGCCCTCGAGGCTGCGGACATCGGCGAACTCGGGGTTGTTGATAATAATGCCGATGGCCTTAGCGGTGTCCATGGAGGAGCCGCCACCGATGGTCACAATAGCGTCAGCCTCAGCGGCCTTGAAGGCCTCGACGCCGTCCTTGACGTTCTGGATGGTGGGGTTGGGCTTGATCTCGGAGTAGAGGCTCCAAGCGATGCCGGCGGCGTCGAGCTCGTCGGTCACCTTAGCGGTAACGCCAAACTTGACCAGATCGGGGTCGGAGCAGACGAAGATCTTCTTGTAGCCGCGACGCTGAAGCTCGCCGGGGATCTCCTTGATGGCGCCGGAACCATGATAAGAGATGGTATTGAGAACGAAACGATTAGCCATTGATAGCCTCCCATCGTGTGCGGGGCATCCATTACGCCCCACGCTATGAGTCCCATCCTAACGCTTTTGAAACGAAAAACACGTGAGAACGTCAAATTAGTTAAAGCGTTTCAACATGATAACGGAGTCCTAGACCTTCCCTCCCGACAGCAGCGAAGGCTAGATTATAGAAGCAATCGCCCAAAGGATACGACCACTCAGTCTATAAATTGTTTCTGTTTTAGCAATATATGTTTGACAATACGTTTATAAATGGTTACCTTATAGTAAACATCTTAGTTCACTAAAATAACATTAGTGAAATGAAAGAGGCGGTAGAGATGTTAGTTCTACCCATAAAGACCCTCTTGGGCCACTACATTTATGATGCCAATCGAAACGAGATACTTGCAGTAAGCAAAGATCTCTTCAATTACATCTCAGAAGTCCAAGCAGGCGAAGTTTGCCCCGACTCCTATAAAACAGACCAAGAATTCCAGTTACTACAATCATGTGGCTACTGCTGCGATTCGCCATTGCAGGATGTCGCTTATCCATCAATTGACCTTTTGAAAGTTAAGCTGGAAAGAAATTTACGGATGATAACCCTTCAGCTGACTCAATCTTGCAACTTCCGATGTGATTACTGTATCTATTCCGAAAACTCCTTATACAACAGAACCCACAGTCATAACTCTATGTCTGTTTCGACGGCCAAACATGCAATCGAATTCTTTAAGATGCACTCGATTGACAACCCAAACCCGGTCGTAGCATTTTATGGAGGAGAACCTCTCCTTCGATTTAGTGAAATTAAGCTAATTACTCAATATGCAGAACAGGTATTTGAAGGAAAACACATCTCATTTCGAATTACAACCAATTGCTCTCTTTTATCTGAAGATATGGTTAAATTCTTCTTCGATTCTGGACATGAATTCTATTTGCTAATCAGTCTTGACGGGCCGCAGCAAATCCATGATAAGTCTAGGCATTACGCTAATGGTGAGTCCTCATACCAAGCAGTTATAGACAATGTTCATATGATTTTAGACAACCATCCTGAACGCAACAAATATATTCATTTTAATGCCGTAGTCGACACGAACAACATCTATAAAACAGTCTCTTCCTTTATAAATGATAAGGATATCGAGGCTTGCGATGTTCAATTCAACTACTTGGAACGCAACGGACGTATCGCCCCCTACAATGACAAGTTCTCAAGTCAACTGAATTACGCCTTATTTAAAGCAAGAATTATGGACGAGCGCAAGATCGAAAAAGGAAACTGCAGCGATAGGCTCGCTTCATATACGCTTGCAAGCATCAACCAAAACATTAAGCGATTTGCACCTTCGAACATCCCAACAAAAGCTATACCCGGTGGTCCATGCGAGCCAGGAGTTACGCGTCTATTTGTGACAACAGCAGGAGCGCTTCTTCCTTGCGAAAGGGTCAGCGAAACAACCAAGGACATGTATATCGGTACATTGGATTCAGGATTTGATTTAGGTCAAATTGAAAAGATGATCAATGTTTCAAAGCTGACCAGCGATTCATGTAAAAAATGTTGGGCATTTCAGCTGTGCACTCAATGCATTAAAAGCGCAGATTGCAAAGGAGTAATTAGCCCTGATTACAAACGAACAGCATGCGACAACTCAAAACGAATTGCCTTTGATCGACTTAATCAGAAAATACTTCGCTTTGAGCTTCATAGACACGAAGTGTCCATTACAACGGCTCTTAAAAGGAACAAGCGATAATAATCATGAAGACAATTGGACTTATATCTTTCACGAGAGCTGACTATCCTCTTCTAATTGGATTGCTAGGAGTTGGCTACAATATTCGGGTATCAACACCATGCGGCATTCTACCGGACGGCGTAGATGTTGCCAACCTTGTTAATTGCAAAGAAATTGGCATAAGAAATCGAATTAACTATGTAACGACAATCGATGAATCAGACCTGGTTGTCGTTTTATCGACGAAAGAAAGCGCCACAGGACTCATAGAATTTAGTAAACACGCTGAAACCTATGCACATTCTGTAAATAAGAAGGTTGTCAGTCAACTCGCCACTGAACAAATTGAGTCTAGCAAAAGCGACATGCAGGAATTAGCCCTGATACCAAAAATTGTTGTCGGGAATCTATATACACCCGCCGATTCAACAATTACGTTTAGTAGCATCGTTAGCGAGATGAGAAAGCACCATCCCAATCTATGCGCTTTGAGCTTCAATCCTTTAAATGAAATCTGGGGCTGCAACACCCTTAGTTTTGATGGTGGCCAATCCGCCGTCATCAAAATGAATGAGCAGATCAACATCATCATTGAGAATGATAAATCCGACCTAGCTCTATTAGAAACGCCCAATGTGCTTATGAAATACGACGACCACATTTACGGAGATTACGGATTAGGATCGATTGCTGCATGTCGAGCTTTCTGCCCTGACTTGGCCATTATCAATATCCCATACACGATAGCCGACTACGACATAATGCTTGGACTCATGCCCATAATTGAAACGCTAACGCAAGCAGAGAAAGTTCAATTTGAAATTACAAACGAAGTACTTGACGCCACTGAAGGGTTGGAGACGCATAGGTTTCAAATAAGCTATTCATCTAGCGATAAAGCAATTCAAGCAGCAAGAGAACTTCGACTAAGAGGAATGCCCTGTTTCTCAGCCAGCTTAGATCCAGAAGAATCATTACTATGCTGCAAAACAATCGAGAACGAGTTGTTTGATTTCGATATTGGGGTGCTGAAATGACAGCATATCGTAAAGATGAAACCATCTACGCAGAAATCGAAAAAGCGATAAGCAATATTAGAGATTTGGATTTGACTCAATTTGACCAAAATCTAAGAAATCAGCAATTGACCGACCCGCCATTCAACTTGTCCTCATCAGATTTAGTTCGACTGCTTATTTATCTTGAAAGCAGGTTTTCTGTTTACGTTGAGTACTCGTCGATTGAAAACCTAGGGTTCAACAGTGTTGAGGAGGTGAAGAAGGTAATAGAACAGTCAGAAACAATCGAACAATGGGAGGCAGATCATGAGAAGTATTCGTCCATTTAACATGCATGCAGTAAATAGCGTCATTCATTTTGTTAGAAATTGCCCATGCGGTTATTGCAGCTGCATGTACTGCAACATACTGCGCAATTCTCCGCACGAAGCAGAAGTCGGTTCCAATTCGATCGAGGCGATGACGCGTGGTGGCTACTGGTCCTAAATCGAGCAAGACGGTTACAAACGAATATCGAATCTCAATTGAAGGTAACCCTTATCCGCATGCTCTAGCTCTCATCAACCCAGCCGGAGACAACCTCAATATCAAAAGACATGGGTTCACGGGTCCACTAGGACAGCTATTGAGTCTAAAATATACCGTTTATGACGATGCAAATGAAAAACTCTTTACTGTCGTCGACGGTGGTTTTAGTAACATGCCCAGGGTTGCGCTCATCATCGAACACAAGGAAGTTGCGGTGTTCGATTATGGCCTAAACAGACTTGAGATGAAGTGCGTAACGAACATACCGAATTACACAATAAAAGGTAACTTCCTATTTGGAGATTACGACATATTCAGCCAACGGGAAGTGAAGCTATCTTCAGTTATCGTCCTTCAATGTGATAAACAATCGTGCTTTAGCATACAGGTTTTGGATAAAGCCGAATTGGCCGCCGCAATTGGAATACCCACAGCCATTGCCCTTCTGAGGGCTCGGATTGAAGAGCATCTCGAATAAATCGCAAAAAGCAGTTCGTAGCAACGTTCAGGAGCTAGATAGTTTTTTCTGGCTCCTGAAACTGCATTACATAGTCTGCAAATTGTTCGAAACCATGTCCATGATCCGCAATGATGACGATTCGCTCTTTCATCTCCTGCGCAACCACCATCTTCAAAAAGGATATCGAAGCATTATCTAAATTGTTGCAAGGCTCATCCAAAATAATAATAGAATAACTGCTCAGAAAGGCCCTACAAAGTAATAGAGAAGCCAGTTCTCCGCCAGACAAATTGTGTCCCCTAGCTCCAATGATGGGATTTACTTCAAATAATTTATCGAGGCTAAAACCCTTCAAAAGATAGATGAGTTTTTCAGAGTCAATATCTACAAGACCATAGTAAAGAGCCTTCCTGAAAGTTCCCCCCATTATCAAATGTCTTTGCGGCATAGTTGCGCAGGGTAGCTGGATTAAAGTCGAACCATCGAAAATGACAGTAGACTCATTAACACACAGTCTGCCAGCAACTGGCGACAATAATCCGTTCAATACTTCCAGAAATGAAGATTTACCACATGCATTAGGGCCGCTTACTAAAACCAGACAAGGTGCCTGTATCGTGCAATCTGGAATTGTTATCCTCTCATTAGTTTCGTTCGACGAAAACGAGAGAATGATTCCTTTCCAACTAATTCGATCAGCGTGATCGAAACATATCAAATTAGGTTTTTCAGCTTCCAAAAGACGACGTAATTCCAAGACACGGTGCAACGATCTAAACGACGGCTGAAGCTGAGCCCAACAATTCAGAACAAGAGGAAAAGGAGAATAGCATAGAAGTACAAGTTGATAGCTCTGCACCGCAATCCCGACCGTCAGTCCGCGCTTTGACACAAGGAAAATAAGCAGCAGAACTGAAAGCAAGCCAGTAATGATGTTGCCAGCGTCAACTATTTCAGTTGCCAATCTCGCAAAGACACTCTCCTCAACTCGAGAGTTCCTGCAGGCTTTAAGCATCTTTTTATAGCGAAGTAATTCCAAGTTAATTGAACGAGAAATACGAATGTAAAGTCGACAATTTATTAGTTGGGCTAAATAAGCAGAACCCCTCGCCTGGGCCTCCAATGCCTTTTCGCTCTTAGTCGATAGCTTACTAAGAGCGAACGGATATAGAAGCGAGATAAACAATGCCGAAACACAAACAGGAATCAAAAGCAACAAAGAGATATTAGATAGCGCCACAAACGATACCAAACCCGTCACTAGGCACGGAAGAAACGCAGTTGTAAATATTCCAATCATCGGCTGTAGGTTCCCAGCCTCTTCAATGCGCGATAACAGGTAGTCACTGTCTTTTGCTAAAACTAAGGGCCGCTCTAAAGCATGGCGGGCAAGCAATCTATAGAAGCAGTTAGCGCCATCGGAAGCCAATTGCTCCGCATATTTTGATCTGAACAGGTTTGTCACCAGCTCAACTGAGAGCAATACTAGCAGGCCTAACCCAATGCATAAAACGTTACGATAATTAGAGCGAAGCAGGCCATAGTCTATTATCAACGATTCAGCTTTAACAACAGACAGCTCCACCAGGGCAGATAAAATGCAGAGCGCCATCAACTTGATTACTGTCGTCTTATTTTGAATAAAAAGCTCTGGCATATGTCCATCCCCTCAACTAATAATCATAGCTGGAAAGATGACATTTTTATTCTATAGCCTCAAGCAACACGCTTTGCTGACGTCAAATCTTGTCATTACAAACATGCACCTTAGCGCTTAAGACTCAAAAAAGGGGGCGGCCGAGATGGCCGTCCCCTCCCCAATAATGATCAGTGCGACAAAGGGGCCAGCCCCTTGCCGTATCCTGCCGTTATTTTTGGCAGCCCTCTTTCCAAGCCTCGGCCGCAACCTTCCAGCGTAAGCGCAAGTCGCGCTCACGGTCGATGAACATGATGGCAAACGCAACAAACAGCAGCAAGCTCGCCACGACGATGGCGTGCAGGCCCATGCGCTCAATACACCAGTTGCCCAACACGGCGCCAAACACAAAGGTAAAGATCACGCCAAAGTACAGCAGGCCGTTTTCCAAAAAGCCGCGCCTGTGGGTGATGATGTAATCGTCCACGTTTTGCAGCGCGTTGCGCAAGTTGCCGATGCACATGGTCGTAGCGATGCCGTGACCGTGGATCTTGCGGAAGCTCTCGACCTGCATGCCGCAGGCAAACGAGGTGAGGCAGTTGGCGAGCAGGTTGAAATTGCCGCCCGGGATAAAGCTCACACCCAGCAAGATGACGGCTTCAAAGAACACCGTCACTTGGCGCCAGTGAATCACGCTGCCAAACCGTTCGTGTACCAGGTCGGCAAGCATAATGCCCACGGCAAACGACACCACAGGGAAGAAGTAGCGCCCCGCAAGTGCCCAATTGCCCTCCGAGATGCTCACGCCCACAAGCAGGATGTTGCCCGTCTGCGCGTTTGCGAAAACATGGTCGCGCCCAATGTACGAATACACATCCATAAAGCCGCCGGCGAGCGCCAGGATAATGCCCAGTTCGATGGACTCCGATATCTGTTTGGCACGCTGCATCGTCGTGCATCCTCCTTGTTGACGACCCTCTCGTGCGTTGGCGGAAACATAGCCGCCGTTCATACTGTAACCCATTGACAACATGGCGTGCGCGCGAGACAGGTTCTCCAACGCGCAGATACACAGTCTGGAAACAAACGGCACCTGCATCGACACGCCGATCCGCCAGCCCATGTACTCCACCAGTCTTTTTAGCCCCATTACAGTTTGAGTCGTCCGAAAGGGCGGCTCTTTTCCGTTGCACGGTTATA
>CAJMHR010000002.1 GCA_905213265.1 uncultured Collinsella sp.
GCGGCCGCGGCGGCCCGCGCTGCATGAGCATGCCCTTCTGGCGCGAGGACCTCTAGGGTCTTCAAGGACCCGTACAGGTCATAATATATACATCTAGCTGTCATTAGATGTCTCCCATTGGGGCGGTGCGGGTTTTCGCACCGCCCCAATCTTGTATGAGGAACGTCAACACGATTGGATGACTGCTTTTGTAAGGAGCTTGGCCATGGACATCAAGACGATTGGCGTTGAGGAATGGCTCAACGTTTGGGAGAAGAGCGCCACGTGGGACATCGCCCAGTCGACGATCTCGTCGCTCACCATGGGCGAGCTGCGCGCGCTCGATGAACAGGGCAGCGCCACGTTCTACGAGCGCCTGGACCGCGAGAAGATGAACTACGGCTGGATCGAGGGCTCGCCGGAGTTTAAGGCCGTGGTTGCCAAGCTGTATCGTCGGGAGGTCAATCCCGATCACATTCTGCAGACCAATGGCTGCACGGGCGCTAACCTCAACGCCATCATGGCTGTGGTCGAGCCCGGCGACCACGTTATCGCCGAGTGGCCTACCTACGCGCCGCTCTACGAGATTCCGCGCACGCTGGGCGCCGAGGTCGAGTATTGGGAGCTTCGCGAGGAACTCGGCTGGAAGCCCGATATCGAACAGCTCAAGCGCCTGGTTCGCCCCACCACCAGGCTCATCTGCATCAACAACGCATCGAACCCCATCGGTACGGTGCTTGATGCCGATACGCTCGGACAGATTGCCGAGATCGCCCGCTCGGTGGGCGCCTATGTGCTGTGCGATGAGGTGTATCTGCCGCTCGAAAACACTGAGTCCTTTATGTCGATGGCCGATGTGTACGAGAAAGCCATCGTCACCAACTCGGTGTCTAAGACTTACTCGACGCCTGCCGCTCGCGTGGGCTGGGTCGTTGCCGATGAAGAGGTTTCCAACCGCATTCGCACCTATCGCGATTACACCATGATCTGCGGCGGCGTGTTCAACGATGCCCTGGCGACCTATGTGCTTGAGCACAAGGACAAGATCCTCGAGCGCAATCGCAAGATCGTGTTTGGCAACCGCGATATCGCGCAGGCTTGGATCGATACGCAGCACCGCGTTTTCTGGACGGCGCCGCAGGGCGTGTCCACCTCGTTTATCCAGCTTGATATTCCCGAGGACGACGAGGAGTTCTGCAAGCGCCTGCTGTCCGAGAGGGGAGTGCTGCTGGTACCCGGCAGCCGCTTTGAGCTTCCCTGTGGCGCACGCCTGGGCTACTGCGCGAGCGAGGACGTTCTGCGCGAGGGCCTGAGGCTTTTGGGCGAGGCACTGGCGGAGTTCGATCGCTAGGATTCCGATGATCTTCGAGGACCTTATCTAAATTGGCCGAAGATAATCGAAAACGGACCCGATTCCCAGGGGGAAGCAGGTCCGTTTTTCTATACCGAGAAGTCAAGTTGTTACAAATGGGGCCGTAAAGCGAGCCGGTATCCGCTGGGCCTTATACTGAGCTTCCGGTGAACGGTATCAAGCGTCTGGTAAACGGTAATTTGTTTACCAGAAATGAATAGGACAAACTTTTTTCTGAATAAAAATGAAAATGGTTGAGACGCGGTATGAATCGCTAATTCTATTCATAGCTTTAGTGGAAATATGCAATTTGAGGATGGTTTAACAAAGTTAAGTTCCATTTGATTTTAGGATTGAAAACGCGTTTAAGCACGTAAATACGCTTTATTAAGATGAAGTGTGCCATGCGTGAAGTATATGTGTATGCCGTTCACCCCCTATAAAAAACCGTTCGGGGGCAAGGTGGAAGTATGAGCTGATTTTGGATATAAATATGTCGTCAGCAATAACGCCTCACACGGAGGGGCGCTAACGAATCGGCCCTGACAAGGGCCCGAAAGAAAGGTAGGAGGCCATGACGAAAGGTCTGCACGTGCCTTCCGAGATCGGCAAGCTCAGGAAGGTCTGCCTGCACCGTCCCGGCGACGAGCTCCTCAACCTGCCGCCCGACGAGCTCGAGCGACTCCTGTTCGACGACGTCCCGTTCCTGGAGGTCGCGCAGCAGGAGCACGACACCTTCGCCCAGATCCTGAGGGACCAGGGCGTGGAGGTCCTCTATCTCGAGAACCTCGTCGCAGAGGTGTTCGACCAGGTCCCCGGCGCCCGCGCCGAGTTCACCGACCAGTACATCGCCGAGGCAGGCATCCGCGGCCAGCACATGCCGCAGATCGTCCGCGAGAAGCTGGACTCCATCGAGGACAACCTCGAGTTCGTCAAGAAGACCATGGCCGGCATGACCAAGTCCGAGATCGACATGCCCCTCACGGCGTCCACGACCCTCGACTCCCTGGTCAACTCCGAGTCCGAGTCCGACCTGATCATCGACCCGATGCCCAACCTCTACTTCACCCGCGACCCGTTCGCGGTCGTCGGCGAGGGCGTCAACCTCAACCGCATGTACTCGGTCACCCGCAACCGCGAGACCCTGTACGGCAAGTACGTCTTCAAGTACCACCCCGACTACAAGGACGTCTCGCTGTACTTCCGCCGCGACTGCCAGTTCCACACCGAGGGCGGCGACGTGCTGAACATCAACGAGAAGACCCTCGCCGTCGGCATCTCCCAGCGCACCCAGGCCGCCGCGATCGACGTCATGGCCCAGAACATCTTCTGGAACTCCGACTCCAAGGTCGAGCGCATCCTGGCCTTCGACATCCCGGTCTCGCGCGCCTTCATGCACCTCGACACGGTCTTCACCCAGATCGACGTCGATAAGTTCACGATCCACCCCGCCATCATGGGCACCCTGCGCGTCTACGAGCTGACCGCCGGCAAGAACCCGGGCGACGTGAACATCCGCCTGATCGAGGACACCCTCGAGCACGTCCTGGAGGACGCCACCGGCGTCGACCAGGTCAAGCTGATCCCCTGCGGCGGCGGCGACCCGATCGCGGCCTCCCGCGAGCAGTGGAACGACGGCTCCAACACCCTGTGCGTCGAGCCCGGCAAGATCTGCGTCTACGCCCGCAACACCGTCACCAACGACGTGCTGTACAAGGAGGGCCTGGACCTTCTCGTCGTGCCCTCCGCCGAGCTCTCCCGCGGCCGCGGCGGCCCGCGCTGCATGAGCATGCCCTTCTGGCGCGAGGACCTCTAAGTCTTTCCGTTTCCGGTGCGGTCCCCCTACAACCGCACCGGCTTCGCCCGTTAAACGGGCAACACTGATACTTACGTAATTCATTTCTTCGAAAGGAATCGAACCATGGGTGTTAACCTCTCCGGCCGTAGCTTCCTCAAGCTTCTCGACCTCACCACCGAGGAGATCGAGTACCTGCTCAAGCTCTCCAAGAACTTCAAGGATATGAAGCGCGCTGGCGTTCCGCACCGCTATCTCGAGGGCAAGAACATCGTTCTGCTCTTCCAGAAGACCTCCACTCGTACCCGCTGCGCCTTCGAGGTCGGCGGCATGGATCTGGGCATGGGCGTCACCTACCTCGATCCGGGTTCGTCGCAGATGGGCAAGAAGGAGTCCATCGAGGACACCGCCCGCGTTCTCGGCCGCATGTATGACGGCATCGAGTTCCGTGGCTTTGCCCAGGACGACGTCGAGGAGCTCGCTGCTAAGTCCGGCGTGCCTGTCTGGAACGGCCTGACCACCGAGTGGCACCCCACCCAGATGCTCGCTGACATCCTGACCGTCCAAGAGAACTTCAATTACGACATCAAGGGCAAGACCCTCGTCTTCATGGGCGACTGCAAGAACAACGTTGCTCGCTCCCTCATGGTCGTCTGCTCCAAGCTCGGCATGAACTTCGTGGCCTGCGGCCCCGAGGAGTGCATGCCCGCTGACGACGTCATCGAGGCCTGCAAGCCCATCGCCGAGGCCAACGGCTGCACCATCAAGCTGACCACCGACGTCAAGGACGGCGTCACCGGTGCCGACGTTATCTACACCGACGTGTGGGTCTCCATGGGCGAGCCCGACGAGGTCTGGGCCGAGCGCATCGCTCAGCTCACCCCGTATCGCGTTACTTCCGAGGTCATGGCTATGGCCAACCCGGGTGCCATCTTCCTGCACTGCCTGCCCAGCTTCCACGACACCAACACCACGATTGGCGCCGAGAAGTGCGAGCAGTTCGGCATCACCGAGCAGGAGGTCACCGACGAGGTCTTCGAGAGCCCCGCTTCCAAGGTCTTCGACGAGGCCGAGAACCGCATGCACACCATCAAGGCTGTCATGTACGCCACGCTCAAGTAAGAGCATCTAGCATCTCGCTCGGGGTGTCTTGCTGCACACCCCGAGCGGCTTTGTCTGGTAAATATCTCGCGTCGGGCGGTGGGCACGGCACGGAAGATCCGCTTCGCGCGAGAAAGTTAAATGATTTATGAAGGGGGGATGAGAACCATGACTGAGACCGCTAAGAAAAAGCGCGGTATGCCTTCATCGTTCACCATTCTTCTAGCTCTGCTGGCAATTGTTGCAGTGATTACCGTTATCGTCTCCGGCACGTCCGGCGGCGCGGTTACTGCAGCCCGCCTGAGCGATTTCTGCACCGCCCCGATCCTGGGCTTCGCTGACGCTCTGCCCGTCTGCCTCTTCGTTATGATCCTGGGCGGCTTCCTCGGTATGATGACCGAGACCGGTGCTCTGGACAACGGCATCGCCGTTCTGGTGCAGAAGCTTAAGGGCAACGAGATCATGCTCGTTCCTGTCCTTATGCTCATCTTCTCCCTCGGTGGTACCACCTATGGTATGTGCGAGGAGACCGTTCCCTTCTACGCCCTGCTCGCCGCTACCATGATGGCTGCTGGCTTCGACCCCATGGTCGGCGCCGCTACCGTCCTGCTCGGCGCTGGCTGCGGCTGCCTGGGCTCCACGGTTAACCCGTTCGCCGTCGGCGCTGCCGTCGACGCTCTGACCGGCGTTGGCATTGAGGTCAACCAGTCCATCATCATCGGCCTCGGTGCCGTCCTGTGGATTGTCACTACCGCTATGTCCATCGTCTTCGTGATGAACTATGCCAAGAAGGTCAAGGCTGACAAGGGTTCCACCATCCTGTCGATGCAGGAGCTCAAGGACGCCGAAGAGGCTCACGGCAAGGCTGCTTCCGAGGTCCACAAGGAGGTCAAGCTCACCGGTCGTCAGAAGGGTGTTCTGATCGCCTTCGCCTTCACCTTCGTCGTCATGATCGTCGGCTTCATTCCGCTGGCCGACCTCAACGAGGGCGTCGCCAACTTCTTCGACGCTGGCGCTGTCTACGACGCCGACGGTAACGCCGTCGTCCAGGGCTGGTCTGCCCTGATCACCGGCCTGCCCATTGGCCAGTGGTACTTCGACGAGGCTTCCACCTGGTTCTTCCTCATGGCCGTCCTGATCGGTATCATCGGTGGCCTGTCCGAGAAGCAGATCGTCAACACCTTCATCACCGGCGCTGCCGACATGATGTCCGTTGTTCTCGTTATCGCCCTCGCCCGCGGTATCTCCGTCCTCATGGCTAACACCGGCCTCGACGTCTTCGTCCTCGACGCTGCCGCCAATGCCCTGGCTGGCCTGTCCGGCGTGATCTTCGCTCCCATGAGCTTCCTGGTCTACTTCGGCCTGTCCTTCCTGATCCCCTCGACCTCCGGTATGGCTACCGTCTCCATGCCCATCATGGGACCGCTGGCTGTTAAGCTCGGCTTCTCGCCCGAGGTCATGGTCATGATCTTCTCCGCCGCCATCGGTGTCGTGAACCTGTTCACCCCGACCTCCGGCGCCATCATGGGCGGTCTCGCCCTGGCCAAGATCGAGTGGACGACCTGGCTCAAGTTTGCCCTTAAGCTCATCGTCGCTCTCTCCGTCGTCTGCGCCGTCATCCTGACCGTCGCCTGCGTGCTGCTCTAAGTACCCAACGGGTACCCCACGGAAACCTTGACGATCCTGTAAAGGATCACCTGGTCATCGTCTGTCCGGTGGGGTAAACCCACCGGTAGACTCCTACCTTTAGCCCCCTTCCGTTCCGTGCGCGGGAGGGGGCGCTCTTATGTTGCGCGGTTCTACGAACCGCGCAACCAGTCGACGCTGCGCGCCGTCCAGAACGACAATTTGTCATTCAAAAGGCAAGGCATGACCAAAAGGTCTATGCCTTGCCTTTTTCATGCCAACTTGTACGTTCTGGACGGCGCTCGCTGTCCGTCCTCTGCCTGCGGCGCTTTCCATTGTTGGTGCAGAGGGCGCTTTGCCTACTCTGGCGGGCTTTCGCTGGATTATGCTCAACCTGCGACGTTTCCATTATTGATACAAAGGCCAGGTTTGTTTGAACCAAAAAGGGGAAGTTGCGGTGGAATAGTTCCTGTTTGGCCGTCTTGAGGGGTTAAACGGGAACTATTTCACCGCAACTTATCGATGGCGTGTTTGGTTGGTGCCAGTTGATTGCTTGGGCGTTGGGGAGGGTCTGCTCCGTTATAATCGCCTAGAACATTAATTGGAAACGGGACGGGAGCCATACATGCGCCAGGGTTTCGACAACGCGAAGTATATCGAGCTGCAGGCTGCTCACATTAAGGAGCGCATCTCGCAGTTTGGTGGCAAGCTCTATTTGGAGTTTGGCGGTAAGCTGTTCGATGACTATCATGCGAGCCGCGTGCTGCCGGGTTTTGAACCGGACAGCAAGTTCCGCATGCTCAAGAGCATCGCCGACGATGTCGAGGTTATCATCGCGATCAACGCGAACCACATCGAGAAAAACAAGGCTCGTGGTGACCTCGGCATTACCTATGACGAGGATGTGCTGCGCCTGGTTGACCTGTTCCGCGGCAACGGCTTTGCCGTCGCGGCTGTGGTCATCACCCAGTACGCCGGCCAGCCTGCTGCCGATGTGTTCCGCAACCGCCTGAACGCGCTCGGTATTCCCGCCAAGCTGCACTATCCCATCGAGGGGTATCCGCACGATGTCGATCTGATCGTGTCCGACGATGGCTACGGCAAGAACGAGTTTGTCGAGACCACGCGTCCGCTCGTTGTCGTGACGGCACCCGGCCCCGGCTCGGGCAAGCTCGCCACTTGCCTCTCGCAGCTGTATCACGAGCATAAGCACGGTACCGCCGCCGGCTATGCCAAGTTCGAGACCTTCCCGGTCTGGAATCTTCCTCTGACGCATCCGGTCAATATTGCCTACGAGGCCGCCACGGCTGACCTCGACGACGCCAATATCATCGATTCGTTCCACCTTGAGGCCTACAACAAGACCACGGTCAACTACAACCGCGACGTCGAGGCCTTCCCGGTAGTCCGTGCCCTGATGGAAAAGATCCTGGGCAAGAGCCCCTACCAGAGCCCTACGGACATGGGCGTCAATATGGTCGGCTTTGCCATCACCGATGACGATGCCTGCCGCGACGCTTCCAAGATGGAGATCGTCCGCCGCTACTTTACCGCGGTCGAAAACGTGCGCCGTACCGGCGTGGGCGATGAGCAAGTCGACCGTCTCAAGATTATTATGAAGAAAGCCGGCATCGATAAGAACTACTCACCGGCGCGCTCGGCGGCCCTCACCAGGGAGCAACTGACGGGTGGTCCCGTGGGTGCCATGGTCATGCCCGATGGCTCCGTGGTGACCGGTAAGACCTCCACGCGCCTGGGCGCCGCAAGTTCGCTCATTATGAACGCCCTCAAGCATGTCTCGGGCGTCGACCTTGAGCTCGAGGTCATTAGCGATGAGGCGATCGAGCCCATCAGCAAGCTCAAGACGCATTTCCTGGGAAGCAAAAACCCGCGCCTCCACACCGACGAGACGCTTATGGCGCTGTCGATCACCTCGGCCACGAGTGAGACGGCCGCTCGCGTCCTTTCGGGCCTGGAGCAGCTGCGCGGTTGCGATGCCTTCTTTAGCGTGATCATCTCGCCGACGGACGAGACGGTACTGCGCAAACTGGGTATCAACGTGTGCTGCGAGCCCAAGTTTGAGCGCCGCGGTTTCTTCCATCGCTAAGTTTGAAGCACCGCGGTAATTGCATTGCATTTTGGCCGTATCGGGTTAGCGCCCGGTACGGCTTTTTGATCAATAAAGCGCCTATTTCGGCGAAAAATAGCTGTTTACCTGCCTAGAAACAATTTGAGCGGTATACAATAACCGTAACTGTTTCATCCTTAGCGGGATGCCGCATGATGGATATTACCTGCCATCGTGAGGTGTGTCGGTCGCGCACGGCGCGTTAGATGCTCGTGCTCGGTTTGAGGAGGCTGCTATGGCGGGCAAGGGTCGTGCGAGTGTCAACGATATGAAGCGTGTCGAGGTGCTGGTGTTGATGGAGATCGACCAGCAAACCGAAGACAATGGCGGGCCGTATGGTTTCTCGCGCAAAACGCTTGCCGAGCGCGTGGGGGTTTCGCCGTATCGTGTCCGCGCCGCAATCGATCGCTTGGATTCCGAAGGCATGATTGATGTCGTCTCGCGTTATAGCGACGACGGCGGTCAGCTTGCAAATGGCATTTGCCTCACCGAACGTGGCGAGTGGTATCTTGAGGGCGTCCGTACCGGCATGCTCGTTCAAGAAATGCTTGAGGACGAGGTTGCTGATCGATAGCAGCATGTAACCCTTGCCACAGCGACGCCGCCTGGGAAACCGGGCGGCGTTTTGTTTCAAGATTGAGAAATGCAATCGCACGCGAGAAAAATTGCGAACGGTCCGCGGCGCGAGTATTACAATGAAGACCCGTAAGATGTGGATAAACAACTTCTACGGGAAGCGCAGGTAACTCAATATGACCAAGCATGTGTTCGTAACCGGTGGCGTGGTTTCGTCCCTGGGCAAGGGTATCACCGCGGCCTCGCTGGGCCGTCTGCTCAAGTCGCGTGGCTACAAAGTAACGATGCAGAAGGCCGATCCGTATCTGAACGTCGACCCCGGTACCATGAGCCCGTTCCAGCATGGTGAGGTCTTCGTTACCGAGGATGGTTACGAGTCCGACCTAGACCTGGGTCATTACGAGCGCTTTATTGATGAGAACCTGACCCGCGATTCCAACTTTACGACCGGCGCCATCTATAAGAGCTTGATCGCCCGCGAGCGTCGCGGCGACTTTTTGGGCGGTACCGTGCAAGTGATTCCTCACGTCACCAATGCCATTAAGGACAAGTTCCGCCGCATCGAGGAGCAGACCGGCTCCGATGTAGTCATCACCGAGCTGGGCGGCACGATCGGCGACATCGAGTCCCAACCGTTTGTCGAGGCCATCCGTCAGTACCGCAAGGAGGCCGGCCCCGAGAACGTCTGCTACATCCACGTGTCGCTCGTTCCCTATATCGCCGCCGCCCACGAGGTCAAGACCAAGCCCACGCAGCATTCCGTCAAGGAGCTCCGCAGCTTTGGTATCCAGCCCGATATTATCGTGCTGCGCTCCGACCACCATATCGATGACGCTATCCGCGGAAAGATCGCAAGCTTCTGCGACGTCGACACCGATTGCGTCTTTACCAACGAGGATTGCGCGAGCATTTACGATGTTCCGCAGCTGCTTGCCGAGCAGGACTTTGACCTGCGCATTTGCGAGCGCCTGGGTCTGGATCCGCGTGAGCGCGACATGAGCGAGTGGAACGAGTTCCTGCGCAAACAGAATCACGCCAACCATCACGCCGACAAGGTGAAGGTCGCCGTCGTGGGTAAGTACACGCAGCTGCCCGATGCGTACCTGTCGGTTATCGAGGCTCTTCACCATGCGGGCGTCTTCTACGATCGCCATGTGGACGTCCAGCTGGTCGACGGCGAGAGCCTCGACGAGCAGAATGTCTCCGAGGTTCTGGGCGACGCCTCGGGCATCCTGGTCCCCGGCGGCTTTGGCAAGCGCGCCCTGGAGGGCAAGATCCTCGCGGCCGAGTTTGCCCGTGAGCACAAGATTCCGTATCTGGGCATTTGCCTGGGTATGCAGGTGGCCGTGTGCGAGTTCGCCCGCAACGTCGTCGGCCTTGCCGGCGCCAGCTCCTCCGAGTTCGATCCGGACGGCCCGTTTAGCGTCATCGATCTGATGAGCTCGCAGGAGGACGTGACCGAGAAGGGCGGCACCATGCGCCTGGGCGCCTATCCGTGCAAGCTCGCCGCCGATACCCTTGCTCGCGAGGCATATGGCGAGGAGCTCGTCTACGAGCGTCACCGTCACCGCTTTGAGTTCAACAACGCCTTCCGTGACCAGCTCGAGGACGCCGGTTTGGTTATCTCGGGTCTGTCGCCCGACGAGCGCCTGGTCGAGATGGTCGAGCTGCCGCGCGACGTGCATCCGTGGTATGTGGCAACCCAGGCTCATCCCGAGTTCAAGAGCCGCCCGACCAACCCGCAGCCGCTGTTCCGCGAGTTCGTGCGCGCTTCGATCGGCCAGCACGAGGGTGTCGACCGTCTGCAGGTGACGCCCATGAACCTCGCTACGGACTAAGGGTGCCGGCGAATAAGGAACATACCGAAGCTACTCCCTCGTCGCTCGCCGTGGCGGCGGGGGAGTATCTCGATTACCTCGCGGTCGAGCGGGGCTTGGCGCGCAACACGATTGTGGCCTATCGTCGTGACCTGACGACGTACTGCGCCTATCTGGAGCGGGCGGGTATTGTGTCTTTTGAAGAGGTGACCCGTCAGGTCGTGGAGGGCTTTGTCGCCGATCGCCGCGACGGAGGCTATTCCGACGCCTCGGTGGAGCGCGCGCTTGCTGCCGTGAAGGGCCTGCATGCCTTTTTGGTGCGCGATGGGGCCGTGGCCCAAAACCCGACGGCGGCGTTGCGCCTGCCTAAAAAGGCTGAGCGTTTGCCGGAGTATCTATCGGTGGAGGATGTCTCGGCGCTGCTCGATCAAGATTTCCCCGAGGGCGAGATGGGCTTGCGTGACCATGCCATCTTGGAAGTGCTCTATGGATGCGGTTTGCGTGTGAGCGAGTTGGTGGGGCTCGATGTGGGCGATATCCATATCGACGATGGCTTTGTGCTCGTTCGCGGTAAGGGCTCAAAGGAACGCCTGTCCCCGCTGGTGGGAAGCGCGGCGCGAGCTCTGACGCTCTATGTAACTGAGGGGCGTTCTCGCTTGGCGGCCCATGCCCGCGGAACCGAGACCTCGGCGGTCTTTTTAAATAAGAACGGCCGCCGTCTGTCGCGCCAGGGCATCCATACCATCTGTGAGCGCTACGGGCGCCAGGTGGGGCTGGTGGGACTCCATCCCCACACGCTGCGTCACTCCTTTGCTACCCATATGCTTGCGGGCGGCGCAGACCTCCGTGTGCTACAGGAGATCTTGGGACATGCCGATATATCGACCACGCAGGTCTACACGCATGTCGATCGTACGCAACTGACCGAGGTCTATCTGGCGGCGCATCCGCTAGCACATCGCTAGCACCTCGCTGACCTGCATATTTATAGGTATTTGGGGACGGGCTCCAGATTGCCGCGGCGCACTTTTGCGCGCATGGGCAATCTGGGGCCCGTCCCATTTTTCGCCACTTGGCGTCGCGGTGGTGGGCCGCACGTGCCTTGGGTGGAGGAGTTTGGGGGCGATGTGAACGGCATGTAAAGGGACGCAAAAATCGCCTCAAGGTCAACTTGAAGGTTGAGGTTGAACGGCGGGGTGCCACAGGTGGCATCCCGCCGTTGCTGTAAACACAACATATTGTGTTTTCGAACATATGCTTGGGGTGTTTTGCGATATATGGTGGGTGGAGTGGTGGGGCGGAGTGGGGGAAGGGGTGGGGAAAGGTGTTGAAAAATGGGGCGGTTCCCCATATTATTAATGACGTCGACAGGCGGGGTGGTTCCCCGCGTACGTGCCATCTGAGTAACCGAGGGGAGGGCGCACATGGGAATGACTGGTGCATAC
Source organism: uncultured Collinsella sp. (assembly GCA_905213265.1). Taxonomy (GTDB): domain Bacteria; phylum Actinomycetota; class Coriobacteriia; order Coriobacteriales; family Coriobacteriaceae; genus Collinsella. The sequence goes on from CAJMHR010000002.1 coordinate 11,819, forward strand.
GAGCGCAATCTCGATGCAAAAGGTCGTCTGTCCCTGCCTGCACCCCTTCGCGAGGAGCTTGGAGAGCACGTTCGCGTGTTCAAAGCCCTGGATGTCGATGCTCTGTACGTGTTCTCTGCCGAGGCCTTCGATAAGTGGGTCGAAGGACTCTTCGCGGGTCGTGAGGGCCACGAGGGTTTTAACCCGCGTGACATTAATGACCAGAAGCTCATGAGGGCGATCAACAAGCGCACCACGTCGATGGACGTGGACAGCGCCGGTCGTATCGGTCTTTCCGAGTCTCTCCGCAAGCAGGCGAACCTCGACCGCGAGGTCACGGTTGTGGGCAACTACGACCACCTTGAGGTTTGGGATCGCGCCGCGGCCGATGAGGACGATGACGATGGGGCCCTGCTGGACCTCTTCTTCTCGTAAGGGCAAGGCACGGGTAACGGATGGAGCGTGGGATCTTGACACAAGAATATCGGCATGAACCTGTCATGCTCGGCGAAGTGCTTGAGTCGCTGCGGCTAAAGAGCGGCTCCGTTGTCTGCGATTGCACCCTTGGCGGTGCCGGCCATTCGGTAAAGATGGCCGCGCAGGTGGGGGAGACGGGCCTTTTGCTCGGCGTCGATCAGGACGACATGGCCCTCGAGGCCGCTGGCGCCCGTCTGGACCGCGAGGTTCCCGGCGTTCCGCACCAGCTGCTGAAGGGCAACTTCGGCGACTTGGACGAGCTTCTTTGCTCGGCCGAGGTGCCCGGGGTCGATGGCTTCCTGTTCGATTTGGGCGTTTCGTCACCGCAACTCGATATCCCTGGCAGGGGCTTTTCGTATAACGAGGACGCCCCATTGGACATGCGGATGGATCCGGGTAATAACACCTTAAACGCAGCTGAGGTCATCAACACCTATAACGAACACGACCTCGCCCGGATTCTACGCGTCTACGGCGAAGAGAAGTTCGCCTCGCAGATCGCGCGCGAGATCGTGCGCCGCCGCGAGCAAGAACCGATCGAAACCACCGGCCAATTTGTCGAGATCATCAAGGCGGGTATCCCGGCTGCCGCTCGTCGGCATGGCGGACACCCGGCCAAGAAAAGTTTCCAGGCCATTCGCATCGAGGTCAATCACGAGCTCGATGTGCTCGAACGAGGGCTTGATGCCGCCACCAGGTGGCTCAACCCGGGCGGACGTATCTGCGTCATCTCGTATCACTCGCTCGAGGACCGTATCGTAAAGAACCACTTTAAGGAGATGAGCCAGGGGTGCACGTGTCCGCCGGAGATTCCGGTGTGCGTGTGCGGCAACGTGCCGATACTCAAGGTCATCACCCGCAAACCCTTGGTTGCCCAGCCTGATGAGGTTGAGCGCAACCCTCGGGCGAGATCAGCCAAAATCCGCGTGGCGCAGCGTCTGTAGGCGCGACCGCGCGATATTGGACCTCCCGCTCGCACCATAAACGAAGCTTAAACACACTACCAACGTACTCGGGATGGGAGGCGGCATATCATGGGCTACAACACTTCAAGCGCAGCACTCGCCTATGATATGAACGCCATGCCCGCCTATCGTGAGACGCCGCAGGCCCCCGTTGCTCCCCGTGAGCAGCGCGCGCCGCGCTTTGATGTCTACACGGGCGCGGGCCGTCAGGCAAACCAGGCGGTAAGCCCGGTTTTCATGAGCGTTCTTAAAACGTTTTGCATCATTGCGGCTATCTTCATGACGATCGGCGTCGCCCGCGTGGCGCTCGCCGGCGTTACGGCCCAGGTGCTCAACAGCAACGCCGAGCTTACCAACACGCTCGAAAAGGCGACCGATGAGAGCTCCGACCTGGAGGTCATGCATTCGGTCTATGGCGCCGACACGCGCATTCGCGACCTTGCGGGCGCTTATGGCATGGTGGAGCCCAGCGAGAGCGTTACACTTGACTTTTCGCAGGATGCAGCCACGGGCGCCAACGCGACCGCGACCGCTCAGTAGCAAGACGGTAGCTGAGTATGACAAATGACTATCGCCGCGGTTCCGATGGGGGCCGCGGTTCTGGACGTCCCTCGTCGCGGGGACGTTCTGGTTATCAAGGAACGGGTCGGCAATCTTACAACGCCGGGCAGTCCCGTGGCAACGACCCGGCGTCGCGACTTCGCGGCTCGGGCGGCCCTCAAGTGCATAACACCAGGTCGCGCAAGAGTTCGTCGACCGAATGGCTCACAGGCGCGCCTCTGCCTCGCCGCAAAGCCGTCATGGGCTTCATTGGGCTTGGCTTGGGCTTGGGCGTCTTTCGCCTTGCCGACTATCAAATTGTCGAAGCCGATAAACTGCGCGAGCGTGCCGATGCGCGCCGCCTGCTTGCGCAGACCCTCTATGCCAAACGCGGCACCATCTACGACCGCAACGGCAACGTGTTGGCGTCGTCGGTCGAATGTCGCAACATCGCCGTGAACCCGCAGCTTGTCGAGGATGTTGACAAGACGGTGTCGGCGCTGGTCAAGGCAACTGGAATCGATAAAAAGACCTGCCGCAAGCTCGTCGAGTCCGATGGAACCTGGGTGTATATCAAGCGCCAGGTGGACGAAGACGATGTTGCGGCGCTGGAGAAGAAGAACCTGCCCGGTGTGCTTTTTGAGCAGGCCATGAAGCGTGTATATCCATACGGCAATCTGGCATCGCAGGTGCTGGGTGTAGTGAATGTAGACAACGACGGCTTGACGGGTCTCGAAAAGCAATACAACAAGCTTCTGACCGGCACGAACGGTTCTCTCGTACGCGAGCGCGCGAGGGACGGCAGCTATATCGCGGGCGGTGCCTATAAAAAGGTGGCTGCGGTCGACGGCGTTGATATCGTGACGACGCTCGACGTCAATATCCAGCGTGCGGCCGAGGATGCCCTGGCAGAGGCTGTCGAGAAGACAAAGGCCAAGAACGGCTCGGCGCTGGTCACCGATCCTACGACAGGCGAGATCTTGGCAGCCTGCTCGTATCCGACTTACGACCAGACCGATCTGGAAAACGCCAAGACCGAGGATATGAACTTGCGCCTGGTCACCGACGCCTACGAGCCCGGCTCGGTTTTTAAGACGCTCGTGGCGGGCGCCGGCTTCGACTTGGGCGTCGTGCGATCGAGTACGTCGTTTGAGGTGCCGGCGAGCATCAAGGTGGGCGACGATACCGTCACCGATGCCGACAAGCGCGACTACGCCATGACCATGGATGTGCGCGAGATGATGCGCCGTTCGTCCAACGTGGGCTTTGTCCTGGTGGGGCGCAAGATCGGTGCCGACGACTTTGCCGCCTATGTGGACAAGTGGGGCATCGGTCACAGCTCTGGTGTAGATTTTCCGGGCGAGAGCCTGGGTATCGTCAAGGAGCGTGACCAGTATGACGGCGCCACGCTGGGCTCGATGAGCTTTGGACAGGCACTGTCCGTCTCGCCGATTGAGATCGCACGTGCCGTGGGCGGCATCGCCAACGGCGGCGTGATGATGACACCGCACTTCTATAAGTCCAGCAAAGGCGACGAGAAAGACTGGGGCGAAGGCGAGCGCGCGATTTCTGAGGATGCTGCATCCCAGGTGACATCGTGCATGCAGACGGTCGTGTCCGAGGGAACGGGCGTTGGCGGCGCGGTTGACGGCTATGACGTGGCGGGTAAGACCGGTACGGCCGAACGTGCCGACGAGAACGGCGGCTACCTCAAGGAGAACTACATGTCGTCCTTTATGGGCTTTGCACCGGCACAATCGCCCAAGGTGCTGTGCTATATCACGCTCGACGGAACGCCGAGCGGCTCGGATGCCGCTGCGGTGCCGTTCCAGTCCATTATGGCCAACGCGCTCGACGTGCTGGGTATCCCGCACACGAAGTAGGGGGTTACAATCTTTGGGGCGTGGTTTGTTGTCCCATATGAGGGGTGTTCACATGCCCTGCACCACGCATGCGCGGCGCTGGGATACAATACGCCGATAGCATTATTAGGTTTACAGGGGAGCTGCAATGATAGAGATCGCCGTCAACAACCTCGCGGCCGCAACAGGGGCCCGAACCGTGACGGGAGAAGCCGATCGGGTATGCCGCGGGTGCGTTATCGACTCGCGTCAGGTCGAGGAAGGGACGATTTTCGTCGCCTTTCCCGGTGAAAACGTCGACGGCAATGATTTTGCTTCCCGTGCCGTCCAGTCGGGTGCCGGCGCCGTCGTGATGACGCGTGAGCCCGAGGCCGAGCTGGTCTCGCTGGCGCAGGACAAGGGCTGTGCCATCTTGCTGACCGATGATCCCGAGGAGTTTCTGCTGCGTTTGGCGCACGCGTACCGTCTGGAGCTTGGCTGCCTGGTCGTTGGCATTACCGGTTCCATCGGCAAGACGACGACCAAGGACGTGCTCGCCGCTGTGCTCGCCAAGCGCTATCGTGTCTGGGCCACCAAGGGCAATTTCAATAACCTGATCGGCATGCCGCTCACGGTGCTTTCCGCTCCGGCCGATACCGAGGTCCTGGTGCTCGAGATGGGCATGAACCATTTCCACGAGATCGAGCGCCTGTCCCAGTCCGCCGATCCCAACCTTGCCATCGTGAGCAAGATCGGTACCTCTCATATCGGCATTTTGGGTAGCCGCGAGAACATCGCCCGCGCTAAGGCCGAGATTGTGCAGGGTATGTGCGCCGACGGCGACTTCTTACCGCTGCTGGTTTTGGGCGGCGAGGACGACTTTACGCCGTTCATTCGCGATACGTTCGCCCAGCCTGCTGGTATCGACGTGATGCTGGCCGGCGTCTCGGACGATGATGAGGTCCGTGCCCGCGACATTCGTGTTGATGACGAGGGCCGTCCGGTCTTTACGCTCGATTTTGGCCAGGGTGAGACGATCGATACCATGCTTGCCATCCCCGGCGTGCAGTCCGTTCCTAATGCCGTTAAGGCCGCCGCGGTTGCCTATCGCCTGGGCGTGACGCCCGAGCAGATCGATGCTGCCTTTAGAGGCCTCACGATCACCGGTCACCGCCAGGAGATCAAACGCGCCAAGAGCGGTGCCCGCGTCATTGACGATTCCTATAACGCCAGCGCCGAATCCATGGCTGCTGGCCTCGATCTACTGTGTTCGCTTTCCTGCAGGGGGTCTCGCATGGCGATCTTGGGCGAGATGGGCGAGATGGGCGATGAGGCTCCTCGCATGCATGAACTCGTGGGCGCCTATGCCGCCGCCAAGAAGCTCGACATGCTGGCGTGCGTGGGTGGTGAGCTGGCCCAGCTTATGGCCGATGCCGCGCGCATGATGGGCATGGACGAGGACCGCATCCAGGTGTTCTCCGATTATCAGCAGGTGCTCGACCGCATGGGCGGCGCGCTTGAAAAACATGATGTTGTACTGGTCAAGGGTTCCCGCTTTGTTGAGCTCGACCGCTTTGTGGAAGGTGTGTGCTAGCCCATGTTCGGCAATCCCTCGTATCCAACGTATCAGGCTTTTTTGGGGCTTGGCATCGCCGCTGCCATTGCGCTGCTGCTCATGCCGTGGTGGATCAAGCTGCTTAAGGTCGAGGGTATCGGCCAGCAGGTTCGTGCCGACGGCCCCAAGCGTCATTTGGTTAAGCAGGGAACGCCCACCATGGGTGGCGTTGTCATCCTCGTCGCGATCTCGCTGACCTGCCTGCTGATGGGCAAGCTCACCACCGAGCTCGTGCTCGTGCTGCTCGCCACGCTGGCGACCGGCGTGCTGGGCCTGATTGACGACCTGACCTCCGTTACGCATGGGCGCTCGCTCGGTCTGACGCCCCATGCCAAGATGATCGGCCTAACCATTATCTGTGTCACCTTTACGGTACTTGCCGTTAACTGGTGCGGCGTCGCCCCCGAGATTCGTTTTCCCGGCGGCCTGGCGATTGACCTCGGTGTTCTTTCGACCACTATCTGCGGCCTTTCGTTCCCGTGGCTCTACATTGTCTTTTGCTGGCTGATGATCGCCGGTCTTTCTAATGCCGTGAACCTGACTGATGGCCTTGACGGTCTTGCTGGCGGCACCTCCATGATTGCCATGCTCGCCATGGCTGCCATGGCGTTTTTGCACGGAGACGTGAACCTGTCCATCTTCTGCACCGCGTGTGCCGGTGCCTGCTTGGGCTTTCTGTGGTTCAACTGCTATCCGGCGAGCATCTTTATGGGCGATACCGGCTCGCTTGCCCTGGGCGCCGCGTTTGCCTGCACGTCCATCATGACCAACACCGAGGTCGTCTCCCTCATCATCGGCGGCCTGTTTATCGTTGAGACCCTGTCGGTCATGATTCAGGTTGTCTACTTCCACTTTACGCACAAGCGCGTCTTCCTTATGGCGCCCATCCATCATCATTTCGAAAAGAAGGGCTGGGCCGAGACCAAGGTCGTCATCCGTTTTTGGATTATCGCTGCGGCCTTTGGTGCCGTTGGCCTTGCTTTGTTCTTCCAGTTGGGATAGTGGTCTTTCATGCCTCTTGCTGATGTCTTTAGCCTGCTCGTTTTGGGTCAGGGCAAATCCGGTCTCGATGTCGCCCGCTGGGCGCTGGCACATCCCGAGCGCGTAAGCGCCGTTACCGTGTATGGCGGCGGCACCTCTGAGCCCAATGACGCCACGCGTGCGCTCGAGGCTGCTGGTGCGTCGTTTGTCTATGGGACCGAACAGGTCGAGGGTGCCTATGACGTATGCGTGACATGCCCGGGCATCTCGGAGTTCTCGGGCTTCTTTAAGGCCGGGCGCGAGCATGCCGCCCAGATTATGGGTGAGCCCGAGTTTGCCTATCGCCTGTCGTCCGATAACTGGATTGCCATCACGGGTACCAACGGCAAGACGACCACCACGTCGTTGACTGATTATCTGCTCAAGGCTGCCGGCGAGGCCAGCGTTGCTGTCGGCAACATCGGCGAGCCGCCGGTCAACGAGATTGACGGCCGAGCCCACAACGAGTGGTTTGTGGCTGAGCTCTCGAGCTATCAGATTGCTACGACCACCGAGCTCCACCCTCGCGTGGCGGTGCTGCTCAACATCACTCCCGACCACTTGGGCTGGCATAAGAGCCATAAGAACTATGCGCTTGCCAAGATCAAACTGTTTGACAATATGGTCGATGACGATCTGGTGGTTGTCGACGTCGAAGACGCCGGCATTCACGAGTTCGATGAGTACATCTACACGCCGGGTCGTCGCATCTGCAAGGTCGCTTTTGACGAGCCTGAGGGCGAGGATGCCGCCTTTGTGCGCGACGGCAAGATGGTCGTGCGCCTGAAGGGCGTCGAGACTCAGCTTGTCGCCCCGTCCGAGCTCAAGATTTCGGGCCATCACAATGTTATCAATGCCCTGTGCGCTGCCACGGCTGCCCTGGCAGTCGGTGCCGATGTCGATGGTGTCTGCCGCGGTCTGGCTTCGTTCCAGCCGCTCGAGCACCGCGTGGAGCCGTGTGGCGAGATTGACGGCGTGCGCTACGTCAACGATTCCAAGGCGACCAACACCGATGCGGTCGAGAAGGCGCTGACGGCATTTCCCGATGACGACGTGATCTTGCTGCTCGGCGGCCACGATAAGGGCACGCCGCTCACGGACTTCGCGCGCGTTGTTATGGATAACGTACGCTCGGTCGTCTGCTTTGGCGATGCGCGCGAGCGCTTCACCGCCGCTATGGACGAGGCCGATGTCGATGGCGATGTGGATATCGCCCAGGCGGATGACCTGCGCGACGCCGTGGACGTCGCCCGTTCGCTGTCGAGCCGTGGTGACGTGATCTTACTTTCTCCTGCCTGCTCTTCGTTCGATGAGTTCTCGGGCTATGAGGAGCGCGGCCGCGTGTTTAAGGACTACGTGGCCCAGCTTGCCGCTACAGCGAAATCACAAATGGAATAGGGGTTGCGGTGAGAGAGGAGAGCCCCCGACAAGGTATGAGGAGGCCCGACTCGGACCGTGCTTCCTCACGTCGCATCACACCGCGTTCCAGCCGCGGCGGGCAGTCGTTTAGCGAACGCTATATTGCCGGCGTTCCCGCCCGTATCATGCGCCCCCGTTTGATATTCATGGCCTGCCTGTTTACCTTGGTGTGCTTTGGCCTGCTGATGGTGTACTCGGCGTCTTCGGTCGAGGCGCTGCACGAGAATGGCTCGGCGACGTTTTTTCTGGGTCGACAGGCCGCGTTTGCCGTGGTCGGTGTTCTGGCGCTGATTGCCATCGTGCGCGTTTTGCCGGACAACTGGTTTGGGGAGGATGTGCTCAGGATCTTCCTCATAGGCATGATAGGGCTACTGTTTTTGGTGTTCTTGGTGGGCAGCGGCAGCCGTGGCGCCACGCGCTGGCTCAACATCGCCGGCATTCAGTTCCAGCCTTCCGAGTTTTTAAAGCCATTTGCCATTGCGTATTCGGCCATCATGCTTGATCGCTTCTTTTCGCCCGGTGGCAACATCAACGAATTCCTTCGCAAGATGGGTATCTACCTGGGCATTTCGCTCTTTCTGATCTTTATCCAGCCCGATTTCGGTACTGTCCTGATCATCCTGTTGACCCTCATGTGCATGGCGTTGTTTGCGGGTCTCGACCCCAGATTTATCATCGGCGTGCTAATCTTCGGCATTCTCGTGATCGTGATTGCACTTGTCGCAGAGCCGTACCGTATGGTGCGTATTCAGGTTGCCTTGAACCCTTGGGCCGACGAGTATGGTGACGGCTATCAGGCCACGCTTGCCATCATGGCCTTTGCCTCGGGCGGTCTGTTCGGCCGCGGCATCGGCAACTCAACCATGAAGTACTCGTATCTGCCCGAGGCGCACAATGACTACATCTTGGCCATCATTGGCGAGGAGGTCGGTTTTGTCGGAACCGTGCTGTTCTTCTTGGTGTTTGCGATGCTGATCTACTCGGCGTTTCGCATTGCCGAGCAGGCGACCGATCGTCGGGGCGCGCTTATGGCGTCTGGCTCCGCGGTCATTCTCGCGGTGCAGTTTTTGATTAACGCGTTGGGCATCCTCAACGTGTTTCCCATGACGGGCAAACCGTTGCCGTTTATTAGCTACGGCGGTTCGTCGATTATTGTGTCGCTTATGCTTGCCGGGTTGATCCTGCGCGTTTCGTACGAGAGCGCCCGTCGTGATGAGTACGACCGTCGCCGCGAGAGCTTTGCCGTTATGGATGAGAGTACCGCCGGCGTGCCCCATGTGCGCGGCGAGCGATCTTCGCGTAACGGTTTTACCGTCCTGGATGGCTCTGCGACCGAGCCGGCAGCCCGCCCGCGTCAGCGAATGGCGCCGCAAGGTCGTCCTCAGCGCCCCAGCCCTCGCAACGCGGGCGGCGGATATAATCGAATCGATTTGAACTCGGACCCGTCGGCGCGTCTGCGCACCGACGACCAGGGACCGCGTGTACGAAGGGACTACCATGACCGATAAGATGACCGTTGCTATTGCAGCCGGCGGCACGGCGGGACACATCAATCCCGCGCTCGCCTTGGCCGAAGAGCTGCGTGATCGTGGCCACCACGTTGTGTTCGTGGGCCAGTCGCGCAAGCTCGAGGGTCGTCTGGTCCCCGAGGCTGGGTTTGATTTTGTGCCCATTACGGTCACGGGCTTCGACCGCTCCCGTCCTTGGACGGCGCTGACCTCGCTGTGGCGTGTCAACAAGGCCAAGCGTGCGCTCGCCAGTCATTTCTCAAAGGTCGGCAAGCCCGATGCTGCCGTCGGTTTTGGTGCCTATGTCGAGGTTCCGCTGCTGGGGTGGTGCAAGGGCGCAGGCGTTCCGTATCTGCTGCATGAGCAGAACTCTGTTCCGGGCCTGGCCAACAAGATGATGAACTCCCACGCCGCCCGCGTGTGCATCTCGGTGCCGGCAGCGCGTTCGGTCTTTGAGCGCGAAGGTGACCCTGACCACGTGCTCATGACCGGCAACCCCGTACGTCGCTCGGTAATCGAGGGCGATCGCGCTCGCGGCCGCAAGGCACTTGGCGTTCCCGAGGACGCTACGCTGCTGCTCGTCTTTGGCGGTTCACTTGGCGCCCAGCACCTCAACGAGCGCGTGGTTTCGCTCAAAAACGAGCTGCTTTCGCGCAAGAACCTCTATGTGTTGCATTCGACGGGTGCCGACGGCTTTGAGGAGACCGAGCGCGCTTTGGCGCTGACGCCCGAGGAGGCGAAGCGTTACCGCGTCCAGCCTTACATCGACAACATGGGCGATATGCTGGCTGCTGCCGATTTGGTGCTCTCGCGTTCGGGCGCATCGAGCGTGGCCGAGATCGCTGCGCTCGCCGTGCCCTCGGTGCTCGTGCCGTATCCGCATGCGACGGCCGACCACCAAACCACCAATGCCCGGTATCTGGTCGACGCCGGGGCCGGCGTGCTCTGCGCCGATGCCGATATCGACGGTTCTGCCTTTGCTGATGAGCTGTTGCACCTGGTCGATGACGCGGCGGCGCGCGACACCATGCGACAGGCGGCGCGTGGTCTGGCTCAGGATAGGGCCGCCGCTCTTCTGGCCGATGCGGTAGAGGGTTTGCGTTAGTTAGACGGGATATCGTCGGTCGCCCTCGCGCTGATGCGGTAGGTGCGGTACAGTTAACGGGTTACAGGCAGTGTTTACGCAAGGAGTACACGAGCACATGGCTGATTCCCAGACTGCAACCTCCGCGCCCGAGTTTAAGAGCGCCCACTTTATCGGTATCGGCGGCGCCGGCATGAGCGGCATCGCCCTCGTTCTGCACGAGCGCGGTTATGCCGTTACCGGCTCCGACCTTAAGACGTCACGCTATATCCGCCAGCTTACCCGCGCTGGTGTGAAGGTGCATGTGGGCCATGAGGCCGCCACGATCGACGAGGTCAAGCCCGACGTGGTTGTTGTCTCCACCGCTATTCCGGAGTCCAACCCTGAACTCGTGCGCGCTCGCGAGCTGGGCATTCCCGTGTGGCCCCGTGCCAAGATGCTCTCTGCCTTGGGCCACGGCTACACCACCGTCGCTGTTGCCGGCACGCATGGCAAGACCACCACGTCTTCGATGTGCGCAACCATGCTCGACCGCATGGGTCTGGATCCGAGCTTCCTGATCGGTGGCATCGTCGAGGGCTATGACACGAACGGCAAGAACGGCTCGGGCGACTACTTTGTCGCCGAGGCCGACGAGTCCGACAGTTCCTTCCTGTTCCTGAACCCCAACGTAGTCATTGTGACCAACGTCGAGGCCGACCACCTCGATCACTACTCGGGTATCGAGGAGATCGAGGCGACTTTCGCCAAATTCATGAGCCTGGTGGGCGAGGACGGCACCGTCATCGTCTGCGGCGAGGACCCGCATCTGGTCGAGCTCGCCAAGTCGACGGGCCGTCACGTGCTTTCCTACGGCTTTGCCGAGAGCAACGACATCGTCTGCATGCACCCGGATGTCAAGGGCATCCAGAGTGACTTTATCGTTCGCTTTGAGGACGGCACTGAGCATGCCGTGGAGATCAAGAGCAATCCCGGTCGCCACAACATGCTCAACGCCACGGCGGTGCTCACCGTCGCCCATGTCCTGGGCCTTGACATCGACGCCGCCGCCAAGGCGCTCTCGAGTTTTGAGGGCGTCCGCCGTCGCTTTACCCACGTGGGCGATATCGATGGCATCACCGTGGTCGATGATTACGGCCATCACCCCACCGAGATCAAGGCGACGCTTGCTGCCGCTTCGTCGCTGGGCTACAAGCATGTCGACGTCGTGTTCCAGCCGCACCGCTATTCGCGCCTGCAGGCCCTGTGCGACGACTTTGCCGATGCGTTTGCCAATGCCGATAAACTGCTGCTGATTGATGTGTTCTCGGCTGGCGAGATGCCCATTCCGGGTGTCACCTCTAAAATGCTCGCCGATACCGTGCGCGCCAAGCATCCTAGCAAGGAGGTCGTGTACTGCTCCAGTCGTCTTGAGCTCAATCAGGAGCTCGAGCAGATGGTGGGCGAGGGCGACCTGCTGCTCACCATGGGTGCCGGTGACGTTACGACCGTCGGTCCCGAGTTCATTGAGTATCTGACTGCCAAGAAAGACGCTTAAGTCTAATGGGTCTGTTTAACGCCGTCATGGCGCTCTCGGGCATGATCGACACGGATGTGATCGAGGACGAGCGCCTTGCGCGTCATACGAGCTATCGTATCGGCGGCAAGGCCGACCTCTTTGTGACGTGCCATAGCTATCATGCCCTCCGCCGCGCCGTGGCGGTGCTCGATCGCGAGCAGGTGCCGTGGGTCATCATCGGCAAGGGCTCCAATCTGCTGGTTGCCGATGGCGGTTATCGCGGTGCCGTCATTTCGCTCGGACGTGAGTTTCAGCGCACGGTTGTTGCCGATGACGGTTGTACGCTGACGGTCGGTGCGGGCGTGATGTTTGCGCGCCTGGTCAACGATGCCCTGTCGCGTAGCCTCTCGGGCCTTGAGTTTGCCGTTGGCATTCCTGGTTCGGTCGGCGGTGCGATATCTATGAATGCCGGCACACGGACCGAGTGGATTGGCTCGCTGGTTGAGGATGTCGTAACGTTTGACCCGGCATCCGGTATCAAGCATTATGCGGGGTCCGAGATCACTTGGGGCTACCGCGAATGTGGCCTTCCCCGCAATGAGATCATCCTCGAGTGCGTGCTCAAGCTTAAACCGGCGCCCAAGGCCGACATTCGCGAGCGCATGGAACGGTACCTGACGAGGCGCAAGCGTACGCAGCCCATGGGTCGCGCATCCTGCGGGTCGGTCTTTCGTAACCCGCCCGATGCGAGTGTGGGCAAGCTTATCGAGGATTGTGGATTAAAGGGTTTTTCGATTGGCGGCGCGGAAGTTTCGCCCGTTCACGCTAATTTTATCGTTAATAACGGAACTGCCTCGGCCGATGACGTTGCCGCGGTTATCAGACATGTGCACGGAAAGGTGAGGGAGGCGTATGGCATCGAGCTCAGACCGGAAGTTAAATTCCTCGGCTTCTAGAGCATCGAAACCCACCTTCCGCCGCGCCGGAGGGCGTTCCGGCGCGCCTGCCAAACCTCAACGCAATACCGTCGTGCACTCTAAGTCTGTCGGGCATGTACGACAGGCCGGGCGTCCGGTCGTCGGCTCTCAGCTCGGTAATCGTCCGGCCGCAAAAAAGTCCTCGCGTCCCTCGGTGACGTCAAAGCCTGTTATGGGCGCCAAGCCTGCCCGCCCCATGGCAACTCCTAAGCCCTCGACGGGAACTAAAGCGGCGCGTCCAGGTCGCACACTGGGCGCATCGAAACCGCGCTCGCTGACATCGGTGCCGGCTACCGCCAAGAAGCCTTCGAGTAAAAAAGGCGTAAACCCGTTGTCTTCACTTGGGGCGATGGCAAATAAAACGTCAGACGCCGCTTCTGTCGTTGCAGGCAAAGGCAAAATCGTGGGCGGCGTTCTGGCCGTCTTTGCCGTGCTCGTCGTCGTTGCCATCGTGGTGATCAACTCTAGATTGTTTACCGCCACTGATATTCAGATTCAAGGCAGCGAGCATGTGACGAAGCACGATGCTATCCAGCTGATCGATTTGCCCGAGGGAACGTCGCTTTTTAACGTCGATTCCGACCAGATTACCGAGGACCTCAAGCAGAACCCGTGGGTCTCGGGCGTGGATGTCCAGCGTCAGTTCCCGCATACGCTTATCATTACGCCGATGGAGCGCAAGGTCATCGCAATTGCCTATATCAGCTCCGATGACCTTGCCTGGGCCATCGGGGATGATGACACCTGGATTGCCCCACTGTCGACGTCGGTCGAAGTGGACGACCAGGGCAACGTCATCACGACGGGGCAGGGTTCAAATACCCTGACCGGCATTGATGCCGCGCTAGCGCTCGCTAAGCACTATGGCGCGGTGTTGTTGACTGATGTCTCGGCGGATGTCGCTCCGGTTTCCGGCCAGGCGGTGAGCTCCAAGGCCGTTAAGGCTGGCCTGGATTATGTGCGTGGTTTTTCGAGCGAGTTCTTGGGACAAGTCAAGGATATTTCCACGCCTTCGGTCGAAGCCATCTCGGCAAACCTCAATAACGGCATTGAGGTGTCGCTGGGCGATTCGGACGATATCGCCAAAAAGGAACGCGTAGTCACCAAGTTGCTTTCGCAGGTAGAGGGCGTAACGTATATCAATGTGCGCTCTCCGGGCAACTACACATTTAGGAATGCTCCGACCTCGTAGCGCTGGTTGATGCTTTGTTGAGGGGCCATACCACGCCGTTTATCTGGTTTGTTTGGTTTTCACGGTCAATTATTTGACTGATACGTTCATAATGTGCAACCATAATACGGTTTACCTTTGCATTTACTTTCAACCTGAAGGTTAATGTGCGCAGGGGTCGACCCATGCTATGGCTATAACCTTTGTTCGGAGGACCGACATGCACGAGACAGAGATCAACAACTACCTTGCCGTCATTAAGGTGGTCGGCGTCGGCGGCGGCGGTACCAACGCGGTCAATCGAATGATCGAAGAGGGCATCCGCGGCGTCGAGTTTGTTGCCATCAACACCGATGCTCAGGCGCTCGCGATCTCTGATGCCGATATCAAGGTGCACATCGGCACCGACCTTACCCGCGGCCTGGGCGCCGGCGCCAACCCCGAGGTTGGCCGCAAGGCTGCCGATGAGTCCCGCGACGACATTGCCGAGGCGCTTGCTGGTGCCGACATGGTGTTCATCACCTGCGGCGAGGGCGGTGGCACCGGTACCGGCGCTGCTCCCATCGTTGCCGATATCGCGATGAACGAGGTCGGTGCACTGACCGTCGCCGTCGTGACCAAGCCCTTCACCTTCGAGGGCCGCAAGCGCAAGAAGAGCGCCGAGGAGGGCATTAAGACCCTCTCCGATTGCGTCGACACCATGATTGTCATCCCTAACGATAAGCTGCTCGACATCGCCGAGAAGAAGACCACCATGCTCGAGGCCTTCGCGATTGCTGATGGCGTCCTTTCCCAGGGCACCCAGGGCATCACCGACCTCATCACCGTCCCCGGTATCATCAACCTGGACTTCGCCGATGTTAAGACCATCATGAAGCAGGCCGGTACCGCCATGATGGGTATCGGTACCTCTTCTGGGGATACCCGTGCCGTCGACGCAGCCCAGCAGGCCATCTCCAGCCCGCTGCTCGAGAGCTCCATCGATGGTGCCACACGCGTGCTGCTCTCCATCGCCGGTTCCAAGGACCTGGGCATCCAGGAGATCAGCGACGCCGCCGACGTTGTCGCCAACGCCGTCGACCCCGAGGCCAACATCATCTTCGGTACCGTTGTCGACGAGTCCCTGGGCGATCAGGTGCGTATCACCGTCATCGCTACGGGCTTCTCCGACTCCAACGTCAACCGTCAGGACGAGCTCTTTGCTGCTCAGCAGTCTCAGAGCAAGGCCGCTGCCTCCGCTGAGCCGCAGCGCACCGCTCCGGCCACCAGCCCGGCTCAGGCCGCTCCGACCCGCAACGTCGGTGGCACCGAGCTTCCTAACTTCGGCAACGATCAGTTCGAGCTTCCCGACTTCCTGAAGCGCGGCAGCTTCTAAGTCGTTCTTTGCATTGTTGTGCACAGGGGCGTGTCCGTATGGACGCGCCCTTTTTATTTCGACTTTGTAAACTAGAACCTCCAATCTCTTTACGTTCCCTTTACGATTGCCTCCAGCGCAGCAGGTATCCTTTTAGAGAAGTATGACAGCCGTATAAACGCTGGCTGTAGCGGCGATGCCGCGGTACTTGTGTTATTAGGAGGCTTTAGTATGGCAGCACGTGCGGACAAAGTTTCGCGTGTCGACCATGATGGAGTTACGTTGGTGGAAGGCGCGACATCCGATGTTCGCTTTGCCTTCACCGAGCGCGCCGGTGGTGTTTCCGAAGATGCGTACTCCTCACTCAACTTGGGCTCGCATGTTGGCGATGATCCCTTTGCTGTTCAAGAAAATCGTCGTCGCGCGCTCGAGGCTATGGGTGCCGCCGAGTGCGAGCACAACCTGCTCGTTCCCAATCAGGTCCATGGTGACCATATCGTTGCGGTGACCTCGAACGGCGCCGATGACCTTGAGGACGTCCGCGAGCAGATTGCCGAGGGCTGCGATGCCATCGTCTGTACGGCGCATAACGTACCCGTGCTGCTCTGCTTTGCCGACTGCGTTCCCGTGGTGCTGGTGGCCCCTGGCGGATTTGCCGTGGTGCACTCCGGTTGGAAGGGCACGATTGCACGCATTTCCGCCAAGGCGTGCCAGGCGCTTTGCGATGCTGCCGGTTGCGATGCGAGCGGCGTTTCCGCCTATATCGGCCCCCATATCTTGGGTGACGAATATGAGGTATCCCAGGAACTCATGGATCGCTTTGCCGCCGAGTTCTCTTGCATCGATGCGAGTACCTCTCGCATGCTCGATCTTTCCGCTGCCATTCGCGAGGCGCTGGTAGATGTCGGTGTCGACGCGGATAATATCGTGGATACCCAGCTTTCGACCGTGCGTCAGAACGACCGCTTTTATTCCTACCGTAACGAGGGCGGCACCTGTGGGCGCCATGCTGCGATCGGCGTGATGTTATGAGAAAGATCGTATCGGTCCTGAGCGCCGCTGTGCTTACGCTTACGCTGTGCGCCTGTTCTTCGGGATCTTCTACCTCTTCCATTACCGTCGCTGGCTCCACGACCTGCCTTCCTATCGCCGAGATTGCGGCCGAGGGCTTTAAGGAGGAGACCGGCATCGACGTGCTCGTTTCCGGTTTGGGTTCTTCTGCTGGCATCGAGGCCGTCAGCGCCGGCACGGCCGATATCGCCAGCTCCTCCCGTGGACTCAATGCCGACGAACAGGATCTGGGCCTGACTCCCATCGTCATTGCCCACGACGGTATCGCGGTCATCGTGAACGACGATAACCCGGTCGATAACCTCTCGACCGAGCAGCTCCGCGATATTTACGCCGGCAAGATCACCAACTGGAAAGAAGTCGGTGGCGAGGACCTGAGGATTCAGGTTATCAACCGAGATGAGGCGTCCGGCACGCGTGAGGCCTTCCGTACCATCGTGATGGACGGCACGCCGTTCGATCGCCGCTCGGCCGTTCTTTCGGGCACGGGCCAGGTGCGCGACGTGGTATCTCGTTCGCGCGGTGCCATTGGCTACATTTCGCTGGGCTTCGTCGATAGCCTCAACGCCAAGACCTCGGTCAGGGCCGTCTCGGTCAATCATGTTGAGGCGTCCGAGAAGACGGTCGCGAGCGGCGGCTATCCCATCTCGCGCGACCTTTACTTCTTTGTGAAGGGTGCTCCTTCGCAGCAGGCGCAGGATTACATCGACTACGTGACGTCCGAAAAGATGGACAAGCAGATTCGCGAGGCGGGCTTTATTCCCGTCACCAACGACGAGAAGGGGAGTGAGTAGCATGGAAGCACAGGAAAACTCCCAGACTGAGCAGAATGCTCAGGCACCCAAGAAGCGCGAGCTGGCGCTCGTATCGCGCAGTACCTATATCAAGGAGAAGGCGCTGCAGTGGATCTTCTTTGCCTGCGCGTTCTTGGCGGTCGTTACCGTCATCCTGATTTTTGTCTTTACCACATACTCGGCGCTGCCCGTCTTTACCGACATCGGTCTGGCGGACTTCTTTAGCTTTACGTGGGCGCCCTCTGAGGGCCACTACGGCATCATGTCGCTGCTTGCCGGCTCAGGTCTGGTGACCGTCGGTGCGCTCGCCATGGGCGTGCCGCTAGGTGTGGGCACGGCCGTGTACCTGGTCGAGATCGCCGGCAAGCGCGTGCGCAAGCTTATCAGCCCCGCCGTTGACCTGTTGGCCGGCATCCCTTCTATCATCTATGGCTTCTTTGGAATGATCATCATCCGTCCGTTTATCGCGCAACTGACCGGTGGTCTTGGTTTTGGTGCGCTGACGGCGTGGTTCGTGCTTGCCATCATGATCGTTCCTACCATCACCACACTCACCATCGATGCCCTCAATTCCATTCCCATGGGCATTCGCGAGGCATCGTATGCCATGGGCGCCACCAAGTGGCAGACCATCTATAAGGTCGTGCTACCTGCCGCTAAGCTGGGTATCGTGGATGCCATCGTGCTGGGTATGGGCCGTGCCATCGGAGAGACCATGGCCGTGCTCATGGTCGTGGGTAATGCCCCGGTTATTCCCGACAGCATTGCGAGCCCTATCTCGACGCTCACGAGCCAGATCGCACTCGACATGAGCTATTCCTCGGGTCTGCACCGCTCGGCGCTGTTCGGCATGGGCGTGGTCCTGTTTATCATCTCCGCCACGCTGGTGGGCATCGTCCGTCTGATTTCCAAGAAGAAGAGGGGGTAGGCTATGTCCGATTCCGTTGACACGACGGTCGATACGACCTCGTCGCGCGAGCGCATCAAGCGTGCCCTTTTCCACGGCAAGAAGGGCCGCATCAACAAGGACCTGTCCAACAAGATCATGCTTGGCGTGTTCCGTGCCGCGGCATACATCACCACGCTGGTGCTGGTCGCTATCATCGCCTACGTGGTCATTAACGGCCTGCCGCATATCTCACTCGACTTTATCTTCGGTTGGCCCCAGGGCGTCAACGCCGAGGGCGGAATTTGGCCCACAATCGTCTCGACCGTCTATGTGACGGCACTCGCCATGCTTATCTGCACGCCGATCGCTGTGCTGGCAGCCGTCTATCTGGCCGAGTACGCCAAGCAGGGCAAGGTCGTCGAGCTCATTCGCTACGCTGCTGACGCTTTGGCCTCGGTGCCCTCCATCGTTATGGGCCTGTTTGGCTACGCCTTGTTTGTCGAGGCTATGGGTCTGGGCCTTTCGATGGTCTCGGCCGCCCTGGCACTCGCGCTCTTGATGCTTCCCATCGTCATGCGCACCACCGAAGAGGCCATTCGCGCCGTTCCGCGCTATATCCGGTGGGGTGCGTACGGCCTGGGCGCCACCAAGTGGCAGGTCGTCTCCAAGATCGTGCTTCCTTCTGCCTTTGGCCGTATTGCCACGGGTGTCGTCCTCGCCATCGGCCGTGCCATTGGCGAGACCGCGGTGGTGCTCTACACCATGGGCCAGGCCATCAATCTACCTATTTCGCCGCTCGATTCCGGCCGCCCCATGACGGTTCACCTGTACCTGCTTGCCAACGACGGCATCAACATGAACGCAGCCTATGGCACCGCGCTCTTGCTGATGGTGATCATTCTGGCCTTCAACCTGTTTGCGCGCTTCCTGTCGCGCAAGCGTCGCTAGTTAAGGAGTCCCATGTCCGTTTATCAGTCCGCTCCCACGCTGGAGCAAGCGGCCATTACGGCCAAGGATTTCAACTTTTGGTACGGTGACTTTCATGCGCTGACGGGGCTTGACCTCAACATCGCCAAAAACGCCATCACCTCCTTCATTGGCCCTTCGGGCTGCGGCAAGTCGACGTTTTTGCGCTGCATCAACCGCATGAATGATCTGATCGAGGGTACGCGCGTCGCGGGCACCATGACGCTCGACGGCAATGATATCTATGCCGAGGGTGTCGACCCGGTCGACCTCCGTCGTCGTGTGGGCATGATCTTTCAGCAGCCCAACCCGTTTCCCAAATCCATCTACGAGAATGTCGCCTTTGGCCCTCGTCTGCAGGGCGTGACTAGCAAAAGCGACCTCGATGACATCGTGGAAGAATCGCTCAAACGCGCCAACCTCTGGAAAGAGGTATCCAATCAGCTCAACAAGGATGGTTTGGCGCTCTCGGGCGGTCAGCAGCAGCGTCTGTGCATCGCGCGCGTGCTTGCGGTGCAGCCCGATGTCCTTCTGATGGACGAGCCATGCTCCGCCATCGACCCCACGTCCGTCTCTAAGGTTGAGGATCTGATGGCCGAGCTGGCGCCCGAGATGACGATCATCATCGTCACGCATTCAATGCAGCAGGCAGCTCGCATTAGCGACTACACTGCATTCTTCTTGCAGGAAGTTGCCGGCGAGCCCGCTACGCTCATCGAGTATGGTCAAACCGACGCGATCTTCACCAGCCCGGTGGACTCGCGGACGGAAGACTATATCACCGGCCGCTTTGGCTGATCGGTGCGACTAGTCCCAAGCCGATCGGATCTGGTCCGGTGCGTATTCACTGTGCGGGCGGCATGACCGCACCCAACTGATTGGAGTGAACCATGCGCAAACTGTTTTCCCGTCAGCTCATCGAGGCCCGTCACGAGATGCTGAGCATCTACGAGGCCGTCGATCTGGCCCTCCACGATGCCGTGAAGGCCTATGTGACCGACGACCGCAAGCTCGCCACCAAGACCAAGAAGCGCACGCTTTCGATTGACGCACGCTGCGCCAACCTGGAGGCCGTCTGCTACAACCTGATTGCCACGCAGTCACCGGTCGCCTCCGACTTCCGCTTGCTGCAGACGATCATCTACGTCGACTTTAACCTGCAGCGCATGACCGATAAGGTTCGCCAGATTTGCCGCGCCACGCGTCATATGATCAAGGCCGACATCTCGCTGCCCAAGGAGCTTGTCGGCACGGTCGAGGCCGAGGCTGAGGCCGTCTACCAGGTGCTGGGCTCTTCGCTTTCTGCGCTCGTCACCAACGACATGTCCATCATCTGCAACTTGGCCGTCGAGGACGAGCCAGTGCACGCCGCCTACGAGAAGTTCTTCCGCACCTTTAACCGCATGGACACGGGCGATTTTATGGACGACGACAGCAACTATGACGACCTGCGCCGCGCCATCATGGTATCGCGCTATCTCGATCGCATCGCCTCGATTTCCATCGATGCCGCCTGCCGTCTGACCTTCCTGTTGACCGGACAGCGTATGACTGCCGGTGATATCGCCTGCACTGATGAGGATGAGCTCGAGAGCATGCGCGTGCCTTCGGGCGAGGGTGTTATCATGAGGCCCGCCGTCGACGCTCGCTACGTTGCCAAGGTGCCCACTAACGAGGTCAGCGAGGGTCTTCGCTACCTGCTCGATCATCTTGAGGACGAGGACGACGGCGAGGACGACGAGGAGTAAGTAATTCCGTTCGTCGAAAGATTGTAAATACCTAAGTGAGCGCGGCCTTGCACATGCGGGGCCGCGCTCTTGCGATAGCATGGGACTACTTGTTTGGCTGTCAGCGGAGGCGATTGGCAATGGATAACTATTTGGACTTGATGCGCGCTCGCCGCGAGCAGATTCTGGAACGTTTTTATGCGGCGCTCGATCGCGCAGGCCGTCCCCACGACGCCGCGCGCCTCATTGCCGTGTCCAAGACCGTTGGTGTCGATGAGACCGTTGCCGCCATCCAGGCGGGGTATCGCCATTTTGCTGAGAATCGCCCGCAGGAGCTGGTTCGCAAGCTCACGGGTCTGGCGGAGCATCCGGAGCTGCCCGAGGTGCGCTTCGATATGATCGGCAACCTGCAGACCAATAAGATCAATGCGGTGCTGGGCTCAGCCGAGCTGATTCACTCGGTGGGTTCGCTGCATCTGGCGCAGGCGATCTCGAGCCGTGCTGTTCGCAAGATTGAGGCAGGCGAGCTCGCCGGCCCCCAGCGTGTGCTCATTGAGGTCAATGTGAGTGGTGAGGAGTCGAAGGGAGGCTTTTCGCCCGATGAGATTCGCGCTGCCGCGGGTGAGCTTGCGGAACTTGAGGGAATTTGCGTACAGGGGCTTATGACTATGGCGCCCCGGGGGAATAAGGATGTGGCACGCCGCACCTTTGCGGGGCTTCGTGAGCTGAGGGATGAGCTGGAGGCGGCGCATCCCGATTTGAACCTGCCCGAGCTTTCCTGCGGTATGAGCGAGGACTTTGAGCCTGCCCTTGAGGAGGGCTCTACGCTCGTTCGCCTGGGCAGGGTAGTATTTAGCCCGGAGTTTGCAGTAAAATAAGGCTCTGAAGTGCGCACTGATTATCGGGGCGCCTGCACTAAACCGCGAGAGGACACAACCATGGGCTTCCTTGACGAGATTAAAAATAAGATGCACCTGGGCGGCCAGCAGGGTTACGACCAGGGTTATGGCCAGGACGACGACTACGGCTACGATGACGGCTATGACGATGGCTATCAGGGCAACGGCTACAGCGGTGCTTCGGGCGAGGGCTTCTATACCCAAGACGAGCCGAGCAACGGCCTGCTTGGTCAGACGCGCCGCGGTGAAGCTGAGTCGGTTGCCGTGTATACGCGCTCCGGTCAGCTGGTCGGCGATGACTCCCGCCATGCCACGACGTATAACCCGCCTTCGCGCTCGCAGGACAGTGTTGCGAGCGGTTATCGTCCTGGTGCCTATGACACGCCGTCGAGCTACGCCGAGAATACCCGCGCCCGTGCCGCCGCTGCACCCGCGCCTGCACCGAGCGATGCCTCGGCCTATGCGAGCAATATCATCAACGCCACGCCGCAGCTGCCGGCCTATGTCCTGCGCCCCGAGAGCTATGACGACGTGGAGACCGTGGTGCGCCGCGTTCGCACCAAGCAGCCTGTCGCACTGATTTTTGTGGGCGTACGCACCGAAGTGGCCAAGCGCGTCTTGGACTTCTCTTACGGCTTTGCCTGCGGTCTGGGTGCCACGGTCAAGGAGGTGGGCGACCGCGTGTTCATGGTGCTGCCCGCCGGCTGCGAGGTCAAAGATTCCGATCTCAAGAAGCTTCGTGCCGACGGCTACCTTAAGTAAAGACAAGACGAGGAGATTCCCATCAACATCTACACTATCGTCCAGCTGGTCAACACGCTGTTCAACTTCTATTCCACGCTCATTATCGTCTACTGCTTTATGACGTGGATTCCCATGAAGCAGGGTGGTTTGCTTCAGGATATTGCCGCGGTGCTTGATAGCGTGTGCGGTCCGTGGCTCAACCTGTTCCGTCGTTTCATCCCGCCGATGGGCGGTATCGATTTTTCGCCGGTCGTTGCGATTATTGCGTTGCAGTTGGTGCAGAGGCTGGTTCTGCAGCTTCTTATAGGTATACTCGTGTAGAACTGACTTAGTAACTTACGTCGGGCGTGTAGCGCCGAGGCGATGAAAAAGGAGACTTGTTATGGCTATTACCCCTGCAGACATCCAGGCTCAGACTTTCTCTGAGGCCAAGCGTGGCTACGATCCTGCCGAGGTCGACGTCTTCTTGGAGACGCTGTCTTCCGAGGTTGACGCTATGCTCGCTAAGATCGTTGACCTTAAGGGTCGTCTGACTGCTACCGAGCAGCAGCTTGCCGATGCACAGGCTCAGCTTGCCCAGGCTCAGGATACCGCCGACCAGGCCGTTCCTGCCGCCCCCGTGGCTGCTCCCGCCCCTGACTTCTCCGCTCAGGAGCGCCAGATTTCCGCTGCCCTGATCGCTGCCCAGCAGACCGCTGAGACCATCGTCAACGATGCCAA
Source organism: uncultured Collinsella sp. (assembly GCA_905213265.1). GTDB lineage: Bacteria > Actinomycetota > Coriobacteriia > Coriobacteriales > Coriobacteriaceae > Collinsella. Next base: position 35,077 of record CAJMHR010000002.1, read on the forward strand.
TGAGAACGCTGAGCGCATCCGCAACGAGGCTGACGCCAAGGCCCGCGAGGTTATCCGCCAGGCTCTGACCGAGAAGCAGGCCGAGCTCGAGGAGATCGATCGTCTCAAGGCTTCCCGTGAGGAGTTCAAGGCCGAGTATCTCAAGCTCATCCAGCACTTTATGGACGATGCCCAGAACTCCTTCCCGGCCGACCTCATGGCCTCTACGCCGGTCGGTTCTGCCGCTTCTCCTGCGGTGGCTGTTCCCGCCGAGCCGCTGCCCGTCGCTGACCCGGTTGTCCCCGTGGCCGATCCCTTCGCCCCGATCGACAACTTCGCTGCTGACGACCTGGACTAACATTCGGCCTACAATTTAGTGCCTCGAAAGGACCCGCAGCTTGCGGGTCCTTTTTTATGACTGTGCCGGGGTGCGTAACATAAAAAACCGAGCCCTGCACATAGTGGCGCAGAACTCGGCGAACGGGTGAGCGGTCAAGGGTAGGTTTTAAGGCATGTCCCAAAAATCTACTTGAGGAGGAAGTCGGAGAGGGAAATGGTGCGGGCCTCGCGATGCTCGGGATCGGCGATGTGGTCGGCAGGATAGCCACAGACGAGCATGTGATAGGGATAGACGCCCTTGGGCAGATTGAACTGCTCTTGTGCCACCTCAGGCTTAAAATGGCATACCCAGCACGTTCCCAGGCCCTGCTCGGTGGCCTCCATCATCATCTGATCGCAGACGATTGAAGTATCGATTTCGCTGGAATTCATCTGATCATACGGGCGCACCCAAGCATCATCGGTAACGCTGCAAATAAGGAAGACAAGCGGTGCGCCAAAGATGGACCCATCACGAGCAAACCGAGGCTGACAAGCAGCAGCCTTCTCCAGAAGCTCAGGCGTATCCAACACCATCACACGAGAAGGATGATTATTGCAAGCAGAAGGAGCAATACGCCCAGTCTCAACAATGGCATCCACCACAGCCTGCTCCACAGCCCGATCTTCAAACTCACGACAAGAATACCGACCCCGAGCCAGATCCAAATAAGACATACAAGCCCTCCAACAATTTAATAACGAAATAAAAGACAACCAAAGGGTACCCAGAGCAACATTCAGCCAAACGCTCAGCGCTGCCCAAAGTCATGACTGATGCCAAAGACGCTTTCAACCAAAGCCACCATGCATTCCGCCTATTAGCCCAGGTTCCCAATGGTGATACGTAAGGCGAAGGCCCGACACCTATTTACTTTCGAACGACTCTGCCACGCAGCCGGAGTGAGAAAGCAAATAGGTGCCGGGCCTTCGCCGGTGGGACGCGTACCACTAATTAACCGCTTTTGAACGACTCTGCTTGCAGCCGGAGTGAAAAAGGTATTAGTGGTCGGGCCCGCGACCGGTGGGATACGTACCCCCAATTAACTGTTCTTCATGACAATCGAATCCACGACATCGGCCACATTCTCGCAGCAGTCGGCGCAGTACTCCAGGAATGCGTAGACGTCACGCCAGGCGATGACCTCGAGCGGGTCCTTGCCGTTGACGTGCAGGTTGCGCATAGCGTTGATGTAGAGCTCGTCGGCCTCGGACTCGGTGGTGTTGATCTGGATGACCAGCTCGCGCAGCGTTTTGGACTTGCGGTAGTTGGGAAGCTCGACCATCAGGTCTTTCATGGCGCGGCAGGCGTCAGTCACCTTGTGGGCGATGACGATGGCGTCGGGATGGATGCTCTGAATGTTGGTGAAGTAGACGCGCTGCACGACGCCTTCAATACGGTCGAGCACGGTGTCGAGCGCGCAGCTCATCAGATCCAGATCCTCGCGCTCGAGCGGGGTGATAAAGGCGGTGAGCAGGGCGTCTTCGAGCTCGTGGTGCTTCTTGTCTGCCGCATGCTCAATCGCATGCATCTTATTGAGCATGTCGTGAATCTGCGCGGGATCGAAGTTCTCAAAAATCTGGGTAAGCAGCTCGGCGGCCCGGACGGCGAGGTCGGCGCAGGCGACGTAGTTGTCAAAGTAGAACGAATCGGGTTTCTTAGCCATGGGTGGGTCCTTTCGAGGCGAAGACGGGTGGGCGAAGTGTTGCGGTCCAGATGGACGTTCGGTTTGACTAGAGGAACATCATGAACAGCTTGGCCATGACAAAGCTGATGAGTCCGCAGGCGGGGAAGGTGAAGAACCAGGTGAACATCATGTCCTTAACGACGCCGAAGTTGATGGCCGAGAGGCGCTTGACGGCACCGACGCCCATGATGGCGCAGGTCTTGATGTGTGTGGAGGACACGGGGATGCCGGTAAGGGTGGCAAGCAGCAGGTTCGCGGCGCCCGCGAGGTCGGCGGAGAAGCCCTGATACTTCTCGAGCTTAACCATGCTCTGGCCGACGGACTTTATGATGCGCTCGCCGCCGACGCTGGTGCCGATACCCATGGTGGCCGAGCACAGCAGCATAATCCAGATGGGGATGCCGGCATCGCCGACGCTGGTCTGGCCGTTTGCGAAGGCCACGCCTAAAAAGAGCACGCCGATGAACTTCTGTCCATCCTGCGCGCCGTGCATAAAGCTCATGGCCGCAGCGCTCGCGATCTGAGCGTATTTAAAGAAGACATTGGCACGTCGCCTGTTGGCGGCGGCGAAAAGAATCGAGACGAGTTTGCACAGGACCCAGCCCATGACAAAGCCCAGGCCGATGGAGAGCGCCAAGCCGTAGATGACCTTCATCCACTCGTGGACGTTGACGCTGCTCGCGCCGCCGAGGGCGATAGCGGCACCGGTCAGGCCGGCGATAAGGCTGTGGCTTTGCGAGGTGGGGATGCCAAAACGCGACGCTGTGGCGCCGTAGACGACGATGGAGAACAGGGCCGCGCACAGGCAGGCGAGCGCCATGGTGCTGTTTCCGCCAAAGTCGACGATATGTGAGATGGTGTTGGCGACGCTCGCATTAAAGTGCGTCATGATGAGCACGCCGAGGAAGTTGAATGCGGCGCTCATGAGAATGGCGGCGCGGGCGGGCATGCAACGCGTAGTGACGCAGGTCGCGATGGCGTTGGGCGCGTCGGTCCATCCATTGACGAAGATGGCGCCCAACGCGAGGATCACGGTGACGGCAAGGACTGGGTTCGACACGATTTGGCCGAGGAAGGTTGAGAACGTTACGTCCATATATGGGCTTTCTCGAAGTTTGCAGACACGTTACAAAAACATGATAAATCGTATCACCTCCTGCGGGTTTCTTTGCCGAGTTCTGATGGGAGAAGTAATTTTTTGGCACTAAAATTGAATATTAGCCCTGTTGACCGTGGGTGTTCTTTTTGCTATCACGCCATGCGGACACGCGCGTTCGCTCCGACACTCCAAAACCACAGTCTGTTCGCTTTACAATATACAAACATGCGTTCGATAATGGGGGCATGGAATATCGACAGACAGATGGCAAAACTCGGCGCGTGCACAAGCAGTATGTGGACGTCGTGGCCCGCATCCTTGCGGGCGGACAAGTCGTGCCGGTTACCGTCTGCTGGGTCGACGGCCGTTGTTTTACAATCGACGAAATTATCTCGACCACCGGGTTTGGCCTGACGGTTCACGGCATCCGTACGGCGACCTATAAGGTGCGTTTTGGCGGGCATACGACCGAGTTGTATCTGGAGGACCAGGCGTGCGGACGGCCGGACGGCTCGCAGGCCCACGTGATGCGTTGGTGGGTCTGGGCGTTTGATCGTACGCTTGAGGGCGAGCGCCGTAGGTAAGGACGCACGGCGTTCGGGTACAATGGCAGGAATCTTGTCAGCTACTGCGCCGTTATTTGTGGCGCTTTTTGAAAGGACGAACCTATGAACGATATCCAGGGCTATCAGAACGGCCCCGTCGAGAGCGGCGCAAGCCGCGCCAAGGAGATGTCGCCGCGCGCGTACAATCTCGCCATGTCTGCCCTGATCTTCTTGGGCTTTTGCGCCATGGGCGCCGGCGCCTACTTTACGAGCACCATGTCGTTTGCGCGCATGATGATGAGCGGCGCCGCCTTGCCGCTGGTCTTTGGCTCGTTTATTTTGACCATCGTCGGCATGGTCATGATGTCGGCCGCCGCCAGCAAGCAGTCCGTGGGCCTGTCCCTTGTGGGCTATGTAATCTTTGCGAGTACCTTTGGCCTGACCGCGTCGTTTGGCCTTGCCAACTACGACCTGCCCACCATCAACACTGCCTTTATCGCCACGGCCGCCATCACCTTTGTCTTTGGCGCGTTGGGCGTGACCTTCCCCAAGTTCTTCCAGCGCGTATATGGCATCGGTTTTGGCATTCTGCTCGCCACTATTCTGGTTGAGATCGTGCTGATGTTCATGGGCGTCTCGCAGACCATCACCGACCTGATCGTGATCGTGGTGTTCGCCGGCTTTATTGGCTACGACACCTATGTTGCCACGACAGTGCCGCCTACGCTGCCCAACGCCGTGCTCATGGCGTCCAATCTGTTCGTGGACATTATCAACGTGTTCCTGCGCATCCTGAACATCCTTGGCCGTCGCGACTAGTGGCGAATTGCGGCGGTGCTTGCCGTGCGTGTAAATCGATGCGAAAGGCGGTCCTTCGGGGCCGTCTTTTTTGTACGCGGCGGGGTATCATGGATGGAAAAAGCCGATAGCGGCAGCGACAGGAAAGGTGACCACTTATGGCAGACGTCGACAACAGGAACCGTAACCGCAGGTCTAATCGCGCGGGTCAGCCCAATCCCAAGCGCGAGGCCCGTGCCAAGGCCGCCGAGCGTCACGTGGCAACTGTGTCCGAAGCGTGCGCCAAGGATATCGAGCGTTCGCTTGCCGGTGTTCGCGAGTTTGACGGTATGCCTGCCGGCTTTGTCGCGGCGATGAAGGCCAAGGTTCAGAGTGCTGTGGCCACCGAAGAACAGGTTGCCGAGGACGTCGAGGGCGCGGAGGCTGCCGAGACCGAGGCGGCGCCCGAGACCGAGGCAGCGCCTGAGCCCGTCGAGGAGCCTGCCGAGGAAATCGCTGAAGCTGAGTCCGCGCCTGCTGAGGAGCCCGCTCCGGTTCTGCCCGAGGTCACCGTGCTCGATGCCTCCGCCACGCAGGCCATCCTGGACAACGGTCGTGGCTATGCGCAGTTCTGCGACATGGCCGTGCTCGCCTTTGCCTCGTTTACCAACCCGGGCGGTGGCTATATTCAGGGTTATCTGGGCCAGGAGGCCACGCTGTGCGCCGATTCGTATCTGTACAACGTTCTCGATAAGCAGCGCAAATGGTACGGTGAGAACCGTCGCCGCAACATCAACTGCGAGCTTTACCGAAACCGTGCGCTGGTGGTGCCTGCGGTGCGCTTCGACCGCAACCACGTGCATGCATACGCCGACGTGATCGTGGCCGCCGCGCCCAACGTTAAGCGCGCCCGCCAGGAGTATCGCGTGAGCGACGATGCTCTGCTGGATGCCCTGCGCGACCGCATCCGCTTTGTGCTTGCCATCTGCGACGAGCTAGGTCGCGAGAAGCTCGTGCTGGGCGCTTGGGGCTGCGACAACAACGGCTTTGACGCAGAGACCGTGGCCGAGCTCTTCCGCAAGGAGCTCGCGTCGGGCGACTTTAAGGTCAAGCAAGTCTTCTTTGCCGTGCCTTCTACGCGCTGGGATGAGGATTTTGCCAAGTTCGAGCACGTGCTGGCTAACTTCCCCGAGCGCAACGAGGAGTCCTATGCCCAGGTTGCCGCTCGCGCTGCGGCAGCTCGCGCCGCCGAGCAGGCCCAGGCTGCTACCGAGGATGATGAGGACGAGGACGATTGGCGCAAGTACCTGTAATCGGTACGTGCTGACAGATAGGTCGAGCCGACGGGAGAGGCTGCTTCCGTCGGCTTTTTACTGAGCGAGGGGCTTACGATGAAAAACATTCTATGCTTTGGCGACAGCAACACCTATGGTTACGATCCGGCGGGCATGCGCGACGGCACCGCGGTGCGCTATGCGCGGGATGTACGCTGGTGCGGCGTGGCCCAACGTGACTTAGGCGAGGGCTGGCATGTAATTGAAGAAGGCCTCAACGGCCGCACGACGGTACGCGACGACATGTGCCATCTGGACACCAATCTTAACGGCATCCGCGCGCTGCCGATGCTGCTCGAGGCCCATAAGCCGCTGGATGCGATCGTTATTATGCTGGGAACTAACGATTGCAAGACGGTCTTTGGTGTGACGGCCTCCGATATTGCCCGTGGCACTATGGCGTTGATTCGCGCGGTGCGTGCATTTCCCTGGACCAATGCCGCACCCTGCCCGCGTATTCTGCTGATGGCACCTATCAAGATCAAGCCGCAAATCGCCGATGTATATATGACCGATTTTGACGAGCGTTCCGTCGAGGCCTCGGAGCATTTTGGTGAGTACTACGCACATGTGGCTGAGCAGTTTGGCTGCGACTTTTTGAATGCCGCCGACTTTGCCGAGCCGGGCGATATCGACTATCTGCATATGATGCCCGAAAGCCACGAGAGCCTGGGTCACGCCGTGGCAGCCAAGCTCCAAGAGATGCTCGGTGAGTAGCGCGACCCCAAACCACCGCAAAGGTGTCTGTCCCCTTTGCGGTGGTTTGGGCTGCGAATCTTAATACTGCCACATGTGATTGACGGGGCCGGAGCCTTTGCCCATGTTCAGGCCGGCGGCCAGAGCGCCTGTCAGGTATGCCTTGCCCGCATTGACGGCGTCGGCAAGATCCATGCCCTGGGCCAGCGCGCAGGCGATGGCGGACGAGAGCGTGCAGCCGGTGCCGTGCGTGTTGTCGGTCTCGATGCGCTTGTGGCGGAACCACGTGGTGAGTGGATCTCCCAGATGGTTGCCCTCGTCATCGAGTGGCGCGGGTTCGGCCAGTACATCGTTGGCCTCGTTGACAAGATGCCCACCCTTAACGAGGGATGCGCAACCAAAGCGGCGGGTGAGGAGCATGGCAGCATTTTGCTGCGTGCGCTCGGAGTCGACCTCGTAGTCGAGCAGGGCCATGGCTTCGGGAATATTGGGCGTGATAACCGTCGCTAGCGGGAACAGGCGGCGGGTGAGTGCCTCGGCGGCATCTTCGGCAATCAGCCGTGCGCCCGAGGTGGCTACCATGACGGGGTCGACTACCACGTTTGTCGCGTTCCAAACGCTCAGGCGGTCGGCGATAACATCGATAATCTCGGCAGAGGAAACCATGCCAATCTTGACGGCGTTGGGGCGGATATCGTCAAAAACGGCATCGATCTGCGCCGCGACAATATCTGGGGAGATGTTCTGCACGGCGGTGACGCCTAGGGTGTTTTGTGCGGTTATGGCTGTGATGGCCGTCTCGGCATACAGGCGGTGCGCCGTGATGGTCTTGATGTCGGCCTGAATGCCGGCACCACCGCTGGAATCGGATCCGGCGATGGATAGAACGGCGGGTACCTTACTGCGATCCATGTTCGCTCCCTTGTTCGGTCGGATTCAAATGGGTCTTCTGCCTGCATTATAAAGTTGCCCGGGATGGCTGTATGGCAATCCCGGGCGGGCGATGCAATCTTTACGCAAATGCAAGCAAATGTTCACAAGTCAACAATTGACAGGCACCAGCTCGCCGCCAGAAGCGGCCGCGGCGACAGGGTTAGTCCTCCATGCCGAGGTCGATCGTGGTGCCCTCGAAGATCTTGTTGACGGTGCGGACGGCGCACATCTTGCCACACATGGTGCAAGTGCCCTCGGTGGCGGCGGGGGACTCCTCGTAGCGCTTCTTGCCCGTAACCGGGTCGAGCGCGCACTTCCACATGGCGTCCCAGTCGAGCTTGCGGCGTGCCTGGCCCATCTTGTCGTCCATGTCGCGGGCGTGGGGCACCTTTTTGGCGATGTCGGCGGCGTGTGCGGCAATCTTGGTGGCCATGAGGCCGTCGAGCACGTCCTGGGCGTTGGGCAGGCACAAGTGCTCGGCCGGCGTCACGTAGCACAGGAAGTCGGCGCCGGAGCTGGCGGAGATAGCGCCGCCGATGGCAGCGGTGATGTGGTCGTAGCCCACGCCGATATCGGTCACCAGCGGCCCGAGCACATAGAACGGGGCGTTGTGGCACAGGCGCTTCTGCAGTTTCATGTTGGCGGCGATCTCGTCGAGCGCCATGTGGCCCGGACCCTCGACCATAACCTGGACGCCGGCGGCCCATGCGCGCTTGCACAGCTTGCCCAGCTCGATCATCTCGGCGGTCTCGGTGGCGTCGTTGGAGTCGTAGAGGCAGCCCGGGCGACAGGAGTCGCCGAGCGAAATCGTCACGTCGTACTCGTGGCAGATTTCGAGCAGCTCGTCGTAGAACTCATAGAACGGGTTCTCGTTACCGGTGACCTCCATCCAGCCAAACAGCAGCGAGCCGCCGCGGCTCACGATGTTCATGAGGCGGCCGGTCTCCTTAAAGGTCTTTGTGACCGACTTGTTGATGCCGCAGTGGATGGTCATAAAGTCCACGCCGTCCTCGGCGTGCGCGCGCACGACCTCGAACAGGTCGTCCTTGGTAAGCTTGACCAGCGGTTTTTCCATGTAGCCGATGGCGTCGTACATGGGGACGGTACCTACCATGAGCGGCGTCTCGTCGATGAGCTGCTGGCGGAACTGGCGCGTCTTGCCCGAGTTGGAGAGGTCCATGATGGCGTCGGCGCCAAAGTCCTCGGCGATCTTGACCTTCTTCCATTCCTCGGCGGCATCGGCCTTGTCGCCCGAGATGCCCAAGTTCACGTTGACCTTGGTGGACAGGCCCTCACCGACGCCAAAGGCGCGCATGCCTTTTTTGATGTGCACGATGTTGGCAGGTATGGCGATGCGGCCGTCGGCCACGCGCTCGCGGATGTACTCGGGGTCGCGATGCTCGCGCTCGGCGACCTCCTTCATCTGCGGTGTGATCTGCCCGGCGCGGGCGAAGTCGATTTGCGTGACGAGCTTGGGCTCGGTCTGTGTGCTCATTGGCACGGCTCCCTTCGTTGGCATTACCCATATCAGGTTTGCGGGTCAGGGCGGGCGCGCCCAATCTCAGCCTGCCGTCTTGTCCTGCAAGCCCCCCGTTTATGTAATGGGCTCAAGTATAGCTCGAATGGGTACGATTGGCCTAACGAGCGTGCCTGTGAGGAGGCGAACATGGAAGACAAGCATCTATATCGAGAGACGCAATGGGATGTATCGGCCGAGGAAAGCCGTGCGCACCATGGCCTTGTCGCGATCGGTTTTGCGGTGCTTGCCGTGCTGGTGATTGCCTTTTGTATCTGGACGTTTGGTGGTCGCGGCGGCGCTGCATGGGAGTTCGAGGCTGATGATAGCCTACCGATTATGACGGTGAGGAGTACTGGCGGTAATGCCAATACGCTCGCCGTTCCGGGCGATTATTGGTACCCGTGCGATGAGTTTGTGCAGTTGCAGCTGAGTGGTGGGTCTATTCCTGGTGAGGAAATCGAACGCGTGACGTATGATGCGACGTTCAAAACGTTGACGGTGAAGCTCAAAGATCAAGGGGATGTGCCCACGACGATGGATATCGCGCTGACGGAATGGCGCCTGGAGCCCCCGTCGGGTGTTGCGGTGTCCGAGGTCGAGCACGTCAAGATTGTCTATCAGGACGGTTCGACAAACGGGATTGCAAAGGCCGACGGTCTAGCAGAATAGGTGTCGAGCCTAGCAGCCAATTCATAAAAGTTGCGGTGGAATAGTTCCTGATTGTGCGAAAAAGGCTCAAATAGGAATTATTCCACCGCAAGTTATATAGAGAAGGCTGAGCGGGTCAGTGTTGGGTGCCGGCTCTAGAGCATCTGTTCGTTGATGAACATGAGGGTGCCTAGGTATGAGAGCTCGGGGACGTGGCGATAGCCGATGTTGAATGCGGTAAGTTCGCTTGCATCCTCGAGCTTGTTTTCTGCCATCCACCGCACCATGGAGCCGCGCGCCTTTTTGCTGGCGGTCGACCGTTGGATGGGCTTCCCGTTGCGGATACCCTCGCCAAAGAGGCACGTGACGGCTGTGGCGTCGCCCGCGAGGTGGGGCAGAACGGCTTTGGCATACTCTACGCTGGCGAGGTTGACGATCGTGGTGTTTGAACCTGCCGGGGCGATAGCCCGCGCGAGCTTATCGCTCCAAAATGCGTAGAGGTCTCGGGCACCGTCGACGACAAGCTTCGCGCCCATCTCCAGCCGATACGGTTCGACGGCATGAAAGGGACGAACGCACCCGTAGAGGCCGGAGAGGATCCACAGATGGTCTTGCAGCCATGCGAGCTGCGCGGAATCCATCACCTCGGGTGCCATGCTCTGGTATTGAATGCCGTGATAGGACATGGCGGCAGGGGAGAGGTGACGGGCGAGTGCGGGATTGTCGAGATCGCCGCTTTTCAGGATGGGCCCGAACTCATGCAGGGTGTTGAGGCAAGGTCCCAGCAGTTTGTCACTCACGTTCCACAGCGCCTGCAGGCCGCCGCTGCCTTCATTCCGCTCGATATCTAGCAGTGCGCGGTGGAGGCGAGCCGTCTCGCGCACAAAGGGTGGGATGCCCAGGACTTCAAAAGCATCTTGGGCCGCGCGCATCTGCTTGGCGGGCGAAATGATGACCTGCAGCATGGGCTCTCCTCTGCCAAAAAAGTTGCGGTGGAATACGGTCTGTTTTGGCTGTTTATGGGCCAGTTTAGTCCGTATTTCACCGCAACTGATGAAGGGTTGGTTAGGCTCGCTCGATGAAGGCCTTGTAACCGCGATATGCCTCGTAGATGTCGGCCTTGTTGGCGACCTCCCACAGGGCGTGCATGGACAGGACGGCAACGCCGGAGTCGATGACGTTCATGCCGTACTTGGCCATGATGTAGGCGATGGTGCCGCCGCCACCAGCGTTGACGCGGCCGAGCTCGCAGGTCTGGAAGTCCACGCCGGCCTCGTCCATGATGTCGCGGACGAGGGCCACATACTCGGCGTCGGCGTCGTTAGAGCCGCCCTTGCCGCGGCTGCCCGTGTACTTGTTAAAGCACAGGCCGCGACCCATGAAGGCGGCGTTCTTGGTCTCGAACTTGCCGGCATAGCCCGGGTCGAAGCCGGCGGACACGTCGGAGGAGAGCATACGGCTGCGGGCGAGCGCGCGGCGCAGAGCCAGCGGGCTGTCCTCGCCGGCGAGCATCATGATCTCGGCGACGGTGTTCTCGAAGAAGCGACTCGTCATGCCGGTGGCACCCACGGAACCGATCTCCTCCTTGTCGACGATGAGCGTGATGCTCGTGCGCTCCACGTTGGTGACGTTGATCTGGGCGAGCATGGAGGGGTAGGCACAGACGCGGTCGTCATGGCCATAGCCCAGAATCATGGAGCGGTCGAGGCCCATGTCGCGGGCGGGGCCGGCGGGCACGACCTCGATCTCGGCGGAGAGGAAGTCCTCCTCCTCGACGTCGTACTGCTCCTTGAGGATATCCAGGAACATCTGCTTGACGGGCTCCTTGGGGGCGTCCTTGTCGTCCTCATCGAACTTGACGGGACGGCCGCCCACGATCACGTCGAGGATCTCGGCGTCGACGGCGTCTTTGGCAGGCTTAGACATCTGCTCGCTCGAGAGATGGATCAGCAGGTCGGAGATGGTAAAGACAGGATCGTCCGCCTTGTCGCCGATATTGATGTCGACGGTGGTACCGTCCTTTTTGCAGATGACGCCCACGAGTGCGAGCGGGGAGGCTACCCAGTGGTAGCTCTTGACGCCGCCGTAGTAGTGCGTGTCGAGATAAGCCATGTCGCCGGCCTCGAAGGCGGGGTTCTGCTTAAGGTCCAGGCGCGGCGAGTCCACGTGCGCGCCCAGGATGTTAAAGCCCTGCTCGAGCGGGGCGGTGCCCAGATTGACGAGCATAAGGTCCTTGCCGTGGTTAGCGGCATACACCTTGTCGCCTGCCTTAAGCTCGCGGCCTGCGGCGATTACGGTCTCCAGGTCGACGTATCCCGCCTCCTCGGCCATCTTGATGCCGGCCTTGACGCACAGGCGCTCGGTCTTGTTCTCACTCAAAAACTGCTTATAGCCGCGGCAAAGCTCCTCGAGCTCCTCGATTTGCTGCGGCGTGTACTTTTTCCATGCGCAGGGACGCTCCATGACGCAGGCTCCTTTCGGATCGATCGTGCTGGTTGATGTACCGTGAGCCATCGTATCACGCGCGGGCTCACGGTGGCGGGGGAGCTTGATGTGAGGTGGCCGCGGGGCGGGGAGCGTGTAAACTGGAGTGAGCAAACCGTGCCCAGCCCAAAGCGAGGTATTCAATATGTCTGACAAGCGCCGCACCTTTGCCGTTATCGACGGCAACTCGCTCATGCATCGCGCCTTCCACGCCGTGCCGCCGACCATGAACGCGCCGGACGGTCGCCCCACCAACGCGATCTTTGGCTTTCTGAACATGTTTCTCAAGATGATCGATGCCTTTAACCCCGACGGCGTCGTCGTGGCGTTTGACAAGGGTAAACCGCGCGTGCGCATGGAGATGCTGCCGCAGTATAAGGCGCAACGCCCGCCCATGGACCCCGATCTGCATGCGCAGTTCCCTATGATTAAGGAGCTGCTCGCCGCGCTCAACGTGCCGATTCTGCAGTCCGAGGGCTGGGAAGGCGATGACATCCTGGGAACCATGGCGCGCCTGGGTGAAGAGGCCGGCTGCGACATGCTACTGGTGACCGGCGACCGCGACATGTATCAACTCGTGACCGAGCACGTCAACGTGGTCTCGACCCGCAAGGGCCTGTCCGACGTGGCGATTATGACGCCCGAGAGCGTGGACGACCTGTATCACGGCATTACGCCGGCGCTCGTGCCCGATTTTTACGGTCTAAAGGGCGATACGTCCGACAACATCCCCGGTGTACCGGGCATCGGTCCCAAAAAGGCGAGTGCGCTCATTGCGAAGTACGGTAGCCTGGACGAAGTCATCGCGCATGCCGATGAGGTCAAGGGCAAGATGGGCGAGAACCTGCGTGCACACATCGATGACGCACTACTGAGCCGCAAGGTTGCGACAATTCGCACCGATGCGCCCGTCGAGCTCGACTTTGAGGCGACGTCCTTCCCGGCGTTTTCTGCCGATGAGGTTTCCGCGGCGCTGGGTACGCTTGGTATCACCGCCATGCAGAACCGTTTCTTGGCGCTGATCGGCGGCGAGGGCGGGGCTGCTGCCTCCAGTGTGTTTGAGATACCTGCTATGGTTCGCGCAGCCGCCGGCGATGCCGACGCGCTTGGTGCCGTTGCGGCTGAGGTCTCCCGCGCGATTGATGCCGGCGAGTGGGTCGCCGCCGTGGTGGACGACGACAAGGAAGAGGGCGCGCTCTTTGGGCTGACGCGCACGCTGTGGTTGGCGACGTCCAAGGGCCTGTTCGCGCTCGAGGAGGGCGACAGCTGTGCGGCGGCTGAGGTTGAGGGCTTCAACTTCGCTCACGGTGTGATCGCCGGCGTGCTTGCGAGCCTGTTTATGGAGGGCCGCGTGGCGAGCCCGGATACGAAAGCGCTGCTGCACGAGCTTTCGCCCATCGATTCTTCTGAGCCCGAGCTCATGGATCCGCTCGCTGCCGATTCCACGCGTATCTTCGATACCGTGGTCGCTGCCTATCTGCTGGATTCCGATCGCTCCGAGTTCGATGAGGCATATCTGGCCGATACCTATCTGCAGATGGCGTTGCCTGCGGCGCGCGGTGCAGAGGGTGCTGGTGAGGACGCTCCGGCGCCTGCTGCCCGTACTGCGGCTCTGACGCTGGCGCTCGTGGCGCCGTTGCGCGAGTGCATGGCCCGTGAGAACGCCGCCAACGTGTTCGATGGCATCGAGATGCCGCTCGTTCCGGTACTTGCCAAGATGGAGCGCGCGGGCATGCTCGTGGACCCCGACCGCCTGCACAGTCTGTCCGAGGGTCTGGCGACCCAGATCACCGAGGTCGAACGAAGCATTCGCGACCTTGCCGGTGACGAGACCTTTAACATCGGCAGCCCCATGCAACTTTCGCATGTGCTCTTTGATGTGATGGGCCTTCCGACCAAGGGTCTCAAAAAGACCAAGCGCGGTTACTATTCGACCAATGCCAAGGTACTGAGTGATCTTGCCCGTGACCACGAGATTGTTCGTTTGATCTTAGACTGGCGCGAGAAGTCCAAGATCAAGTCAACCTATCTGGACACGTTGGGCCCGCTGCGCCGCGGTGACGGTCGTGTGCACACCACGTACAACCAGACCATCACCGCGACGGGGCGTCTGTCTTCGAGCGACCCTAATCTGCAAAACATTCCGACGCGCTCGGAGCTGGGGCGTACCGTCAAGACGGCGTTTTCGGCAGGCGAGGGAAGCGTCTTTTTGGCGGTGGACTACTCGCAGATCGAGCTGCGTCTGCTGGCACATCTCTCGGGTGACGAGCACTTGGTGCGCGCCTTTAACGAGGGCGAGGACTTCCATGCCGAGACGGCGGCGCGCGTGTTTGGTGTGCCGGTGTCCGAGGTAACGCCCGACCTGCGCAGTCGCGCCAAGGCCGTGAACTTTGGCATCGTGTATGGCCAGCAGGCCTACGGCCTGTCGCAGTCGCTGCATATCTCGATGGCCGAGGCGCGCGACATGATCGACCGCTACTACGAGGCCTACCCGGGCGTGCGTACGTTCCTCGACAACGTGGTGGCACGCGCCAAGCAGACGGGCTACGCCGAGACCATGTACGGCCGCCGTCGTCATATTCCGGAGCTCAAGGCCAAAAACCCGCAACTCCGCGGCTTTGGCGAGCGCACGGCCATGAACCATCCCATGCAGGGCACCGCAGCAGACATCATCAAGATCGCCATGGTCCGCGTAAGTCGTCGCCTGGAAGAAGAAGGCTTTGCCGCCCACATGATCTTGCAGGTACACGACGAACTGGACTTTGAGTGCCCCGTCGACGAAGTCGAGCGCCTAACCACCATGGTCCGCGACGTCATGGAGCACGTAGTAGACCTCCGAGTACCGTTGATCGCCGAAGCCAGCACCGGCATAACCTGGGCCGACGCCAAATAGGGAAGCGCCCACAGTTCCAAAGTAACCAAACCAGAAGGGGGCTCCTTGCCAACAAGGAGCCCCCTTCATTCCAAAAAATCAGCCAAGTATCTAGACACTCAAGACACCATCTAGGCGGCAAGCAAGTAAACCTAGGACCTGGTCGGGCGGCGCGGATTAGTTTTTCGTAGATTCCGCACGAGCCGGAAAGCACTTAATGTGCTTTCCGAGCGAGCCCAGGACCTGACCGAACGAAAAACTAATCCGCGCCGCCCGGCCAGGCCCGACGAGCCACGTTACCGAGCCGCCAGGATGGCGTCGATGAGCGTCAGTACGCCCCCGTCGTTGTTGCTCGGAATGCGCCACTTGGCATGCGCGTTCATGTGCTCCTCGGCATTGTCCACGATAAAGCTGTGACCGACGCGCTCCAGCATGGGGATGTCGTTGTAGGTGTCGCCCACGGCGGCAGCATCGGCAATATCGATGCCCAGGTGCTCGCACAGGTGAGCGACGCCGGCGCCCTTGTCGACGCCCAGGTTCATAAAGTCGATCCACTCGCGCCCAGCGTTGGTGACGTAGAGTTTGTCCGAGAACTCGGGGCTATAGGTCTCGCGGAAAGCGGGCTCGGCGTCGTAGCCGGGGAAGAAGACCGAAATCTTGTTGGACTCGAAATCAATGCCCTCAAAGCTGTCTACGTAGTTGATTGTGTTGTAGTAGACGCTGATCTCGTCGTGGTATTGATGGTCGCGGGCAAGCACGTAGAACTCGTCGAAGCAGCACAGGACGGGGACAGCGCGAGGATCCTCCGAGGCACGGTTCAAGACCTGCTGATACAGCTCCACGTCAATATTGCTTTTATAGATATAGCTGCCGCGATAGATCACGCAAGCTCCGTTGTCGGGACAAAAGGCGAGGCGGTTCTTGATGCCCTCGAACATCTCCTCGAGCTTGGGGGCGGGACGTCCGCTGGCGGGGCAGAATACGATGCCGGCGTCGGCGAGCTTGTCCAGGCGCTCATCAAGACCCTGGGGCAGCACACGCTCGTCGGTCAGCAGCGTCTTGTCCATATCGACGGCGAGAATCTTAATGTTGCCGATGTTGGCGTCCGATTCGTAAGTTTGCATAAAAGCGAGCCTTTCGTTTCGAGATTGTTTCAGACGTTATAACCATCAACTCGTAGTCGAGCGTATTTTCGCAGGAACGGAGCGTGTTTGCACCACGCTTCACAAAGTAATGAAAAAACTTTTCAGAAATTTGAATTTGTCGCTTGTGCTGCGGGCACTTTAGCGTAATATAGCGACCATCGAAAACGGAGACGGAAAAACAACCGCTTACCGAGTAAAAGGTACCGTTTACGATATTTGAATTGCGCCCGGCGATACGTGAAAGGAGAGGCAGATGCAGTTCGTAAAGATCATCACCACTGCAGACAATGCCATCCGACGCCAGCGCGCAATTTCCCGACGACGATAACAATCGTCTCTGTCCGCATGGGGCGAATTGCCTCAACAGAGTCATTTTGAGGTCGTTGGGTTTTAGCACGACATTGCTGCATGTTTCTAGGGCATGTATGTGCTGATTTTTGCTATTTAACCTGATATTGCACGGTATATGACCTTGAAATGACTTGCAACTGACCGATGTTCTAACTAGCTACCAAGGGCGAAAGGAAACAGCCATGAGCAAGGAAAAAGTCGTTCTCGCATATTCCGGTGGTCTTGATACATCCGTATGTGTCAAATGGCTCCAGGACGAGAAGAATCTCGATGTCGTTTGCGTCTGCGGCAACGTGGGCCAGGAAGAGACCGGACTGGATGCCAAGAAGCAGAAGGCGCTCGACCTGGGCGTTCTCGATTGCCAGGTGCTCGACCTGCGCGACGAGTTCTCCGATGAGTTCCTGACCAAAGCCATCGCAGCAAACTCCATGTACGAGAACAAGTATCCGCTGCTCTCCGCCCTGTCTCGCCCGCTGCTTGCCAAGAAGCTTGTTGAGGTCGCCCACGAGTTTGGCGCGACCTACGTCGCCCACGGCTGCACCGGCAAGGGTAACGACCAGGTTCGTTTTGAGGCTGCCGTCAAGGCCCTCGACCCTGAGCTCAAGGTTATCGCCCCGGTGCGCGAGTGGGATCTGAAGTGCCGTCCCGACGAGGTCGCCTATGCCCACGCCCACAACGTGCCGGTTCCCGAGGGTGCCAACGATAACCCCTACTCCATCGACGACAACCTGTGGGGTCGCGCCATCGAGTGCGGTCACCTGGAGGACCCTTGGAATGAGCCGCTCGATGACGCTTGGGTTATGACCAAGAACCCCGAGGACACGCCTGACGCCCCGACCTATACCGAGATCGAGTTTGAGGCCGGCAAGCCTGTCGCCGTCGACGGCAAGAAGATGAAGCTCTCCGAGATCGTCATCGCCCTCAACAAGATTTCGGGCGACAACGGCTTTGGCCGTCTTGACCTGGTCGAGGATCGTCTGGTGGGCCTCAAGAGCCGCGAGTGCTATGAGGTTCCCGGCGCCCTGACGCTCATCACCGCCCACAAGGCGCTCGAGGACATCTGCGTCGAGGGCGACCTGCTCAAGACCAAGATCAAGCTCGAGCAGGATTGGGCCACCGCCGTGTACAACGGCCAGTGGTACAGCCCGCTCAAGAACGCGCTCGACGCCTTTATGGCCGATACCCAGAAGTTCGTGACCGGCACTGTCCGTCTGAAGTTCTTTAAGGGCAACTGCCATGTCGTCGGCCGCAAGAGTCCCTTCAGCCTCTACGACTACGGCCTGGCTACCTACGACCGCGACACCACGTTTGACGAGAAGGCCAGCGCCGGCTTTATCGAGATCGATACGCTGTCGCTCAAGACGTGGGCAAAGGTCCAGGGCCCCAGCTCTGCTGCCGCCCAGGCCTAGCGCCTCCTTTCCTTGGTATTCGCGCGGCCCATCCGCGTGATACATAACGGGCGCACGGGGTCCCTACCTTTCGTTATGCTTGCTGACACTTCTTAACATCGGTGGCCCCTACGTTCCGCCCGCATATATGATGCCGCGTCTGCGGCTGAGTCCGAGCCCCGCCGGGGTTGTCCGGCGGGGCTCCTTCTATCAATTTGGCGGCTCTGCGCCTATATATATGAGGAGTATCCATTATGTTCAATGCTATCGCGCATGCTTTACTTGCCCTCGCACCTGAATTTGATGCTGCAAAAGTCGAGGACGTCCCTATGAGCCTAAAGGCCTGGATTGATGGTTCGCAGGGCAACATCCGGAGGGAGACGTTGGGTGCCAAGTGCATGGTGCGTCACTTCTTTGCAAATTAGCTACATGGCCCCGCGCACGGCAGGGAGTGTGTAAAACTAGCGGTTGAAAAATCGCTTTATCGATATGGCGCATTGCTTTGGGCGCTTGTTTTGGTATTTGATGAAAGGGGACGGTTCCATGGCTCTTTGGGGCGGTCGTTTTGAGGCGGGCGTGGCCGAGGTCACGCAGGAGTTCGGCGCGTCGCTGCCGGTCGACAAACATCTCTATAAGCAGGATATCGCCGGCTCTAAGGCACATGCCAAGATGCTGGCGGCCCAGGGCATTATCAGCGCCGAGGATGAGCAGGCGATTGCCGAGGGTCTGACCGAAATCGAACAGGATATCGATGCCGGCAATTTCACCTTCGATATCAACGACGAGGACATTCATATGTCCATCGAGAGCGAGCTTACCCGTCGTATCGGCGAGGCAGGCAAGCGCCTGCATACCGGCCGTTCGCGCAACGACCAGGTCGCGACCGATACGCGCCTGGGCGTCAAGGCGCTGGCCAAGGAGCTCATGGAGGCCAATCTTGAACTGCGCCATGTGCTGGTGGATGCGGCCAAAAAGTACGATAAGGTGATTCTGCCGGGCTATACGCACATGCAGCATGCTCAGCCCGTGCTGCTGTCGCATCATCTGCTGGCGTATTCCTGGATGTTCGCGCGCGACTTTACACGCCTGAAGGCCGCCTTTGATGCCGCCGACAACTGCCCGCTGGGTGCTGCCGCGCTTGCCGGTACGAGCTATCCACTCGATCGTCAGATGACGGCGGCCGAACTTGGCTTTGCGGGTGTGATTCCCAACTCGCTCGATGCGGTTTCCGACCGTGATTTCCTGCTCGACCTGCATTACGCCGGCTCCGTTATGGCGATGCACCTGTCGCGTCTTTCCGAGGAGATCGTACTGTGGTCGAGCTCCGAATTTGGCTTTATCACGCTTTCCGATTCCTACTCCACCGGCTCGTCCATCATGCCGCAGAAGAAGAACCCCGACTTTGCCGAGCTTATCCGTGGCAAGAGTGGCCGAGTCTATGGCAACCTGGTGCAGCTCCTCGTGACCATGAAGGGCCTGCCGCTTGCTTATAACAAGGACTTGCAGGAGGACAAGGAGGGTGCGCTCGATACCGCCCATACGCTCATGCAGTGCCTGTCCGTTATGGCCGGTATGATTTCGACCTGGACCGTCAACGAGGATGCCATGGCGCGCGAGTGCGGCGTGGGGCACCTTGCCGCCACCGATGTTGCCGATTACCTGGCCAAGCGTGGTCTTCCGTTCCGTGAGGCGCATGCCGTGGTGGGCCATCTGGTCCTGATGTGCGAGAAGCGCGGCTGCAATCTAGAGGACCTGCCGTTTGAGGTGTTCCAGGAGGCAAGCCCGCTCTTTGAGCGCGATATTACCGAGGCGCTCGACATTCCGTCGATTGTCGCTGCGCGCACGACCGAGGGCGGCACCGCCCCTGCCGCCGTTGCCGTACAGCTGCAGCGTGCCGAGGCAAAGCTCGTTGCCGACGAAGGCGTGTTTGGATCGCTGACCAAAGTCGTCGAGATGGGTCACGGGGCAAAGTAGGGGTCTGGCTGAAGCGGCTTTGGCCATTTATTGTTAAATCGTTTTTGCTTTTACGGGCGTCTGCTGGTGCGGGCGCCCGTATTTTGTTGCTATGGGGGAGGGGCTTGTCGAGAACTTCTGTAGGACCTTTGGGCAGGTTGTGAAGGGGGTACGTTCACGGGCGGCAATCGACCGTCCGCTTGGTTCGATGCGGTTGATGCGCGGTCGGATGGTACTCTAATCGGGCTTCGAAACAGAAGTGACACATATGGAACGTTTTAATAAATTGTAGCGTTTCAAAAAACAGCTTTTTGTTTAACTGCAGCTAAAACTCTGTTACGATGCAGTCCAGGCGGGTGCCGGAATGGGACTTGGGCACGCGCGAACCTACTTGAAAGGCTACCTTATGGCTATCGAGAAGACCTTCATCATGATTAAGCCCGACGCTGTGCGTGATCGCAAGATCGGCGAGATCGTCGCTCGCATTGAGCGTAGCGGCCTTGTCATCGAGCGCATGGAGATGACCACGCTCGAGCGTGCTACCGTCGAGGAGCACTACGCCCATCTGGCCGACAAGCCCTTCTTTGGCGGTCTCTGCGACTTTATGACGAGCGGTCCGGTTGTCAAGATGGTCGTTTCCGGTCTCTCCGCTGTCTCCAAGATGCGCACCCTTATGGGCGCTACCAACCCGCTTGATGCTGCCCCCGGCACCATTCGCGGCGACTTCGCTGTCGATGTCAACGCCAACGTTATCCACGGCTCCGACTGCCTGGAGAACGCCGAGATCGAGATCAAGCGCTTCTTTGGCTAAACCAGCTTTGACTCCTTAAAGCTGTTAGCGTGTGGCTTTGGCGCCGCGGAATTCCATCCGCGGCACCCTTTTTATTCCAATATCTATGAAGGGGCCCGCTCGGATATGTGTTCCAAGCGGGCCCCTGCTGTTAGCTTGTGGTACTGAGTAGTTTAGGCTTCGTCGACGATCTTAAGGCCGCGCGTCTGGTCGATCTCGTTGAGGAGATTGACGCGACGCTCGTGGCGGCCGCCCTCAAACTCGGCGTCGAGCCACTCGTCGACGATCATCTTGGCGAGCTCGGAGCCCACGACACGGGCACCAAAGGCGAGCACGTTGGTGTTGTTGTGCATTCGGGAGAGCTTGGCGCTGAAGGGCTCGGAGCACACGACGGCGCGTACGCCCTCGACCTTGTTGGCAGCTAGGCTAATCCCGACACCGGTGCCACAGATGAGGATGCCCAGGTCGACGTCGCCGTTGGCAACGGCCTTACCTACCTTGTAGCCGGCGATGGGGTAGTCAAAGCTCTCGGAGGTGTCGGTGCCAAAGTTCACGACCTCGCAGCCGCGCTCCTTCAGGTGCTCGGAGATGATGTTCTTGAGCTCGACGGCGGCGTGGTCGTTACCGATACCGATCTTCATGGATGGTTCCTCTCTGGTCTGTGCGGCGCAAATGCTAAAGGTGTTTACCGCGTTCGACTGCATGATAGCGCGACTTTTGCGTAAACGCTCGGGCGTTTTTTAGTCAAACGTTTTAGCATGCAACAAGACCAGCTTCTCATGAATAATTCCGCCAGTTTGCGCTTGAGCGCCGTCCGCCGGAACCATGGTTGCGGTTTTTGATGCATTGTTATCAAATAAAAGAGCTAGCTATTTTTGAGAGCCCAGCCCGTTATACAAGTAGGAGATACCTATGCCTGCCGATTCCCTTCGTGATACCTCGTTTTGCGATGTTTTGAACCGCGAGCTTGTCTGTGCGCTCGGCTGCACCGAGCCCATTGCCGTTGCCTATGCAGCGGCGCTGGCGAGCCAGACGCTCGGTTGCGAACCCGATCATATGGATGTTGCCTGCTCGGGCAATATCATCAAGAACGTTAAGAGCGTGACCGTGCCCAACTCGGGCGGCATGCACGGTATTGAGGCGGCGGCCGTGCTGGGTGCCGTGGGCGGCGACGCCAAGAGCGCGCTCGAGGTGCTCGAGAGTGTTGACGATGAAGACCGTGCTCGCGTGACCGAGCTCCTCGCCGACGCCGGCTACTGCGATGTGTCGCTTGTCGAGGGCGTGCCCAACCTCTACATCAAGGTGACTGCCACGGCCGGGGGCCATACCGCGGTTGTCGAGATTACCGATCACCACACCAATGTCACGTGCCATACGCTCGACGGTATTCCGGTATGCGGCAAGTCGGCGGGGGAGTGTGCCGCCTGCGCCGAGCGCGTGGTGGCCGAGCGGGCGGCGGATAAGGCCGATGCCCCTATGAGCATTGAGTCCATCATCGACTTTATCGAGGACGGTGACATTGAGGACGCCCGCGCTGCCGTTGAGCGTCAGATTGAGCTGAATGGCGCAATCAGTGCCGAGGGCCTTGCGCACGCTTGGGGCGCCGAGGTGGGTCGTACGCTGCTGGGTGCTCGTGCCGATGACGTCGCCTGCCGTGCCCGCGCCCGTGCGGCTGCCGGGTCCGACGCCCGCATGAACGGCTGCGCGCTGCCGGTCGCCATTGTGTGCGGCTCGGGCAATCAGGGCATTACCTGTGCATTGCCCGTCATGGAGTATGCCGAGTACCTGCGTTGCGACCACGAGCGCCTGGTGCGCGCCGTGATGCTGTCCGATCTTATCGCCGTGCATATCAAGAGCTATATTGGTGCGCTCTCGGCGTTTTGCGGTGCTATTTGCGCCGCGTGCGGCGCCGGCGCTGCGATTACCTGGCTGTGCGGTGGCACGCGCGAGCAGATTGGCGCGACGGTCTCGAACACGCTCGGCAACGTTGGCGGCATCGTGTGCGATGGCGCCAAGGCAAGCTGCGCCGCCAAGATTTCCGCTGCCGTCGATGCGGCAATTCTGGGCCACGATATGGCCATGCAGGGTCGCGGCTTCCGCGCCGGCGAGGGCTTGATCCAAGATACCGTTGAGCAAACAATCGCCAGCATGGGCTATGTGGGCCGTGTGGGTATGAAGGACACCGACGTCGAGATCCTCAACATCATGATCGGCAAGACTCGAGTCTGCTAGTTACGCGGTTTTACCAAACCGCGTAACCAGTCGACGCTGCAAACGCCCCTAAGCGGCAATTTGCCTTTCAATCGTCGGGCATGGCCAGAAGGCCTATGCCCTCCTCTTTCAAGGCACATTGCTCGCTTAGGGGCGTTTTCGCTGACTTATGCTCAACCTGCGGCGTTATTTTGTTTGGAGCGAGGGGTCTTACGACAGTTCGTCGGCTACTTGGTGTTCGTAGAAGGCTTCTACTACGGCGTTGAAGTCGCGGGCGAAGTCTTCCATGGTTCCGCGCCAGGTGGCTCGGCTGGGCTTGCCTTGGCCCACAAAGGCGGTTTGGATGCCGCAATCGGGGGACGGGAAGTCGCGTTTGGGATCGTTGCCCACCATAAGGACCTCGTGTGGCTCGAGCCCCATCACCTGAAGCTGCTCTAGATAGTAGGTGGCATCGGGCTTGCAGCGGGTGGTGTTTCCCATGTGCGTGACGAGCTCAAAGGGAGCGTCGGCCAGGTCGCCCCAACCCATGCGGCACTCGATAGCCCCCTGGGGAAAGCTGGGGTTGGTAAAGAGCGCGCAACGCAGCCCTGCGTCCTGTACGGCCTGGAGCGCGGCGTGTGCGCCCGGCATGGCGTGGGCGTTAATGACATCGTCGTTCTTGTACGGAAGAACTTCGCGGTCATAGTAGGTAAACGCCTCGTAGATGAGGGGATCGGAGAGGCGGATCCCGCATCGGCGCTCGACCTCTTCTTGGTAAAACTCAAGATTGGTGCGGTTGTCCGTGCCGCTGCGGCGATTGGCGTTGAGGTCGACCAGGATGGTGCCGAGGCGTGCCATCGTGCCACCGCGGCTGCGGCGCCCGATATCCGCGAGCATCGAAGAGACATCCTTAAAATAGCGAAGGATGAACGCGTTGAGGTTGATGCTGAGAAGCGTCTCGTCCATATCGAAAACGACTGCTTTGAGCACGCGGGCACCTTTCTCGAAAATTTGATCTAGAGTCGTTGGCTCCGGATACTTTACCCCAAAGCCGAATGCCTGGCTGGTTATCGTCAAGTTGCGGAGACGTGTGTTCATAAGATTACGAAAAAGTCTCCACACGAGTAAAAAATCGCAGTTCACGCTTGAAATCGAACTCATTTCCCCGTAACCTATACGAACGTGATTGCATAAGCGTCACATTAGTATCTGTCGGCTCCCGAGTGTTCCTAAACGTTGTGTGCTTGTCGCACCCTTCTGTAGGTCCTAGCAATCGGGGCCCCGTAGTTCGAAAGGGGTCCACCTTTGAGTGAGATTCAGAACTCGTCCATTTTCTCTCTTGACGATGTCAACGAGGAGGAGATGAACAACCTCATCGACGGTACGATTACCGACTTTGATGAGGGCGATCTCGTTAACGGCACTGTCGTTAAGATCGAGCATGACGAGGTGCTCGTTGACATCGGATTCAAGTCCGAGGGCGTTATCCCGGTCCGCGAGCTGTCCATCCGCAAGGACGCTAACCCTGCAGACATCGTTGCACTCGGTGATCCCATCGAGGCTCTGGTTCTCCAGAAGGAGGACAAGGACGGTCGTCTGGTCCTGTCCAAGAAGCGTGCCGAGTACGAGCGTGCTTGGAACCGCATCGAGGAGAAGTTCAACTCCGGCGAGAACGTCGAGGGCGAGGTTATCGAGGTTGTCAAGGGCGGCCTGATCCTCGACATCGGCCTGCGTGGCTTCCTGCCTGCTTCCCTCGTCGACCTCCGTCGCGTCAAGGACCTCACCTCCTACATGGGCACCCGCATCGAGGCCCGCGTTATCGAGATGGACCGCAACCGCAACAACGTCGTCCTCTCCCGTCGCGTCGTGCTCGAGGAGTCCCGTAAGGCCGAGCGCTCCGAGATCCTGTCCAAGCTCAAGTCTGGCATGCGTCTCCAGGGCACCGTTTCCTCCATCGTCGACTTCGGCGCCTTCGTCGACCTCGGCGGCATCGACGGCCTCATCCACATCTCCGAGCTCTCCTGGAACCACGTCAACCATCCTTCCGAGGTTGTCAAGGTCGGCCAGGAGGTCGAGGTCGAGGTTCTCGACGTCGATCTCAACCGCGAGCGCATCTCCCTGGGTCTCAAGCAGACCACCGAGGATCCGTGGCGCGCACTGGTCAAGAAGTACCCCGTCGGCGCTATCGTCGAGGGCACTGTGACCAAGCTTGTCCCGTTCGGCGCTTTCGTCGACCTGGGCGAGGGCATCGAGGGCCTGGTGCACATCTCCGAGATGGCCAACAAGCACGTCGACCAGCCTTCTCAGGTCACCCACGTGGGCGACAAGGTTCAGGTCAAGGTCATGGAGATCGACCTCGACCGTCGTCGCATCTCCCTGTCCATGAAGTCTGCTGCTGAGACTCTGGGCGTCGAGATCGAGGTTACCCCGCTGCCTTCCGAGAAGAAGGACGAGGAGACCGACGCCGAGTAAATCGGTTTGAAGATCACTTGTTTTAAGGGATCCGTCCGCAATGGACGGGTCCCTTTTTGCATTTGCCGCTGATGCACGCGATGCTACCCGGGCTGTCCACAGGCTATTGGGGTTGTCGGTGCATGAAAAAATGCCGACATCCCGCCTCGGGGAGGAGGCGGGAACACACCGAGTAGACGGAGGGGTGCGGAGCGCGGTCGCGTCTCGACTGACGACGTTGCCCATCGACAGGACCATTGTAGCGCATGGCGGTTCTTGGTTTATCGTGTCGAGCGTTTGCGTTGTGCCATTGCCTGCGGCTACGGTGTGTTACACTCTTGCACTGCTGAGTGGGCCAGACGGTCGCGCGATGTGCTGCTTGCAGCACGCGTGAGGAAAGTCCGGGCTCCAGAGGGCGGGATGCCGGCTAACGGCCGGGCGGAGTGATCCGACGGAAAGCGCCGCAGAAAAGAAGACTCCCACCTGCGCCGCAGGGCGTAAAGGGAAAAGCTGAAACGGTGGTGTAAGAGACCACCAGCGTCGTGGTAACACGGCGGCTTGGCAAGCCCCATCCGGAGCAAGCGCGAATAGGAACGCTATGGGCCGGCCCGGTCCGCGTTCGGGTAGCGTGCGTGGAGCTGCACGGTAACGTGCAGACAAGATAAATGACCGTTCACGACAGAACCCGGCTTATCGGCCCACTCAGCACTTTGTTGACGCTGCGAACCCGTCAGCGCGGCAATCTGCCTTTCAAGCCTTCGGGCATGACCATAAGGTCAATGCCCTCGTCTTTCAAGGCACCTTGCTCGCGCTGACGGGTTCTCGTCTTCGACGGCGTCAGCTGGCCGATTTGGCGCTCATTCGTCGGTCGCCGCCATAAGGCGTGCTCCCTCCTCTTTCGGGCCAAATCGACTCAGCTGACGCCGTCTCGCTGTTTTTGCCTGGTCATTGGCGTCGCCGTTCTATTTATCGGGGTTATCGGTACGGCCTTTGCCGTATTATTGAGGCTGTTTGTTGCTTTGCTTGTTGTTGAGGGGCTTTGTTGGACAGCTATTTTACTCTGCAATCGAATATTGAGGCTTCGGGCGAGTTTGTGGACCGCAAGAGTCGGTTTATTGCCCAGCTGATCCATATTGAGTCCGAGGATGAGGCGAATGCCTTCATCGAGATGGTTCGCAAGCGTCATTACGACGCTCGACACAATGTTCCCGCGTGGATTTTGGTCGATGGACGCGAACGCCAGAGCGATGACGGTGAGCCGAGCCGCACGAGCGGTATGCCGACGCTCGAGGTGCTGCGCGGCGCGGGGCTCAAAAATGTTTGCTGCGTAGTGACGCGCTATTTTGGTGGCACGCTGTTAGGGCCCGGTGGTTTGGTGCGCGCCTATACCGCGGCGACGCAGGCGGCGGTGGCAGCTGCTCGGGAGGCTGGGCAGATCGTCGAGATGACGAGCGTCGTGCCCGTTGACGTGCATGTGGCCTATCCGCAGTATGAGCAGGTGCTTCGTTTGGCGCAGGATTCGGGTGCCAAGGTTTCGGATACCGATTACGCGGATGCCGTGACACTTCATTTGGTGTTTAAGGCGGGGGAGCAGGAGCCATTTTGCGCTAAGATGCGCGAGCTTATGGCGGGGCGAGAGGAGATTGAGGTCGGAGCTCCCGAATTTGCGGAGTTCTAACGACGACGGCCGGCGCGCTTTGGATGGATCCCAAGCGCGCCGGCCGTCGTTTTATGTTTCTGCCGTTTACTCGGCGAGCTGCTTTAGCACATCGCAGGCGATCTCGATGGCATCGTCGATGCAGCCGGGGCAGCTGCGGAGCGGGCCCTGGTTCGAGCCAATGCCTTTGAGCGTGCCGCAGATGGTCGTCGTGTTCTTGTCGCCAAAGCGCTTGGCGATTTCGCGCGACAGCTTGTAGGTCTGGCCCTTGGTCTTGGGGTTTTCCATGCCGTCGCTCATCACGAAGCCCATGATGGCCACGGCGCCCGAGATAGCACCGCAGGTCTCGGTCATGCCACCCATGCCGGCACCAAAGCCCTCGGTGAGGGTAAAGGCGATCTGGGGGTCGAGTCCGACGGCAGGTGCGAGCGTGCAGGCGACGGCCTGCGCGCAGTTAAAGCCACGGGCGTGGTATTCGGCAGCCTGAGCCTGACAGGCGGTGATGTCGAGCTGGGCCGTATCGATTTGCTTCATCGTTGTCTCCTTGGTCACGGTGTACCCGCCTATGGTACCCGTGACGGGGCATGTAATCATCGAGAGCTTCATGTATGCCTCGTTTTTATCTATCGAGCAAATGCCCAAGGCTTGAGATAAATACCCCTGATCAATTTGTCCCATAACCTACTTTGGGGATGGGTTGAGAGGGGTGCGGGGTAGCGGTATTGTGAACCGAATAAAACGTAACCCAGGCAAGGGAGCTAGATATGAGCAAGCAAACCATCGGTACCACATGTGTTCAGGGCGGCTATCACCCGGGAGATGCCGAGCCGCGCCAGGTGCCCATCTACCAGTCCACCACGTGGAAGTACGACACGTCGGAGCATATGGGTAAGCTGTTTGACCTGGAGGAGTCGGGCTACTTCTACAGCCGCCTGCAGAACCCCACGTGCGATCTGGTTGCCGCCAAGATCTGCGAGATGGAGGGAGGCACCGCCGCGATGCTCACGAGCTCGGGCATGGCTGCGAACTTCCTCGCGATCTTTAACGTGGCCGGTGCCGGCGATCATGTGGTCGCTAGCTCTGCCATTTACGGCGGTACGTATAACCTGCTCGCCCACACCATGGGCCGCATGGGCGTGACCTGCACGTTCGTCGCCCCCGACTGCACCGATGAGGAGCTCGAGGCAGCCTTTGAGCCCAATACCAAGCTCGTCTTTGGCGAGACGATTGCCAACCCCGCCCTTGCCGTGCTCGATATTGAGCGCTTTGCCAAGGCCGCACATGACCACGGCGTGCCGCTGATGGTCGATAACACCTTCCCGACGCCTGTGATGTGCCGTCCCTTTGAGTGGGGCGCCGACATCGTTACGCACTCCACCACCAAGTACATGGATGGACATGCTGCCTACCTGGGCGGCGTGATCGTTGACCACGGCCAGTTTGACTGGATGGCTCATGCGGACAAGTTCCCGGGTCTTACCACGCCCGATGAGAGCTACCACGGCGTGACCTATGTCGAGAAGTTTGGTCGCGAGGGTGCCTTCATTACCAAGGCAACCGCTCAGCTCATGCGCGATCTTGGTCCTATGCAGAATCCGCAGGCGGCCTTCTTCCTGAACAGCTCGCTCGAGAGCCTGCATGTGCGCATGCCGCGTCATTGCGAGAACGGCCTGGCCGTTGCCAAGTTCCTGCAGAGCCATCCCAAGGTGCGCTTCGTGAGCTATCCGGGCCTGGAGGGCGACAAGTACTATGACCTCGCTCAGAAGTACATGCCAAACGGTACCTGCGGCGTTGTGAGCTTTGGCTTTAATGGTGGTCGCGCGGCGGCCGAGACCTTTATGAAGAGCCTCAAGCTCGCCCAGATCGCCACGCATGTGGCCGACGCCCGCACCTGCTGCCTGCATCCCGCTAACGCTACGCACCGCCAGATGAACGATGAGGAGCTCATCGCCTGCGGTATCTCCGCCGACATGGTGCGCCTGTCGTGCGGCCTCGAGGACACGGCCGATCTGATTGCCGACCTTGAGCAGGCGCTCGAGCAGTGCTAGGCTAGCGTTCGCACAAGGCGCCGATGCTGGCAGAAAGCTTCGGTGGCCTTTCGTTCCGATTCCGTAGGCGGGACCCCAATCGCGACTGTTTACAGGCGATTGGGGCCCCGTTTTTTGCGTTGGACCACTCGAAAGGATGGATATGGAGAAAACTGCAGAGCAGCTGCGCCGCGAGCACATTGCCCTAGAGGGCGACACCCATGGCAAGAACAAGTGGGCGATTCTGTTTACCGTGCTCATCATGACGTTTATGGTGTGTCTGGATTCGACCGTTGTGACCGTGGCGCTGCCCGTGATGCAAAAGGAGCTGGGCGTGGGCCTCGATCGCATTCAGCTGGTAAGCTCGGTGTATCTGCTTGCGACTTGCGTGGCTATGTTGCCGTTTGGCCGTCTGGGCGACGTGCGCGGCAAGGTGAATGTGTTCCAGTTGGGCGTCATCGTCTTTTCGGTCGGTTCGTTGCTGTGCGGCCTTTCGGCCTCGCTCGAGGTTCTTATCCTGGCACGCATTGTGCAGGGCGTCGGCTGCGCGGCGGCCATGGCCAACAACATGGGTATCATCACCGAGTCGTTTCCGGCGCGCGAACGAGGCCGTGCCATGGGTATTCTCGCGACCTTCGTGGCCCTCGGCATGATGTGTGGCCCCGTGCTGGGCGGCATGCTGGTGGCAAGCTTTCCCTGGGAGAGTATCTTCCTCATCAACCTGCCCATTGGCGTCATCTCGTTTATCGTGGGGCTCTATACGCTACCGCATGTTAAGCCGGAGGCCGGCGAGCGCCCCATGTCCCTGATCGAGGCTGCTCGTCGCTGCTTTGCAAATTCGGCCTTCACCATCAACCTCGCCTGCATGCTCATCGTGTTCGTTGGTATTGGCGCATCCGAGTTTATCCTGCCGTTCTATTTTCAGGACGCCCACGGCTTTGGTTCTGATATCTCTGGACTACTCTTTTTGGCGCTGCCAATGGTGAATGCCTTTATCGGCCCGCTTTCGGGTACGGTTTCGGATCGTGTTGGCTGCGAGGGCCCCACGGCGGTCGGCCTGGGCGTGTACGTGTGCGGTCTCTTTGCGGTAAGCACGCTCGACGAGCACGCTTCCATCCCTGTGATTGTGTGCTGCGTCGCATTTATGTCGTGCGGTACGTCGATTTTCCAGAGCCCCAACAACTCCCTGTACATGGGCTCAGCCCCGCGCGAGGCACTCGGTTTTGCGGGCAGCTTGGGCAGTTTGGCGCGCTACGCCGGCATGGCACTCGGCATTACGGCGGCGTCGCATATCCTGTATGGGCAGATGAGCGTGGCGATGGGCGAGGCCGTGACCAGTATTGTTGCAGGTCGTTCGGATGTGTTCCTGTTCGGCTTTCGCTCGGTGTTCTATGTGCTCATGGCTGTGGCCGCTGTGGGTTTTGCGCTCGCCATGGTGCGTTTGGTTAGGATGCGCGCCCGCCATTAGCGTGTTAGGAGGCTGTCTGCCACGATTCGCACCGTCCCAAAAAGACTGGTTTGTGGTGCGATGCGGCTTGTGGGGCGGGCGGGGGTCGGTCCGTGGTAGACTATCGAACAACGTTTATTAATCGCGCGGTATCGTTGCCGCGAGAAGGGGTTGCGCCATGCAGGAGCTTGAGGATCGTATTCGCCATGACGGCATCGTAAAGGCCGGTAACGTCCTTAAGGTTGATGCCTTCCTCAACCACCAATGCGACGTTGAGCTGTTCGACCACATGGGCGCCGAGTGGGCCCGTCTGTTCGAGGGTGTCGAGATCAACAAGATCCTGACGATCGAGGCTTCGGGCATTGGCATGGCTTGCATTGCAGCCCAGCATTTTGGCGGCGTGCCGGTGGTCTTTGCCAAGAAGGCCCAGTCCATCAACCTTGACGGCGAGCAGTATGCCACGACCATCTACTCCTTTACCAAGCAGAAGGAGTACCCGGTCATCGTTGGCAAGCGCTTCCTGTCCGAGGGCGACAAGGTCCTGATTATTGACGACTTCTTGGCCAACGGCTGCGCGCTCGAGGGCCTTATCAAGATCTGCGAGGCTGCGGGTGCCGAGGTGTCCGGTATTGGCATTGCGGTGGAGAAGGGCTTCCAGGGCGGTGGCGATAAGCTCCGCGAGCGTGGCTTCCGCGTCGAGAGCCTGGCCCGTATCGCCGATATGGACTGTGAGACCGGCGAGATCACCTTCGCCTAAGCGCGCGACACAAGCGATTGGTATGCGATGTGACAAAGGGACTTTCCCTTTGTCACATTTTTTTGTATGAGGGGAGGTGTTGATATGGATGAGAACAAGATGGGATGGCGTGAGTATGCGCGCTATGCCGAGATGTCGGTCGAGGAGCTGGCGCGCGATTGCGAGGTACAGGTGTTTCGCGCGACGGGTCCGGGCGGGCAGGGCGTGAACACGACGGACTCGGCGGTGCGCATGAAACATATCCCTTCGGGGATTACCGTGACGGCGCGCGAGAGCCGTAGTCAGTTTCAGAATCGCAGCTGCTGTTTGCGTAAGCTGAGGGCAGAGCTTGAGCGTCGTGGCCGTCCGCCGCGCCGTCGCGTCAAGACCAAAGTGCCACAGCGATCGCGCCAGCGCAGGCTCAACGACAAGCACTTCAACGCCATTAAAAAGGCCAACCGACGCAAACCGGGCAGCGACGAATGATCTCCTCATAAGTTGCGGTGAAATGGGGACTGTTTTGCGGCTTTAGCTGCATAAACAGTCCCCATTTCACCGCAACTTAGGTTGGGTTAGCGGGTGGGGTGCCAGACGTGAAGGGCTCCGCCGAGGACGTCCACCTCGATGCGCGAGGCGACAACGGGCTCGCCGTCGGCCTGGATGGGGTAGTCGGGCTCCTCAAAAGTGAGCTCGGCATGGCGGCAGCGGCGCATGCGAACCGGCGGCAACTTGGTATGGTGGCCGTCCTTGGCCGAAAGGAACATGGGCAGGGCTACCGCGCGAGGGACGGGGCCGCAGGCGTAGCAGACGTCGAGCATGCCGTCGCAGGGGTCGGCATCGGGACAGATGCGATAGCCCGAGCCATAGGTAGGGCCCAGCTGAATCGCCATGATGATCGCCCTCACGCGCTCGGCAGGCGTCCCGTCAAAGCTGACTGTCATGGGGTAGTTGCGATAGCGAAGGCCAAACTGCTCTAGTCCCGAAAGAGTGTAGAGCGGCGCGCCGGTGAGACCCGTCTTTTTGCGCAGCTCGGTGGTGCCCAGGCCGATGGCGGCATCGATGCCGATCGAAAGCGTTTGGTCGTAGTACTCGACGATCGCCTCGCCGCTGCCGCTTGCGGGGTTCCATGAGCGAATGCGCCCGATGTCCTGACGCTGCAGCTCGCAGGTGAGCAGCGCGCCAAAATCCTTGCCGGAGAAATCATCGATACCGAGCGTTTGGGCAAAATCGTTGCCGGAGCCTACGGGCAGGACGGCAAGAGCGGGGCGGGCGTCCTCCTTTTGCGTCATAAGCCCGTTGACGACCTCGTGGATCACGCCGTCGCCGCCGAGTGCGATAACGGTACGATAGCCCTGAGCCTGTGCGGCCAGCTCCTTGGCGTGTCCCATGTGCTCGGTTAGCACCAGATCAAACTGGGATGCGCGCGCGGTCATATCCAAAAAGCGTTGCAGGCGCTCGGCAACTTCGCGCGCCGCGCCCGACTGGGCGGCAGGATTGGCGATGATGAGCGTGCGGCCAAAATCAGTTGCGTGCATGGGGCGACTCCCGGCGTATGACGTGACGGTGCGGTCGCGCTCAGGTCGAATTGCCCCCGATTGTGGCTGCACGGCGAATATTTACGTCTACTCTATCAGGTCGTTGTGGCGCTCGATAGCCTCTGCCACCGTGCCGCCCTCGTCCACAATAAGCGAGCGGCGTTTGGGCGAGACAATGCGCTGTGCGGGATATACGCCGCGGTGGCCGCCGGCGAGATAGCTGATAAACGCCACGATCACGAAGAAGCCGGCGGCCGTGCCGTGGAACAGGTCGATGGCCATCATACAGGTGGTGATGGGTACGTTAAGGCCGGCGCAGAACACGCCGAGCATGCCGAGAGCCGCCAGAAAGCTGGGGTCGATTCCGACGAGGCAGCCGATCCAGCCGCCGAGCGCAGCACCGATGCCAAACAGGGGCGTGACCTCGCCGCCTTGGAAGCCCGCACCCAGGGTAAGCGCCGTCACCACGAGCTTGATGGCTGCGTCGGCAAGGGTCGTGTTACCGGCGAACCCGGCGCCCGAGAGCCAGGTGGCAAGGCCGGCATACTTCCAAGCGTCGAGCATCGCGTATGCCGCGAGCACCACGAGCGCGCCCACGAGTGCGCGAGCAAGGTAATTGGTGATAAAGCGACCGTACAGGCTCTTGACGGTTCGAACCGACCACGCAAAGAGGCGTGCCGTCAGACCGAAGATGATGGCGCTGATAACAACGATGACGACCGTTTTGGGCGTCATGGCGGGAACGCTGGCGATGACATTCGCTTCGTACTCGGTACCCAGGGCGATTGATGTAAAGTAGCCGGTAAACGAGGCGACCAGGCAGTAAATGCCCGCGGTGTAGTCAATCTTGCCGATAAAGCACATCTCCATGCCAAAGAAAGCTCCGGCAAGGGGCGAACCGAATACGGCACCAAAGGCCGACGAGATGCCGGCGAGCATGAGGTCGTGGTGGTCATGCTTTTTGAGGTGGGCGAGGCTCGAGATGTTGCTGGCGATGGTGCCGCCGATCTGCACTGCGGCCCCCTCGCGACCGGCCGATCCGCCCGTTAGGTGTGTGAGCGTGGAGCACACAAACGTGAGGACGGCCATGCGCATATGGATGAGGCGTGTGCCCAGAGCGGAGTCGATGACCAGGTTGTTGCCACGCTTTGCGGCGAGACCGTGGTTCTTGTAGACCCATGCGGTGGCCATGCCCACAACGGGAAGCAGCGCGTAAATCCACGCATGGTGCTCGCGATAGTCGGTCGCGATATTCAGCGAGGCCAAAAACGCCCAAGCGGCAACGCCCATGGCGAGCGAGACGATGACGACGAGTGCGAGCAACTTAGCGCTCGCGAGTAGGTTGCGGGCGTTGCGGCGCGTGTCGGCAGCCAAGAGATGCTCGGAGCGGGTAAGTTGATGCCTGCCTGCCGTAATGACGTCGTTCAGGGAGAAAAAGCCGCCGTCGTCGAGCGGCTGGGAATGATCCTGCGCCTCGTTTGCGCTTTCGGGTTTGTCGTTATGAGCCATACGTTCCTCTTTTAGGTTGCAACGCAAGCATTATAAAACGCGGCAAACGCGACGAGCCGGTGGGTTGGTTTCCATTCTGTTTCGCGGCCTGCAACCGACAGGTGTATTTGCGGGTACAGGCCGAGTCGCGGTCGTGCGTCGGGGATTATACTGAGACAAGCATAAAGAATTGGCGCCCCTGTTGTGCGCCGTGGCATTAAGAGGTGCATATGGCAGAGAAACTCATTCCGCTGGAGGACGCGCAGTCGATTGTTCTGTCACACGTTGCTCCGACCGATCTCGTCGAGATTCCCGTGTGGCAGGCAGCTGGTTTTCCCTTGGCCGAGGATGCTGTGGCCGATATCGACATCTCGCCGTTTGCCAACAGCGCCATGGACGGGTATGCCGTGCGCTCGGCGGACTTGGCGCAGGCGTCTGGTGAGACGCCGGTGACGCTCGACGTTATCGGACACGAGGCCGCGGGTCATGTGTTTGAGGGTGCTCTTGGCCCGGGCGAGACGGTCCGCATTATGACAGGTGCGCCGGTGCCCGAGGGTGCCGGCGCCGTAGTGAAATACGAGATCGTCGAGGTGCTCGACGGTGACGGCAACGAGGGCTCGCACGTTCTCTTCTCGGCGCCTGCCAAGGTAGGGGAGAACGTTCGCTCTGCCGCCGAGGAGGCCCATGCCGGCGATGTTGTGATGCATGCCGGCGAGGTCGTGGCCCCGGCGGGCGCCGGCTTGCTGGCAAGCGCCGGATACGCGAGCGTGAAGGTACATGCCGCTCCGCGCGTGGGCATTATCTCGCTGGGCACGGAACTGGTCGCACCGAGTAAGGTACCGGCGCGCGGTCAGATTCGCGATTCCAACTCCTCGGCGCTGATGGCCGAGGCGCTCGATGCCGGGGCAGATCCGGTGTTCTACGGTATTGCGCCCGACGATGAGCAGGCGATTGCCGAGCTGGTGCATCGCGCCACGCGAGAGTGCGATTTTGTCATTACAAGTGGTGGCGCCTCGGCGGGCGATTACGACTACGTGACGGCGCTCGTCCGGCGCGAGGGCGAGGTGCTGTTCGATCGCATCTCGATGCGTCCGGGCAAGGCCATCACGTTTGGCTTGCTCGGGGGTAAGCCCTACCTGGGGCTTTCAGGCAATCCGGCCGCGGCGTATGTGGGCTTTGAGATGCTTGCCCGTCCGGCGATTCGCAAGATGCGCGGTTTTTCCGAGGGTGCGCGTTCCGTGCAGCAGGCGACGCTCACGCACGGCGTGAAAAAGCGCCAGGACCGACGCTTCTTCGATCGCGCCACGGTTTTGCGCGACCCCGAGACCGGTGAGCTGTTGGTGACCGAGGCCAAGACGCAGAATTCGGCGCTGCTCGGCACGATGCAGCGGTCCAACTGCCTGCTGCGTATTGACGAAGGACCGTGCGAGCTCAAGGCGGGCGACGTCGTGGGTGTCGTGCGTGTCGACCTGCCCGAGGGCACGGTGTTGTAGGAGGAAGACTATGGAGTTGAAGATTTCGATCGTGACGTGCTCGGATACGCGCGATCTTGCTCAGGACGAGGCTGGAGCCGCACTCGAGGAACTTATCAAGGCGCAGGGCTGGACGGTCGTCTCACATGTGGTCGTGCGCGACGACGCCAGCGAGATCGGTGATGCCATTGTGGAAGCTGCCGATGAGTGCCACGCCAATGTCGTGCTCACCTGTGGCGGCACGGGACTTTCGATGCGCGACGTGACGCCCGAGGCGACGCGTGCCGTCTGCGACCGCGATGTGCCGGGTGTTGCAGAGGCAATCCGTGCGTACTCCATGACCAAGACGCGCCGCGCTATGCTCTCGCGCGCTATTTGCATGCAACGAGGTCATACGCTTGTCGTAAACTTTCCCGGTTCTACGAAGGCCGCCCGCGAAAGCTGGGAGGCCATAGCAGACCAGCTGGAGCATGCGGCTCAGATGACAGCGGGCGGCGGACATACCAACTAAGCGGTTTACCTGCGGCGGGGCGACCTGAACGGCTGCTCCGCCTTTGTTTTCCGCCGAAGCGACGCCGAGGTGCACGGCAACTCGAAACTATATTCTCCGGCGAGAATAATTTCTCACTATCATTATTCGCGCGTAAGTATAATCTAGTAACAGAATAAAGCCTGCGGCGGGGTGCCCGGGCATAGCGTTCGAAAGGGTTGAATATGTTCGATATGGTTTCACGCCGCGGTTTTGTCTCGCTTTCTGCTGCCGCTGCCGCCGGCCTTGGCCTTGCCGGCTGCTCGGGCAACAAGACGTCCGAGCCCGCTGGCTCCGATGTCGGCTCCGCCAAGTCTTCCTCTAAGAAGAAGGCTGTCGAGCTGCAGGTCTTTGCCGCCAACTCGCTCGAGAAAGCTCTGCCCGAGGTTCAGGAGCTCTACGCCGAGCAGACCGGCACCACGTTTGCCGACACGCAGTTTAAGGCGTCTGGCGACCTGGTCGAGCAGATGCGCGCCGGTGCCGCCGTCGACGTGCTCATCACGGCCTCCAAGGGCACCATGGACGACGCCGAGGCCGCCGAGCTCGTCGATACCGATACCCGCGAGGACATGTTCGTCAACGACCTCGTGATCATTCGCGCCGAGGGCTCCGACACCAGGGTCGAGGCCATCGCCGACGTCGCGAATCTGGACGGCAAGATCGCCATTGGCGACGCCAAGACCGTTCCCGCCGGCAAGTACGCCAACCAGGCGCTGGCCTCCGTGGGCCTCTACACCGGCACCGAGGGCGACGACGGCGAGTATGCGCCCGAGATCGCCGACAAGGTGGCCCTGGCCGACAAAGTTGGTACCGCCGCCGCCTATGTGTCCACGGGCGACTGCGTGGCTGGCTTTGTCTACAGCTCCGATATCTTCCGCTACGACGGCATCGAGGAGGCCTTCGTGTGCCCCGAGGATTCGCACAAGCCCATCGTGTACCCGGGTGCCGTTGCCGAGAGCTCCGAGCACGCCGACGAGGCCAAGGCGTTTATCGACTTTTGCCTGACCAACAAAAAGGCCCAGAAGATTTGGGCCAAGTACGGCTTTGAGCTTTCCGCGTAGTGCGGCTTGGCGCGATAATTCCATCGTTTTGTGTTTAACTCCGTCCTTGTATTCGCTTGGAGCTTTTCGTGCTTAATAGATTCCGCATGTTTGTCGCCTGTGCTCTGACCTTCGCGCTTTGCTGGGTGCCGGGATTTGCATTTGCTGGGGACGCTGAGGACGGGGCCCAGAACGCTGCGACCGCTCATGGGCTTTCCTATGGGATTGAGGGTTTTGAACGGTTGGCCAAGGGGACCGCTCGTGCCATGGAGGGCCAGCCTGAGGGCTACCGGTTTCCCGTTGACGAGGACGTGGACCTTGTAGTGGCGCCTGCTGCCGATCGCGTTGTGGTGTGGATATCGCCCAAAGCGGTCGAGAAGTATGGATTGGGTCCGCAGGACAACGAGTGCGTATCGGGTCTCAAGGCCCTCGTCTGTGAGCTCGACAGCGCAAACTGCATGGGAGGTGCGCAGCTAGGGGACGTGGATCTTCCTTGGTATGTCACGGCGGAAACAACGTTTGATGCCGGCGGGTATACCTATGGCTTTGACGAGCGCGGTGCGGATGGGGACCGCTATGTGGTGATTGCATCAGCCTCGGGTGATGCCAAGGGCGGCGCGCGTTGGCTTGATAGCGCTCAAATGGTAGAGGCATCGTCTGTCGTGTTGCGGGATGAGCAAGGCCCCTTGACCTCTCTGGCCTCCTTTTTGAGCGACATCGACTATCGTCCGTTTTGGGTGTCCATTAAAACGAGCGGCCTTGCCCTGCTGATCTCCTTTGCGCTGGGCCTGTTCGCCGCGTGGAAGACTATGGGTACCTCGAGTCGCATCAAGGGCCTGCTCGATTCGGTCTTTACGATTCCTATGGTGCTGCCGCCCACGGTTTGCGGCTTTCTGCTCCTCATGCTGTTTGGCCGCTCGACCGGGGTGGGCCAGTGGCTTATCGCGCACGGCGTCTCGATCGTCTTTACGTGGCCCGCGGCGGTGATATCTGCCGTGGTGGTGTCGTTTCCCCTGGTCTACCGTACGGCACTCGGAGCCTTCGAGAGCCTCGACACGCAGATGCTCGACGCCGCGCGAACCTTGGGATGGTCCGAACGTCGCATATTTACCAAGCTTATGATGCCGCTTGGTTGGCCCTCCATCGCCGCCGGCACGGTACTCGCCTTTGCCCGCGCGATGGGCGAGTTTGGCTGCACGCTGTTCTTTGCGGGCAACTATGCCGGCATTACGCAGACCATTCCCATCGCCATCTACTTTGAGTGGATGGGCGGCAACACGTCGGTGGCCCTTTTTTGGGTCGCCGTTGTGATCGTGTTTAGTTTTCTGGTCATCCTGTTCATCAACATGTACACCGCTCATTCGCAAAAGTATCGCGAGCGGG
This sequence comes from uncultured Collinsella sp., assembly GCA_905213265.1. GTDB lineage: Bacteria > Actinomycetota > Coriobacteriia > Coriobacteriales > Coriobacteriaceae > Collinsella. The sequence goes on from CAJMHR010000002.1 coordinate 73,611, forward strand.
GCCTTTCGCGTTCGGAGCGCAAGCAGGTCAAACAGCTGGGCGGCCAGACCGATTCGCTCGACCCAGTCGGCGGCGATGCGCTGCGTATCGATCGCGAGGCGCTGGCCGAGCTCATGCGCGATGATGCCGCTTTGCAGGGAGGTCGATAGGCCATGTCGCTCGTTCTGGATATCAAAAAGCGCTATCCCGGGTTTATGCTCGACATGCAGCTTGAGGCCGGCGAGGAGCGCGTGGCGCTGCTCGGCGCCTCCGGATGCGGCAAGAGCTGCACGCTGCGCTGCATTGCCGGTGTGGAGACGCCCGACGAGGGCAAGATCGTCGTCAACGGCGTGACCTTTTTTGACTCGGAGGCGGGCATCAACCTGTCGCCCCAGGAGCGAAAATGCGCCCTGTTGTTCCAAAACTATCAGCTGTTCCCCAACATGACGGTGGCCGATAACGTATGCGCCGGTGTAAAGGGCGCGGGCGACGCCGCTGCGCGCAAAAAGCTCGCCGAGCGTTATCTGGGTATTTTCGGTCTGGCCGATTTTGCCGACCGCTATCCCGCGCGTCTCTCGGGCGGCCAGCAGCAGCGCGTGGCGCTTGCCCGCATGGTGGCGGCACACCCGGGCATCTTTATGTTCGACGAGCCCATGAGCGCGCTCGATTCCTATCTTAAGAGCGCGCTCGAGCAAAACATGCTCGACCTGTTCGATGTGTGCAACCGCACCGTGCTCTACGTGAGCCACGACATCGACGAAGCGTGCCGCCTGTGCCAGCGTATCTGCGTGATGCATAACGGGCGTGTGGAGGAGATCGGCTCTGTTGAGGACGTGGTCCGCCGTCCGAAGACGCTGGCGGCACTGCGCCTGACGGGCTGCAAGAACACAAGCCGGGCGCGCAAGATCGGGTCTCAGGAAGTTGAAGCCCTGGACTGGGGTATGACCTTTAACGTGGGCCATGAGGTTCCCGATAACGTGGCGTACCTCGGTATTCGTGCGAGCTACTTCCATGTTGACAATCGCGCGGAGCGCGGTCGCAACAGCTACGATTTGCACGTGGCCCGAGTGAGCGATTCGCGCTTTGAGCGCCTGGTGCTGCTGGACGTGCCGCGTGCTGATGCGCCCACACGTCTGCAGTGGAAGGTCAACAAAGTGAACGTAGCCGCCGACGGACTGCCGCAGGCCGACGAGACCCTGCGCATGCACTTCGATGCGAGTAGGATTCACCTGGTTTGTCGATAGCGCCGGGTAATGCCGCCGGGGATATAAGCCTTGGCGGCTTTGTCTTGCCGCTCGCCGAATGAGGGATGACAATCTCTTATCAATCAAGATAATTATTTATTAAACGACGGCACACGACACTGTCGTACGAATGTCAACGGTGTTCGCATGGTCGATGACCGTTGATATAGTTGACCTTATCTTGTAAAGGAGGGTGCGCACATGCCGCAGATGACATACATTCGCCGCGTTGCCGCGCGCGCCCTGTATATGGCTCGGAGCCGCATATGAGCAGGTATGTTCACGGCTCCGGGAGAGACGACGCACAACTAAATAATCGACCGCAAAGCAGGTTCCCTAAAATTCCGGGTTTGAGCACGGCCGGGCAATCGCCGTCCGTCGTGCATCGATACCGCTGTTATCCGTTTTTGGTTCGAGAGGGGAACCATCATGGCTGAAGAATTTGATTTCCATCCGATGTGGGAGAGCCTCGGCATGAATCTTGCCGACCACGACATGCTGCTGGGCGCCGTGGGCCAGATGTACGGCGATATGTTCCTGACGCAGAACAATCGCCCCAAGTCCACGTCCTACCTGGACTTTGTGGCCACCAACATCCATAGCGGCCGTATTAAGGAGATGCTCGACAAGAAGGAGGCCGGCGAGGCCACCAAGATCGTTGGTTCGTTCTGCGTGTACGTGCCCGAGGAGATCGTGCTTGCCTGCGATGGCATTCCTGTAGGCCTGTGTTCTGGCGCCGATTGGGCAACGGACAAGGTCGAGGAGCATCTGCCGCGTAACACCTGTCCGCTTATCAAGAGCTTTGCCGGCTTTAAGCTGGGCGAGGTTTGCCCCTACATCGAGTCGAGTGACTTGGTAGTCGGCGAGAACACCTGCGACGGTAAGAAGAAAGCCTACGAGTTCTTTGCCACGCAAAAGAACATGTACGTCATGGATATTCCCAACGTGCACGACGAGTCGACGCTCGTGACCTGGAAGGCCGAGGTCAAGAAGCTCGCCGCCAAGATCGAGGACGAGTGCGGCGTCAAGATTACGCCCGAGCGCCTGAAGGCTGCCATCCACGCCGTCAATGAGAAGCGCCGCGCCCTGCAGCGCCTCGCTGCGACCCGCGCTGCCGACCCTGCGCCCATCAGCGGTCTCGACAGCCTGCTGACCGTTCAGGCCGCCTTTATGGACGACATACCGCGTCTGACCGGAGCCATCAACGATATGGCGGCTGAGTGCGAACAGCGTGTCGAGGCCGGCGAGGGCGTGGCACCCAAGGGGACCAAGCGCATCCTGTACACCGGTACGCCCATGGCCGTGCCCAACTGGAAGCTGTTCAACCTCATCGAGAAGGCCGGCGGCGTTGTGGTGGGAGAGGAATCCTGCACGGGTTCGCGCTACTACAAGGATCTGGTCGACGAGTCCGGCGAGACGGTCGACGAGATGCTCGACGCCATCGCCGAGCGCTACTTTAAGATCAACTGCGCCGTCTTTACGCCCAACAATCAGCGTATGAAGGACATTGTCCAGATGGCCAAGGACCTGCATGCCGACGGTATCGTCGACGTGGCCCTGCAGTTCTGCACGCTCTACGAGATGGAGTCGTTTGCCGTGGAGAAGGCTGCCGAGGAGGCAGGCATTCCGTTTATGCACATCACGACCGACTACGCCGGCGAGGATGCCGGTCAGCTCCAGACCCGCATCGAGGCCTTCCTCGAGACGATTTAGCCGCACCTGCGCCAAGCTGTGCCGCCGGGTGTTCCTATCCACGCGATAGGGATTTCTCTGTTGCCATACCGATCGGTGTCCGGATGCACCGCAGGGCGCCGATCGGCTTCGCATGGCTGCCGGGGCGGGTTTTCCGCCGTCCCGGCAGATTCTATCCGTTTGTTCAGTCACGAAAGGAACTCAATGAACAACGACCTTTTCAAGGCGGGCGTTTCCCGTCGCGGTTTTCTGACCGGCTCCGCTGCCCTGTGCGCCATGGCGGGCCTCGGCCTCACCGGCTGCGGCGGTTCGGGCGCCGAGAGCGGTAGCGCCGCTGCCTCCGGCCAGGATGTGGAGTATCGCGACGAGCTACAGATCGCGCTCCCGGCGAGCCCGGACGGCCTCGATCCGCACACCACGTCGTCGCTTGTGACCATGGACATCATCTGCAACGTCGTCGAGCCGCTCTTTGGCCTCGATAGCGACTACGAGCCCCAGCCCGTGCTGGCCAAGGGCTATGAGGTCTCCGACGACGGCCTGACCTACACCATCAAGCTGCGCGAGGGCGTCACCTTCCACAACGGCAAGGAGTTTGGCTCCGAGGACGTCGTGGCCTCGATGAACCGCTGGCTCACCGTCAACGACCGCGCCGCGAGCCTGCTGCCCGGTGCCACCTTCGCCGCCTCGGGCGACCACGAGGTCACCTGCACGCTGACCGAGCCCGCCATCGACTTTCTGATCATCCTGGGCAACCACTCCCAGTATCCGGGTATCTTCCCCTCCGAGGTCATCGAGGCCGCGGGCGATACCGGCGTGACCGAGTACGTGGGTACCGGTGCCTACAAGCTTGTGGAGTGGAAGCAGGACCAGTACGTCCATCTCACCCGCTACGAGGACTATGTCGCCGCCCACGGCAAGGCTTCGGGCTACACCGGCAAGGTCTCCGCGCCCACCAAGGACATCTACTATCAGTTCGTGACTGAGGCCTCCACGCGCGTGAGCGGGTTTGAGACCGGCGAGTACGATGTCGCTGGCGAGATCCCCACCGAGAACTACCACGACTTCGACGGCAACGACGACGTCAAGCTCTACACCCATAACGCCGGCGTTCTGACCGCCTTCCTCAACATGAACGAGGGCGTCTTCGCCGACGAGGAGATCCGCAAGTGCGCCCTCATGGCTATCGACTGCGAGGCGGCCGCTCTTGCCGCCTATGGCGAGAAGGAGCTCTTCAACATCGATCCCAACCTTGGCAACCCCGAGAACGCTCAGTGGGCGACCGACGCGGGCAAGAAGTACTTCAACCAGGCCGACGCCAAGGCCGCCAAGAAGGCTCTGGCCAAGACCTCCTATGCCGGTGAGACGGTCAAGCTGCTGACCACCCCCGACTACAAGGATATGTACAACGCCACCGTCGCGCTGCAGGAGCAGCTCGAGAAGGCCGGCTTCACCGCCGAGGTCGACAGCTACGAGTTCGCGACCTTTATGGACATCCGCTCCAGCAAGCCCGAGCAGTGGGACCTCTTTGTGGCCTCCACCAACTACAAGCCCATCCCGGCCCAGTCCCTCTCGGTCTCCAAGGCCTTCTATGGCCTGTCCGACGAGAAGGCGCTCAAGCTCGTGGCCGAGACCCGCACCGCCAAGGACACCGACGCCGCGGCCAAGAAGTGGGCCGAGGCTCAGGAGCGCCTCTATGAGATCGCCGTCATCGAGTCGCTTTGCCACTACGCTTCCATCACGGGCACCCAGGCAGACGTCGAGGACGTCGAGGTGCTCGACGGCGCCATCATCTGGAACGCCAAGCGTCCAGAGTAATGCAATAGATGGCGTGGCGGCTTGAGGGGTCTGGTCCCCTGTGGCCGCCATGCCCTGTCCACGTTCAGAGGGGAAATAGACGCCTCGCATGTTGAAGTACACGCTCAAACGTATAGGCGCGATGGTTCCGGTGATGCTCATCATCTCGGTCGTCGTTTTTTTGATTATCTATCTCACACCGGGTGACCCGGCCTCTTCGATGCTCGGCATGGAGGCTTCGGCCGACCAGATCGAGCGCGTCAACGATAGCCTGGGACTCAACGAGCCGCTGCCGCAGCGCTACGTTGAGTGGATGGGCGGCGTGCTTACCGGCGACCTGGGCGATTCGTATTTTATGCGCCAGCCCGTCACGCAGGCGATCGCCGAGCACTTTGGCCCCACGCTATCGCTCGCGCTTCTGGCACAGCTCATCGCGCTGTTGATTTCGCTGCCCTGTGGCGTCGTCGCTGCCCTCAAACATGGGTCGCGCACCGACGCGGTCTTGCGCGTCGTTGCTCTTTTGGGCGTGGCGATACCCGGCTTTTTGATGGCGCTCATGCTTATGTGGCTGTTTGCCGTCACGTTGCGTGTGTTCCCGGTGGCCGGCTATGCGCCGCTATCGAAGGGCTGGTTCAGCCATTTACGCTACCTTGCGTTGCCGGCCATATCGCTTGGATGCGTGCAGGCCGCGCTGCTCATGCGCATGACGCGTGCGAGCGTGATCGAGGCCATGCAGCTCGACTGCGTCAAGACGGCGCGTGCCAAGGGCGTCTCCGAGGTTCGCGTGGTGCTGGCCCATGCCCTGCGCAACGCAGCGCTGCCGATTCTCACCTCGGTCGGCTATTCTTTTGGCGCCCTGATTACGGGCGCCGTGGTGACTGAGGCCATTTTTAACATTCCCGGTTTGGGCCAGCTGGTCACGAGCTCTATCGAGCGTCGCGACTATCCGGTGATTCAGGGCGTGCTGCTGGTCATCGCCTTGTTGAATTCGGTGATCAATCTGGCCGTCGACCTAGCCTACGGCGCTTTTGACCCGCGCGCTCGCAAATGGGGCGATGCATGATGGCAAACGTTAAGAAGGCTCTTGCCAACAAGGGGTTTGTGGTCGGTGGCTGCATTTTCCTGGCGATTGCGCTGATCGCGCTCGTCGGTCCGCTGGTGTGGACGGTTGATCCCAATGCGCAGGAGATGACGTTGCGGCTTTCGGCGCCTTCGCCCGCGCATCCCTTTGGCTGCGATGACTTTGGCCGCGACCTGCTTGCCCGCGTCATCGCGGGCGCGCGCGTGTCGCTTGGCGTTGGCATTGCCGTCACGCTCGCGACGAGTGCGCTCGGCCTGGTGATCGGCGCCTATGCGTGCTACAACGAGAGGCTCGATCATATTCTCATGCGCATCTGCGACGGCCTTATGTCCATTCCGGGCGTGCTTTTGGCTATCGCACTCATGGCCATGATGGGCGCCTCGGTCTGGAACGTCATCATCGCGCTCTCCATCGTCTATACGCCCAGCATGGCGCGCATCGTGCGCTCGCGTGCGATGGTGGTCAAGGAGGAGCCCTTTGTGGAGGCCCTGCGCGTGCAGGGCGCCTCGACCGCGCGCATCGTGTGGCTGCATATCGTGCCCAACGTTATGGCGCCCTTCCTGGTACAGGCGACCTTCGTCTTTGCCGAGGCCGTGCTCTCGGAGGCCGCCCTCTCGTTTCTGGGCCTGGGTATCAAGGCGCCCGACGCCAGCTGGGGAAACATCCTGCAGGCGGGTAAGAACGTGATGCGCAAAGCCTGGTGGATGATCTTCTTCCCGGCTATCGCCATCATCGCGAGCGTGCTTTCGCTGAACCTCGCCGGCGACGGCCTGCGCGACGCCCTCGACCCCAAGACTAAGGAGGACTAGTCCATGGCTCAGCATCTTTTGGACGTGCGCGACCTCTGCATCTCGTTTGTGGGCCGCGATGGCAACGCGCTGGAAGCCGTCAACAAACTCAACCTACATATCGATGCCGGCGAGATCGTTGGTGTTGTCGGCGAGTCCGGCTGCGGTAAGTCGGTGTTTGCCCAGAGTGTCATGCGCCTATTGGAACATGAACAGAAGATGGCCTATACCGGTCAGATTCTCTTTGACGGGGAGGACCTGCTCGCGCGCCCGCTCAAGCGTATGCGCGAGGTGCGCGGCTGCGACATCGCCATGATTTTCCAGGACCCTTTGAGCTCGCTTAACCCTGTCATGACGGTCGGGGCCCAGGTCGTCGAGGCCGTGCGGGCCCACCGTAAGGTGGGCCGACGCGAAGCCCGCAACGAGGCTCTATCGCTTTTGGAGCGTGTGGGAATTCGAGATGCCGCGGCTCGCTTCGACATGTATCCGGGCAATTTTAGCGGCGGTATGCGCCAGCGCGTGATGATTGCCATGGCGCTTGCCGGTCATCCGCGACTGCTTATCGCCGACGAGCCCACCACGGCACTCGACACCACCACCCAAAAGCAGATCCTCGACCTACTGCGCGACCTCAACCGCACCGAGAACATGGCGGTGCTTTTTATCAGCCATGATTTGGGTGTCGTTACGAGCATCTGCTCGCGCGTGCACGTCATGTATCTGGGCCAAATCGTAGAAGAGATCGACGCCTGCGGCCTTATGGAGCGTCCGAGCCACCCGTATGCCCAGGGGCTCATCGCGAGCATTCCGCCGCTCGAAGGCGAGCGCGTTGACACGCTGGCGGATATTCCGGGCACAGTGCCGCCGCTTACGGCAATACCCTGTGGATGCCGCTTTGCGCCTCGTTGCGCCCGGGCGGACGAGCGTTGCCGCGCGCAGGAGCCTCCGCTGTTTGTCGTGAATGCGTGCGACCGGTCTAAATGCTGGCTTGTCGAGAAAGGGGAGTGCCATGGCTGTTGATAGCGAAGCCCTGCTTAGGGTCTCACATCTGACTAAAACGTTTCCCATGCCGGGCTCAGGTTTTAAGCGTCAGGCCTTTACCGCCGTGGACGATCTGTCGTTTGAGATCGCACCGGGCGAGGTCTATGGCCTGGTTGGCGAATCTGGATCGGGCAAGTCGACGACTGGACGCCTGATCTGTGGTCTCGAGCGTGCGGATTCCGGCTCGATTGTCTATCGCGGGCACGACCTCGCCACGATGTCGGAGCGCGAACGCAAGCCGTTTCGCCGCGAAATCCAGCTGGTATTCCAGGATAGCTCTACGGCTTTTGACCCACGTAACCGTGTCGGCCGCATTTTGGAGGAGCCGCTGATTATCGCCGGCGTGCGCGATGCGGATGAGCGCCATGAGCGCGCGTTCTCGGCCCTGGCCTCGGTCGGTCTTCTGGCAGAGCATTATGACCGCTATCCGCACGACCTTTCGGGGGGACAGCGCCAGCGACTCAATCTGGCACGGGCGCTTATTTGCGAGCCGCGCCTTGTGGTATGCGACGAGCCGGTCTCGGCGCTTGACGTGTCCGTTCAGGCCCAAGTGCTCAACTTACTTCGCGACCTGCAGCGCGCGACGGGCGTGGCGCTGCTGTTTATCACGCACGATATGCGTGTGGTTCGGCATATGTCCGACCGGATTGGCGTGCTCTACCACGGTCGTCTTGTCGAGGAAGGCGCGGCCGAGGACGTGATCGCGCACCCGAGCGATCCGTATACGCAGGAGCTTATCGACGCCATTCCCTAGAGGATGCTTCCTTTTGGGTATGGCGTGGGTTTGTTGTTTAATTGTCGGTATATCGGTGCAAGAGAGGGGAACTACTATGGTCGATATCGAGGAGCAGCCGTTGCCGTCCACGTTTGAGGAGTTCAACGAGCAGCGCAAGGCGGCGTTTATTCGCGTCAAGGATTACAAGCAGGCCGGTAATCGCCTGATCGGTTTTCTGTGCAGCTACACGCCGCTCGAGATTATCGATGCCGCGGGGGCCGCAAGTGTCGCTCTGTGCGGTACGTCCGATGAGGTGATTCCCGAGGCCGAGAAAGTGCTGCCGGCAAACCTGTGCCCGCTCATCAAGTCGACGTACGGTTTTGCCTATTCGCAAAAGTGCCCGTTTACGTACTTTAGCGACATGATCATCGGAGAGACCACCTGCGACGGCAAGAAGAAGATGTACGAGCTACTCAACGAGCTCAAGCGCACGCACATTCTGCATCTTCCGCAGGGTCGCGATCGCACCTACGAGCGCGAGGGCTGGTACGAGGAGTGCCGTCTGCTCAAGGAGGAGCTCGAGGGCTTCTACGGCATCACGATTACCGACGATGACCTGCGCGCTGCCGTCCGTCGTCGCAACCGCTTGCGTGCGGCCCAGCTCGACATGTTTGCGCTGCAGGCCAACCAGCCGGCGGCCATGAGCGGCGTCGACCTAATGAGTACCATGTTTGCCGGTACGTTCAGCTTTGATATCGAGGCCTATACGCAGCAGCTGGAGCAAAAGGTTGCCAAGCTGCGCGAGGCCTACGAGACTGGCGAGCGCCCGGTCGCGGCGGATGCCAAGCGCATTCTGATCACCGGCTGCCCGGTGGGCGGCGTGATCAACAAGATCGGCCGTACTATCGAGTCCAACGGCGGTGTGGTCGTGTGCATGGACGACTGCTCGGGCGAGCGCACGGCGGCCATGATGATCGATCCGGAGGCTCCCGACATCCTGCGCGCCATCGCCGACCGCTACCTGGACATCAACTGCTCGGTCATGACGCCCAACGACGGCCGTATGGAAAATACGCTGGCCATGTGCGAGAAGTATCACGTCGATGGCGTAGTGGAGAACGTGCTCCAGGCGTGCCACACCTTTAACGTGGAGAGTGCCCGCATGCAGGAAGCCGTCGAGGGTGCGGGCATTCCGTACATGAAGATCGAGACCGACTACAGCAACGGCGACATGGGCCAGATCGAGACTCGCATCGCCGCCTTCATCGAAACCCTCTAGCTTCCTCAGGCACCGGATCTTGCCCCTCAAACCGTCGCTTGCGTACCAAAGTACGCTGCGCTCCTCTTTCGGGGCAACCTCCGGCACCTGAGAAACCTAGAGCTAAGGCGCCTGAACGCGCCGCTACCTTTGATGTTTAGATTGGGAGAGAGCCATGATAGGGATCGGGATCGATATTGGGTCTACGGCGGCTAAGGCTGCTGTGGTCGACGGGGAGGGTTCGGTGGCGTGGACGTGCGTGCAGCCAACCGGGTTCTCCTCGGTCGATGCTTCCGAGCGGCTGCGCGAGGCACTGGCAGCGGCTGGCTACGACGTGGCTGCCGACGACGTACGCGTGATCGCGACTGGCTACGGCCGTGTCGCCGTGCCCTATGCGCACAAGGTCGTGACCGAGATTACCTGCCACGGCACCGGTGCCGTGCGCCTGTTTGGCGACCACGGCACGGTGATTGACGTGGGCGGTCAGGACACCAAGGTCATCCAACTTAAGGGTGGCCGCGTGGCCAAGTTCGCCATGAACGACAAGTGCGCCGCCGGCACGGGGCGCTTTTTGGAGATCATGGCCGACCGCCTGGGCATTTCCCAGCAGCAGATGGCCGACCTGGCGCGTTCCGGCGAGCCCACCAAGATCAGCAGCATGTGCACGGTGTTTGCCGAAAGCGAGGTTATCAGCCTGATCGGTCGCGGTGAGCCGCGTGAGAACATTGCGCGTGGCGTGATCGACAGCGTGGTCTCGCGCGTGGCGACCATGGCCGGGCAGGCCGCGGGCGCCCCGTACTACCTGACCGGTGGCCTGTGCGAGAACGCCTATGTCGTGGAGCGGCTGGGCGCGTTGTTGGGCTCGCCGGTGACCACGTCGCCCCAAGCCCGTTATGCCGGTGCCATCGGCGCGGCTGTCCGCGCCGCCGCCTTGGCCTAGGGGTGTACCGCGACATGCGCATCCTCAATATCACGGCACAAAAACCAGATAGCACCGGCAGCGGCACCTACCTTGCCGCGCTCGTGCGCGAGCAGATCGAGACGGGGCATCGCGCCGCCGTGCTTTGCGGCGCGGCACCGGGTGATACCCAAGGCGAACTGGACCGGCGTGCTGCCGTGTTTGCCGTACCGTTCGAGTCGCCCGAGCTGCCGTTCCCCATCTGCGGTATGTCCGATGTCATGCCCTATCCCTCCACACGCTATCGTGACCTGACGCCTTCGATGCTCAAGGCATTTGAGCGGGCATTTGCTGCTGCAATCGATCGGGCGGTGGCTGAGTTTCGGCCCGATCTGGTGCTCTGCCATCACCTGTATCTGGTAACCGCATTGGCGCGCGAGTGCGTCCGGGGCGTGCCGGTTGTTGCCGTGTGCCATTCGACCGACCTGCGCCAGCTGCGTTCGCATGCGCTCGAGCGCGATCGCATCGTACGTGCGGTTCGTCGGCTCGATGCCGTCTTTGCTCTCCATGCTGAGCAGGCTGAGCAGATTGGCCTGGTGTGCGGCGTCGATGCCGATCGCATCCACGTGATTGGAACGGGTTACGACCATCGCGTCTTCTGCCGTGACGCAAGCGTGGCGAGGCAGCCGGGATCGCTTGTGTACGTGGGCAAGATTTGCTTTAAAAAGGGCGTCGAGTCGCTGGTTCGAGCTGTGTCATTGCCGATTGACGATGGCGTCCGCTCATCTGGCTTGGTACTTGTGGGCGGCCGCGGTGACGATGTCGAGTACGCGCGTATCGAGCGCTTGACCGCGGCCTCGGATGTGCCGGTGACGCTGGCGGGGCGCCTGGATAGCGATGAACTCGTGCGTGCCTACCGCAGTTCCGACGTCTTTGTGCTGCCTTCGTTTTACGAGGGTCTGCCGCTCGTGACGATCGAGGCCCTCGCGTGCGGCTGCAAAGTTGTGGCGACCGATTTGCCCGGCGTTCGTCCCTGGATGGAGGCGATGCTTCCCGGCGCTCCCGTGACGTGGGTGGCGCCGCCGCGTATGACGGATGTCGACACGCCCGAGGCGGCCGACCTTCCGTTGTTTGAGCGCGCACTGGCAGATGCTATCGCGCAGGCGCTTGCGGATCCGCCTTCGACGTTCGAGCCGTCGGCGGTCTCTTGGGAAGCGTGCCTGGGGCGTATACTTAAAGTCGTTGATTTGTTGGAAGGGGGTTCGTATGGCTAAGGACACCATGAGGCTCACGTCCATGACGGCCGCGAGCGGTTGAGCCGCTAAGTTGGCTCCCGGAGCCCTCGCCCAGGTCCTGGGCGACTTGCCCAATGTGCATAACGACAACCTGCTCGTGGGGTTCGATACCTCCGACGATGCGAGCGTCTTCCGCGTAGGGGAGAACCTTGGCCTCGTGCAGTCCATCGACTTCTTCCCGCCGATGGTCGACGACCCGTTCCTGTTTGGCCAAATCGCCGCGGCCAACTCGCTGTCGGACATCTACGCCATGGGCGGGCGGCCGAGCCATGCCATGAACCTGCTCTGCATACCCAGTTGTCTGGGCATCGAGGTTGCCGGTCAGATTCTGGCGGGCGGCGCCGACAAGTGCGTCGAGGCGGGTTGCTCCATCGCGGGCGGCCACACCATCAACGATGACGAGCCCAAGTACGGCCTGTCCGTGAGTGGTTTTGTCGCGCTCGACCGCATGCTCGCCAACAGCGGCGCACGCGTGGGCGATGTTCTGCTGCTGACCAAGGCGATCGGCTCGGGCATCATCACCACGGCCATTAAGGGCGAGCTCATCGAGCAAGACGAGGCCGCAGCCATGTTTGACTCGATGTGCACCCTCAACGAGGCGCCGATTCGTCTGGCCGAGGGACTTGAGCTTCACGGCTGCACCGACATTACGGGCTTTGGTCTGATCGGGCATGCGTGCGAGATGGCCGAGGGCTCGGGCGTGCAAATCGAGCTCGCGTCGGGGGCGGTGCCGCTCTTTAATCAGGTGCTCGACATGGCGCGTCTGGGTATTATCCCCGCGGGCTCCTATCGCAACCAGGACTTCTTTGGCCCGCGCGTGGCTGCCGACGAGGACCTGGAGCCGGGTATGCTCGACGCGCTGTACGATCCACAGACGTCTGGTGGCCTGCTTATCGCGGCACCTGCTGCCGATGTGGATGAGCTTGCGCGCCGCCTGGATGCCGAAGGACGTATCGCCACCGTTGTCGGGCGCGTGTACGAGACGGTGCCGGGCGGTCCTGCCGTCCGCGTTGTTCGCTAGCCCGCACGTTTATGTAATTGTTTACCGTTCTCTAGAACGGTTCTTTCGAAAGGAATTTGCTATGCCTACCAAAATTGAAGTCAATGCCATGGGCGATGCCTGCCCGCTGCCCGTCGTCAAGACGCTTAAGGCACTCAAACAGCTTGATGGCGAGGGTGCCGTGGTGACCTCGGTCGATAACGAGACCGCCGTCAAGAACATCTCCAAGATGGCGCAGGAGAAGGGCTGCACGGCCTCGGTCGAGAAAATCTCGGACGCCGAGTGGCACGTGACTGTCGTGACCGCCGGTGCCGTGGCCGTTGCGGACCCCGAGCAGGACGGTGCTGCTTTTTGCGACGCCAGCGCCGGCAAGGGCAAACTCGTCATTTCCGTCTACACCGATTGCATGGGCCGTGGCGACGACGAGTTGGGCCACAAGCTCATGAAGGCCTTCATCTTTGCCGTGACACAGCAGGAGGAGCTGCCCTCGACCATGCTGTTCTATAACGGCGGCGCCAAGCTCACCGTCGAGGGCTCACCGGTGCTCGACGACCTGAAGGGTCTGGCCGAGCAGGGCGTCGAGATCCTTACCTGCGGCACCTGCCTGGACCACTATGGCATTAAAGACCAGCTTGCGGTGGGCGAGGTCACCAACATGTACG
>CAJMHR010000003.1 GCA_905213265.1 uncultured Collinsella sp.
GCGCAGGGGGCGCTGACGCGGCCCTCCCTCTTACACCACAAAAATTCGCGCGATCTCCAAGCGGAAAGCGCATCCCGGAATCCCGCCTCAAACTGGGACATACTTTCCGCTTCACCTGCCGCCTCGAAAAACCTGCGCGCTCGCCATCCCAAAACTGGGTAGAAGAAAGCCAAAACGCAATCGCAGGAGGTCAATATGACTGCAGAAGATAAGGCAAAGAACGCCGGCAAGGTCGCGCTCGTCTTGGAGGGTGGCAGTTTTCGCGGGCAGTTTACCGCGGGCGTGCTCGACGTTCTCATGGAGGCTGGCGTCGAGATTCCGGCTGTCTACGGTGTATCGGCCGGCGCCCTCAACGGCATGAACTACAAGTCGCACCAGATCGGCCGTGCCAACCGCATCAACCTGGCTTTCTGCAACGACAACCGCTTCATGGGCGCCGCATCGTTTGCGTCCACGGGCTCCATTGTGGGTTACGACTTTATCTTCAACGATGTCCAGGACCGCCTGGATCCTTTTGATAACGAGACGTTCGACGCGAGCCCCATCGAGATGTACGCCGTCGCGACGGACATGCTCTTTGGAACCGCCACGTACCTCCCGGTCAAAAGCGCCGTGCTCGACCTCGACGCCGTGCGCGCATCGACCTCGTTGCCGCTGGTGACGCCGCCGGTCGAGATTGACGGGCACAAATACGTCGACGGCGGCGTGGCCGATTCGGTTCCTATCGAGCATGTGCTGGAGGAGGCGGGCTTCGACCGCGCGGTTGTCATTGTCACGCAGGACCGCTCGTACGAGAAAAAGCCCTACGAGTTTTTGCCGGCCGCGCGTGCGCGTTATGCCGACTACCCCTATCTGCTCGAGGCTATCGAGACGCGCCACGACCGCTATAACATCCAGCGCATGCATCTGTGGAAGTATGAGCGCGAGGGCCGCGCGTTGGTCGTCGCTCCGCAAAAGCCGGTCGAGGTCGGCCATGTCGAGCACGATTCGGCAAAGCTTTTGGACCTGTATATCCAGGGCCGTCAGGAGGCAAAGCGCCTGCTCGCGGAAATCCAAGAGTTCGTTGAGCGCTAACGACGGCGAACCCTCAAAAAATGACAACAGCTAAAGAGCTGGAAAATCACGGCTCGTGGACGACATGTGCAGAAACTCTGGTCGGAGCCAAAATACCTGTTGACTCGTACGGCGAGCGGGGTAATATGGACGGGTTACTTGCAGAGCCCCGTGAATCTCTGTAACAACACGTACTGTACATGGAGGAGTCTAAGTGATTTCGAAATCGACTCACTACGCCAAGCAGGGCGAGGTCCAGCGTAACTGGGTTCTCGTCGACGCCGATGGTGCTGTCCTGGGCCGTCTTGCCACCCAGATCGCAATGATCCTGCGCGGTAAGAACAAGCCTCAGTTCACGCCCAACAGCGACTGCGGCGACTTCGTTGTCGTCATCAACGCCGATAAGGTCCAGCTTACCGGTAACAAGGCCGACACGAAGACCTATTATCGCCACAGCGGCTACAACGGCGGCCTCAAGGCTGAGAGCTTCCGCCAGGCTATGGAGAAGCACCCGGAGAAGGTCATCGAGCGCGCCGTCCGCGGCATGCTGCCCAAGACCACCCTCGGCCGTGCCCAGATGACCAAGCTTAAGGTCTACGCTGGTGCCGAGCATCCGCATGCTGCCCAGAACCCCACGAAGATTGAGCTGGAGGCTTAAAGATGGCTGAGAACACCGTTGTCTACCAGGGTACCGGCCGTCGTAAGAACGCCGTCGCCCGCGTCCGTCTCGTCCCCGGCACCGGCAAGGTGACCATCAACAAGCGTGACGCCGAGCAGTATTTCGGCCGTCATCAGCTCGTTGAGAACGCCCTTGCTCCCTTCAAGGTGACCGACACCGCCGGTCAGTTCGACGTTATCGCTCTGTGCGATGGCGGCGGCATCTCCGGTCAGTCCGGCGCTCTGCGCCTGGGCATCGCTCGCGCTCTTCTGAACGCTGGCGACTACCGTGCTGACCTCAAGAAGGCCGGTTTCCTTACGCGCGATGCTCGCGTGGTCGAGCGCAAGAAGTACGGCCTCAAGAAGGCCCGCCGCGCTCCCCAGTTCTCCAAGCGCTAAGGTTTTATCTCCTTTCGAGATACAATGTACAAGCGGGGCCTGCCGATTCCTCGGCGGGTCCCGCTTTTCTTTTTCGACTAGGGTGGGCGGTTGCATATCGCCTGCTAGGGAAGGAGCGATCCTATGCCCCAGAACATCTTCGGTACCGACGGCGTCCGTGGCGTCGCCAACGCCGATCTTTCGTGCGACCTCGCGTTTCGTCTGGGCCGCGCGGCGACCAAGTTCCTTGGTCCGGACATCTGCATCGGCCGTGACACGCGCCTTTCGGGCACCATGCTCGAGAGTGCTCTGACCGCCGGCATCATGGCCGAGGGCGGCCGTCCGCACTGCTGCGGCGTTATCCCCACGCCTGCCGTGGCGCTGCTCACCGTTCAGAACGAGCTCGACGGCGGCATTGTCATCTCCGCTTCGCATAATCCGCCGGAGTTTAACGGCATCAAGTTCTTTAGCCGCAAGGGCATGAAGCTTCCCGATGCTGTCGAGGAAGAGATCAGCGCCTGGGTCATGTCCGAGGAAGCCATGGCTGCCGACACGCTGCCGACTGGCGCCGGCGTGGGCCACATCATCAAGATGAAGGACGCCCGCAAGGCATACGTCGACCACGCCATCGATACGCTTGATGGCCTGAGGCTCGACGGCCTGGTCGTTGCCGTCGACTGCGGCCACGGTGCTTCCTGCCAGACCACGCCCGCCGCGCTGCAGCGCCTGGGTGCCACGGTCCACGCCATCAACACCGATTACTGCGGCACCGACATCAACGTCGAGTGCGGCTCCACTCACCTCGAGCCCCTGCGCGAGCTCGTGCTGCGCACCCATGCTGACATCGGTCTGGCCCACGACGGCGACGCCGACCGCGTACTGTTCGTGGACAGCGAGGGCAATGAGATTGACGGTGACTACATCCTGGCTATCTGCGGTTCTGACCTCGCCGCTCGCGGCAAGCTCGCCAACTCCGAGATCGTCTCGACCGTCATGTGCAACCTGGGCTTCTCCATCGCTATGAAGGAGCAGGGCTTCGAGATGGTCCAGACCGCCGTGGGCGACCGCTATGTTCTGGAGCGCATGCTCGCGGACGGCGCCGTCATCGGCGGCGAACAGTCCGGTCACATCATCTTCCTGGAGCACAACACCACCGGCGACGGCTTGGTGACGGCCCTGCAGCTTCTGGCCGTGCTCAAGCGCACCGGCCGCACCCTCACCGATCTTGCCGGCATCATGAAGAAGTACCCGCAGGTACTCGTCAACGTGCATTCTGACAACAAGGCTGGTCTGGACGATTGCCAGCCCATTTGGGACGCCGTCGCTGCTGCCGAGAAGGAGCTTGACGGCCGCGGCCGCATTCTGGTGCGCCCGAGCGGTACCGAGCCGCTGGTCCGCGTGATGGCCGAGGCCGAGACGCACGAGCTGACCCAGCGCGTTGTCGACGACATCGTCGAGGTTGTCAAGCGCGAACTTCCCTAATGGTCAAAAACCGGTGCCAAGTGGTAAACTGTTAAGGTTATTTTGATTGATTGGTATGCCCGAGGGGGAGCATGTTCACTAAAGTCCTAAGGTCTTTTGGTATGCGTGGTCGAGTCCTTACGCTGGATGCTCCCATCTCGGGCGACGTCATTCCGCTCTCCGAGGTAAACGATCAGACGTTTTCCACCGGCCTTTTGGGCCAGGGCGTGGCGATTCAGCCCACCGGAACGCGTGTGATTGCACCGGCTGACGCCAAGGTCGAGGCCATTTTTCCCACGGGACACGCTGTTGCGCTTAACACGGTCGATGGTCTGGACGTGCTCATCCACGTTGGTTTGGACACTGTTCAGCTCGAGGGCAAGCACTTTACCGTACATGCGCAAGTGGGTGACATCGTCCATAAGGGCGATGTACTCATTGAGTTCGATCGCGAGGCAATTGCTGCCGAGGGCTACGATGTGACGGTTCCCATCTTGGTGTGCAACTCCGTTGAGTTCTCGAGCATCAAGGGCTCCGTTGGTGTGCATGTCGAAGAGATGGATCAGCTCATCGTTGCTCGCGAGCGCTAGCAAGTGCACGTGGCCATTAGCCTACAATTCAAACACGTTTACGGAGGGCGCCCTTGAAAGAGGACGCCCTCCGTGGCAAGATGGGAAACGTCCGAGGCTAAACAGCTTCGGGTCACCGTGGACGGGCAGGGGCCTCGACGCGGCTAGACACGAGACACATACATTACGCGACCTCGCCCTGGTGGCCGCACACGTTGGTTGCGGCCGACGCGGGCCGCGGGCAAGTGCTTGTAAGGGAGCCTTGCCTCTCTTGTACGAGAAAGGACGCGTAATGAAGATCATTAAAGCTAAAGACTACGAGGATATGAGCCGCAAGGCCGCTAATATCATCTCGGCGCAGGTTATCCTCAAGCCCGACTGTGTGCTGGGCCTTGCCACCGGCTCCACCCCGATCGGTGCCTACAAGCAGCTCGCTGCTTGGTACAAGAAGGGTGACGTCGACTTTGCCGAGGTCAGCACCTATAACCTGGACGAGTATCGCGGCCTTTCGCACGACGATCCCCAGAGCTATCACTACTTCATGCGTGAGAACTTCTTCGATCACATCAACATCGACCTGAACAACACGCATGTGCCCGACGGTTCCAACCCCGACGCCGCCGCTGCCTGCTCTGAGTACGACAAGATCGTCGCCGACGCCGGTTACCCGGATCTGCAGCTGCTCGGCATCGGCAACAACGGCCACATCGGCTTCAACGAGCCCGATGACCACTTCTCCAAGGGTACGCACTGCGTCGACCTCACCGAGAGCACCATTCAGGCCAACAGCCGCCTGTTCGACAGCATCGACGATGTTCCCCGTCAGGCCTACACCATGGGTACCCAGACCATCATGTATGCCCGCATGATCCTGGTCGTCGCCAACGGCGAGGCCAAGGCTCAGGCCGTGCATGACATGTGCTATGGCCCGGTTACGCCCGAGTGCCCGGCTTCGATCCTGCAGCTGCACACCAACTGCGTTGTCGTTGCCGACGAGGCCGCCCTTTCGCTTTGCGAGTAGCGCGAATCCTGCAGCTCGACATAGCCTTGCCTGAGGCCTCCGCTTTGCGGGGGCCTTTTTGCTATCCCTTTTTGCCCACTTGACCAAAAACTTGCCGCAAGCTTGACGAATGCCGGATGTCCAACAGCTTGATTCATTCTATACCAGATTCTATGCAAAAATGCCACTAGAAGGTCGTAGACGGTAGCGGGTGCTAGGCGAGTTGAATGACATGGCTTAACCTTGTTCATCTGCGTTACACTGCCGCTTAGATGGGACAAGCTGACAAGCTCATTTACCTGCTTAAAGACCGATTAGTCGGGGGATTAATAACAATCGGCCCTCGCTGTACAAAAACTTGCCGCTTGCGTACCAAAAGACAACCTAAAACACAAGGTCGCTCTATTCATAGCGCGGCTTGTATGGTCTTGCGGCTACAGTGTCCATACGGTCGAGTTGAGGAGCGGGCATGGTAAACGATTTGAGCAGTATAGACGAGCTCGAGCTGATGCCGCTGGGCGGAGGCTATATGGTGCGACGCGAACGCTTGATGAATGAGCTTATCGCCAAGGGCAGAAAGGCCGGCATCGTGGTTCTTTATGCGCCCGATGGGTTTGGGAAGACCTCGGTGCTGCTGCAGTACACCCATGAGGTTAAATGCGACCCGACGCGAGGCCCCGTGCGGATTATCGAGGCCGATCGCGCCATTGGGCGTGAGGTGTTTATGCAGCTCGAGGTGGTTACCGAAGAACTCAAAGACAAGCCGCACTCCCTTATCGCGATTGATAATGTGCCAAACCTCGATCAGCACGATACCGAAGACCTTATCGACAGGATTCGCGGCCTGCGCGCTATGGGGGTAGGGGTCTTTATCTCCTGCCGTCCTTCAAATCGTCAGCTGATTCATGGGCTGGGCGATTCGGTTAAGATCAATGCGCAGATGCTCAAGGTGCATGCCTATGAGTATTCGGCGTGGGCATCGGCGTTTTCGATCAGCACATCGCTCGATTTTTATCAGCTCACGCAGGGCGTGCCCGAGCTCGTTTCGGCATTGCAGACGGGTCCGTATGGCCAAGGCGACGTAGCCGGCCTGCTCGAAAACGAGATTGTCAACGTATATGGCGCGGCACTTGTCGATCTGGCTTCGCTCGACAATAATGCGCTGTTTTGCGTGGCATGTCTCATGATTTTGATGGGCGAGGGCAATATCGCAGAACTCGAGGCCTGTGGGGTGAGGCTGTCGATGGTCGACCAGTCCTACTTTGTACGCGACTACCCGATCTTTGGCTTGGATCCCGCCGAGCGGAGTTTTACGTGTCTGGGCACGGAGGATAACGGACGCTTGCGCTTGCGTAAGTTGGTGGCCGAGGTTCGCCCCGAACTTGTTCCGAGAGCGGCCCGGATTTTGCTTAAGGCGGGCCGATGCGATGCGGCGATGGGCCTGGCGGACGCCTTTTTGGACCGTGAAGCGGTCCTTGAACTTGCTGGGCAGTATGGAGTCGATCTTGCTCTGACCGGGCACGGTGCCGATATCTGCCGAGCGGCGCTGGGCACGATCGATGCCGACGATCCGGCTCCAGAGCCAACGCCTGCCGAAGCGCTTGGCGTATATCTGGCAGCGGTCAGCGTGTCCAATACAAAGCTCGCTCGCTATATGGCATCGGTTATCGAGCGCGGGGGCGAACGGGCGGCCTGCGAAATAGACCCTGTTTCATGGAGGGTGGCCCAGACACTGACGGCTGTTTGCTATGGGGACAACGGACTTGGGCTTCCTACGAACCTGGCCGTGCCAGAAATCGAGACGTCCCATACCGCACTCGATATGTTGTCTGCGCATATCGAGATCAAGCGCTGCCTGACCGAACGGGGAGATGACGGCGGCGTTCTACAGCAGCTCAAAACGAGCAAGGCCTATGACTGCGAGCTCGACATCGCGGGGATTATTATACGGGCCGATAGTATGCTGGTGGAGCTCTTTGACGGGTCGTTTGCGGGAACCGACGAGCGCGACGACGAGATGACAGTGGTGCGGGAGGCGCTCGACGTACGTGGGCTTAAGGCGATGGCTATCTGGGTGCGCATGGTGTTGGCGGCACGGCGGCTCCTTTCCGGCTTGCCGGTAACCGACGACGCGGCGTTCAACGAGCTCGATCGTTTTGCCGTGCGCATGCGCGACAACCATATTCAGCTGTTTGGCCTGTTGCTAGAAGGCTGGCAGTCGCTGGCAGAGGGACGACCGGTTAATGCAAAGTTCCGTGCGGTCCAAGTGCTCAAACTTGCCGAGGAGTCGATTGCGTACATGCGCGATAACGCATTGCTGCTGGAGCGCGCGGCATATCTGCGTAACACTTCGATGGTTTCGGTACGCGAGGAAGCGGAGTTGCTCGATATAAGCCAGACGCAGGTTGGTGGAGCGGAGGCCTGGATGGTGGCGCTGCATTTGGCCTGTGCGGGCCGAGACAGCGACCTTGCGGCCTGGATGTCCATGAATCGCGCGGGGGTTCTAGAGCCATCGTATCGGCTCTTTGCGCGCCTTGCCATGCATTGTCTGGGCGAGCCGGCGGGCAGGATACGCAAGAAGCTTCCCGTGCGCGAGCTGTCGCGGTACTCGCTGCGCGACGATTTGGAAGGAGAGGGCGAGCGCCTGTTCCAGGCCGGCGAGGTTGAAGCCGTTGATACCATCGACCATATCGAGATTCGCATGTTTGGTGCGTTTCGCGCCGAGCGCGATGGGTTTCCCATCACGGACAAAATGTGGCGTCGCAAGAAGGCGGCGACGCTTGCCGAGCGGCTTGCGCTGGGCATGGATGCGCTCGTCGATCGTGAGACGCTGGCCATGGAGCTGTGGCCCCATGCCGAGTTTAATAGCGCCCGCAACAACCTGTACTCGACGATATCGCGCTTGCGGTCGGCTTTGGGACCGACGCCGGATGGCAAGTCGTGCGTGCTCATCCAAAATGAATGCATTGGGCTCAACGGCGACTACGTCAAGACCGATGTACGGCTGTTTGATCAGATAAGCCGCGAGGTTTTGGGAAATCGGACGGGTGCGCGCGGGCCCCATTTAGTTGAGCTGTGCCTTAAGATTGAGCAGCTTTATGCCGGACCGCTGTATGTTCCCAATGGCTGTAATCCCACCTACTTTTTGCGTATGCGACGCATTATGCAGTCAAAGTACATCGATTGCATGATTAAGGGAGCAAATGCCGCTCTAGAAGAAAACGATCTGCAGTCGGCGATTTGGCTGGCGGAGTCGGGGCTTCGGCAGGAAACGGCGCGCGAGGATATGGTGCGCTGCGCCATGCGCGTCTACAGTGCGGCGGGGCGGCGGCGCGATATTGTCGAGCTGTACAGCGGGCATATGCACCATCTGAGGGAGCAGGTCAATGGCGTGCCCGAGCCCGAGACGCGGCGTCTATACGAGCGCTTGGTGGAGGGACGGCTCAATCGCGTGCTTGTCGAGCGATAAAAAACGGGCGCCCGAATCAATCGGACGCCCGCAGACTACTCGGTATGGCCAGTCAGTTTTAGACGAGCTTGATCTTCTCGATGTCCTTGCGCGAGGACTCGCGATACAGCGAGAACTTGCGGCCGATGACCTGGACGACCTCGGCGTGGCAACGCTCGGCGAGCTCCTCGGCGGCTTCGCGGGCGGAAAGGCTGGAGCCATCGAGCACGGAGCACTTAACGAGCTCGTGCTTCTCCAGGTAGGCGACCGTCTGCTCGACGGTGCCCTCGTTGACATCGGACTTGCCGATGATGATGGCGGGGTTGAGGTGATGGGCCATGCTGCGAAGCTGCTTGACCTGGGCTCCTGTCAGTGCCATGGGTTCTCGCTTTCTATGTATGGGGCGCCCCGCGACGGGGCCTTAATCTACGTGAGCTGTCCCACGATAGCGCAGGAACGGCGCGGTGTGGACCGCGTTTGCCCAGTTCAAAAAGAATGCGGATGCCGAGTGAGTGGGCGGTGCGGGCTGCAAGCGGGTAGGCGGCGCGGGTGCAATTGGGCTACAGGCGGTTCGCAGAAACTGGCGTCCAGGCAATAAAGGCCCAGCGGACCTTACGGATATGGTCGAGCATGTAGCGTCCCTGCGGCACGCCCTTGGACCCCGGCTCGCCGGCATGGGGATTCTCGACCATGTGCTGGGCGATGTAGTCGCGCAGACGGTCGATTTTATCCTCGTTGCCATGTTCGAGCATACGGGAGAAGTCCGCTACGCCCGCCTCAAGGCTATCGAAGGTGTCGCGACGAGGCGATTCAAAGTACGTAACCTGCGGCAGGGCACCCATCTGAATGAGAATGTTAAAGGCATACACAAAGCCATTACTGCAGGTAACCGAGGCGCCGATGGCGTTCATCACGTGCAGGTCATAGCGCGGGCTGGAGTTGGCGACCATTGTGACAGCACAACGCCGGCGAGCCGTGCGGTCGAGCTTGGCAAGCGCGCCTTTTAGGTCATTTGTGGTGACGGAACGACTGGCAAAGGCAACATCCACAGTCTTGGCAACCGGCCCAACCAAATCCCAATCATCGTCCCAAGCAAGCTCAAGCGGCGTAATCAGGTCCTCGAGCCCATAGTACTCAATGCCAGCATCTAGGGTGCCCAACATGGCAGGGGAAAAGTCAGCGGCAATCACGGGATGCCCGTCTTGCGCAAGCGGAATAGCAATCGATCCAGCCCCACACCCCATATCAAGCACCGACTCACCAGGTTCAAGCGCCAACAGCTTTATAAAATCCCGAGCATACGGGGCAGTCTCCAATGGCCGAAAATGCCGAGCACGCTTATCCCATTCAAAAGAATCATCAGCCCGATGCCGAGCGGCCTGCAGACGCATCCATTCGCCATTCCAATCAGCAGAAAGAAGCTCAGAGCGAGCATCCCCATCAACCACGGGCCAACCTCCTAGCAACAAAAAAGCGACCCCTCCCAAAAGAAGAGCCGCAACCAGCATATATCAGAAAAGAATCGTTCCAACACCAAACCGCCCTCACAACCAAGGCGGGCAGGAGCGAAGCGACTGCCATACGGGATAGAACTCAACTGAGGCCCCGTTGTGCGGGAGCCCCGGGGAGGGCAAATATATAAGGTCGATCGCGAGTTCCGCACGAGCCGGAGAGCACTTAATGTGCTCTCCGTGCGAGTCAGGACTGTTCGAGCGATCGACCTTATATATTTGCCCTCCCCGGGGCTCCTCGCCAGTCCCCCTCAGCTAGTTCTTGAGCGAGTTCAGCGGCGCCGGGAAGCGTCCACCACGGTGGGCAAGCACGGTGCCGGCGTTGGGGTTCACCGGCATGATGGGTGCACGGCCAAACAGGCCGCCATACTCGACGCAGTCGCCCACGCCCTTGCCGATGGCAGGAATCACGCGCACGGCCGTGGTCTTGTTGTTGATGACGCCAATGGCCATCTCGTCGGCGATGATGCCGGCGATGGTCTCGACCGGGGTGTCGCCGGGGATGGCGATCATGTCCAGGCCGACGGAGCACACGCAGGTCATGGCCTCGAGCTTCTCGAGCGAAAGCGCGCCGGCCTCGACGGCGGCAATCATGCCGGCGTCCTCGGACACGGGGATAAAGGCGCCGGAGAGACCGCCCACGCTGGAGCTGGCCATGACGCCGCCCTTCTTGACGGCATCGTTGAGCATGGCGAGCGCACAGGTCGTGCCGGGGCCACCGCAGGTGCCCACGCCGATGATCTCGAGGATGCGCGCGACGGAGTCGCCGATGGCGGGCGTGGGAGCCAGCGACAGGTCGACAATGCCCTTCTCGACACCCAGGCGATGGGCGGCCTCGCGGCTCATGAGCTCGCCGGCGCGGGTGATCTTAAAGGCGGTCTGCTTAATCTTCTCGGCGACTTCCATCATCGATGCGGAATCGGGCAGCGTCTCCAGGGCTGCGGCCATAACGCCGGGGCCCGAGACGCCTACGTTGATGACGGCGTCGGCCTCGCCACCGCCGTGGACGGCGCCCGCCATAAACGGGGAGTCCTCGACCATGTTGGCAAAGCAGACAAACTTGGAAGCGCCGACGGAATCCTGATCGGCCGTGAGCTTGGCGGCATCGATGATGGTCTGGGCGGCCATAAGCACGGCGTCCATGTTGATGCCGGCGCGCAGGCTGGCGACGTTGACACTGGAGCAGACACGGCTGGTGGTAGCGAGCGCCTGGGGGATGGACTGGATGACGCGGCGGTCGGCGTCGCCGATGCCCTTCTGGACGAGTGCGGAGAAGCCGCCCAGGTAATCGATGCCGAGCGTCTCGGCCGCGCGGTCGAGGGCGTGCGCGATGGGGGTGAGGTCCTCATCCTTGCAGCACGCGGCGATCTGCGCCACCGGGGTGACGGAAACGCGCTTGTTGACGATGGGGATACCGTACTCGCGCTCGAGGTTCTCGGCGGTCTTGACCAAGTGCTCAGCCGTGTGCGTCACGTGGTCGTAGATCTTCGTGCACATGCGGTCGAGGTTCTCGTCGCCGCAACCCATGAGCGAAACACCCATGGTGATGGTCCTGATGTCGAGGTTCTGCTCCTCAACCATGCCGCGGGTTTCCGCGATTTCTGCGGGCGTGATCGCCATCCTTGCGCTCCTATCTGCCAAAACGAGCATAGTCTTTTCTATTTTAACGTGCCGCACGTGCCAAATGGCGCGCGCGGCACGTTTTGGTGCTCGGTTGTTTCCGTTGTGTTACTGTCCAAAGACCTCTTCGGCGATACGAGCGCTTTCGGCGGCGTCCTTGGCGTAGTAGTCCGCGCCGATTTGCTTGGCGTATTCGGGGGTGAGTACGGCGCCGCCCACGATGATCTTGACGCCCGGAACCTCGGCATGGAGCAGCTTGATGGTCTCCTCCATGGCCACGACGGTGGTGGTCATAAGCGCCGAGAGGCCGACGAGCTTAATGTCACGCTCCTGCACGGTCTTGAGCACCTCTTGCGGGTCGACGTCGCGGCCTAGGTCAAAGACGGTGTAGCCGTAGTTATCGAGCAGCATTTTGACGATGTTCTTGCCAATGTCGTGGATGTCGCCCTTGACGGTCGCCACGCAGATCTTGCCCTTGTCGGCAATCTCGCCGGCGGGCATCAGGCGCTTGATGGTGTCGAAGCCCACGCGCGCGGCTTCGGCCGAGGCCATAAGCTGCGGCAAGAAGAACTTGCCCTGGTCAAAGAGGACGCCAACCTCGTCGAGGGCGGGGATAAAGTGATTGTTGATGAGGTCCATAGCGTCGTGGTCTGTCAGCAGACGCTCGGTCTCGGCAGCGATCTCGCCTTTGCGGCCCGAGACGACCATGCGGCGAATCGGGTCGTCGTTGCCGTCGGTGCCGGGGGCGCTTGCGGCAGGTGCGGCGTCGCTCGATGCTGCCTGAGCTGCCGCCGGGTTCGCGGCGATCTTGTACGGATCGGTCCAGCCGGCGTAACGCTCGATGTATCCGGTCGAGCCCTCGTCCTCAACGCTCAGGACGCGATAGCTGTAGACGGTATCCATAAAGCGCTTGGAGCCCGGGTTCATGATGGGGGCATCAAGACCTGCGCCAAAAGCGGCAGCCAAAAAGACCGAGCCCAGCAGCGGGCGGGCAGGCAGGCCAAAGCTGATGTTCGACACGCCGAGCGCGCATTTGACGCCCAGGCGCTCCTTGCACAGGGACATGGCGCGCAGGATCTGCTCGGCCTGGCGTTGATTGGTCGAGGC
The DNA here is from genome assembly GCA_905213265.1 of uncultured Collinsella sp. Classification (GTDB taxonomy): domain Bacteria; phylum Actinomycetota; class Coriobacteriia; order Coriobacteriales; family Coriobacteriaceae; genus Collinsella. The sequence continues at coordinate 12,805 of CAJMHR010000003.1, forward strand.
GGTCATGACCAGGCAGTCAATGAGGATGCGGTCCGGTCCGATGCCGTAGCGGGCGGCCTCGGCCACGATGCGCTCAGCGATTGCGAAGCGAGCCTCGGCGGTATCGGGGATGCCGCCTTCGTCGAGCGTGAGACCGACAACGTTGGTGCCGTAGTGGGCGACCAGTGGAAAGATCTCATCCATGATCTGCTGCTTGCCATTGACCGAGTTGATGATGGGCTTGCCGGCGTAGCGGCGCACGGCGGCCTCGACAGCGGCGGGGTCGGTGGAGTCGATCTGCAGCGGCAGCAGCGTGGAGCCCTGGAGCTGTTCGGTTGCCTGTTGAATGATCTTGACCTCGTCGATCTCGGGCAGGCCCACGTTGACGTCCAGGATGTCGGCGCCCTGCTCCTGCTGGCTGATGCCCTGGCTCACGACGTAGTCCAGGTCGCCATCGCGCAGGGCCTGCTGCAGCCGCTTTTTGCCGGTGGGGTTGATGCGCTCGCCGATGACAGCGATCTTGTGGCCGTCGCAGGGAAGGTCCACGACCGTTTGGGCGCTCGTGACCGACATGCTGGGCTTGCGGCGGCGCGGGCTGGGCGTGTGGTTGTCGATGAGCGTGCGCAAGGCCGCCATGTGCGCCGGCGTGGTGCCGCAGCAGCCGCCCACGACGCTCACGCCGTCGGCGATCATGCCGGCAACGGCCTCGGCGTACTCGGGCGCCTGGATATCAAAGACGGTGTTGCCGTCGTCGTCCACGTGGGGGAGTCCCGCATTGGCCTGCACCATAACGGGTTTGTCGGTAACGGTGAGCATACGTGCGGCGAGTCCTCGGAGCTCGGCCGGTCCCTGGCTGCAGTTGATGCCCAAAACGTCGGCGCCGATGGCATCGAGCGTGATGGCGGCCACCTCGGGACTCGTGCCCAGGAAGGTGCGACCGTCTTCCTCAAAGGTCATAGTGGCAAAGACGGGCAGGTCGGAGTTCTCGCGGCAGGCGAGGACGGCCGCCTTGATCTCGGCCAGGTCGGTCATAGTCTCGATAATAAAGAGGTCCACGCCTGCATCGACGCCGGCGCGCACCTCCTCGGCAAAGAGGTCATAGGCCTCGTCAAAGCTGAGGGTGCCCAAGGGGCGAAGCAGTGCGCCGATGGGGCCGATGTCACCGGCGACGTAGCGGGCGCCGGCCTCGCGGGCACAGGTGACGGCCGCGGCAAAGACGTCTGCCACGGTGGCGGCACCGTCGAGCTTGTGGGCATTGGCGCCAAAGGTGTTGGCGGTGATCACATCGCAGCCGGCCTCGACGTATTGGCGCTGAATGTCGGTAATGACCTGGGGCTCCTCAAAGTTGAGCAGCTCGGGCAGGGCGCCGGCCTTCATGCCGGCCGCTTGCAACATGGTGCCCATGCCGCCGTCGAACAGCAGGTGTCCCGTGCCCTCGATGGCGGCACGCAGGCGGTCATCCTTAATGCGCAGGTCGTCGATCGTTCGCGTCTTGTATGCGGCGCCGTTGCAGCGCGCGGCATCAACGGGTGCCGCCAATGCAGTGCCGTCAGAATCATGAGTGATAAGCGGAGTAAACATCGAGGGCTCCTAATGGCTGGAATAGCAGGTGGTGTGGGCGGCGCGGAAGCGGCAGTGCTCGCGCATGCGGCAGATATTGCAGGTGGGGCGGCTCTGGGCGTCGTGGACCTCGCCGTCGAATAGGCCGATCACCGCGGTCACGCTTTTGGTGGGCATGAGCAGGCTGGTGGGTGTGACGGTAAGCCCGATGAGCCGCGTGGCGTTGAGCGCATTGACGATCGAGCGCTGGGCCGAGAGCGGGCAGTCGCCGTAACCGGGACTAAAGCGCCAGTTGCCGGCGAGCCCATGACCGTCGGCGTCCGTCTTGACCTGCTGGTCCATTTGCTCAACGGCGGCTTCCACGTAAGCGGAGCACGCGGCGTCGAGCACGGCGCCCTCCAGGGGATGTTGGGCTCCCGTGGTGCGCAGGCGACGCTCGGCGTCCATGCCGAGGGTGCATGCCATGAGCGCGGCAAAGCGGGCATCTTTGAGATGTCGATAGATATCGCGACCTCGCAGCTCAACGTTGGTTCCGACCAAGTGAATGCAAGGCTCACTTTGTTCGTCCACGCCCGTGGCATCGACGGCAAACACGCGGCGCACGCCACGGGGCTCAATGTCAAGTTCCAGACGCTCGACCACAAGCTCAATACGTCGTGACAGCTCGGGTTCAATCTGCTGGCCGCCGTAACCCAGATACCGCAGCATCTCGGCACGGTCGACACGGGGATGGTGCGCAGCATCGACACGGTAAAGCGCCGGCGACGCAAGGTCGGCCGGCACTTCGACAGCGGTTGTATCGATGTGCGGTTTTTCCATTACCCCAGGCGCTCCATAATGGTCGCGGCGATTGCAGGACGGTTCATAGTGTACAGGTGCAGGCCGTCGGCGCCGTGCTCCTTGAGGTCGCAAAGCTGGCGGGCGGCATAATCTACACCGGCTGCCTGCAGGCTCTCGGGGTCGTTCTCGTACTTGGCGAGAATCTTGATGACGGGGGAGGGCAGCGACGCGCCGCACATAAAGACCATGCGGCTGATCTGTGACTTGCCCATAAACGGCATGATGCCCGCGGTAATGGGCACGGTGATGCCGGCCTTGTCGGCAAGCTCGCGAAAACGGTAGAAGCACTCGTTATCAAAGAAGAGCTGTGTCACAAAGAAGCTCGCGCCGGCGTCCTGTTTTTGCTTGAGGTGTTCGACCGAGAGGTTGAGATCCTCACAGGCAATGTGGCCCTCGGGGTAGGCTGCGGCGCCCACGCAAAAGCCGGCGTCGACGAGCTCGGGGATGAGGTCGCGGGCGTAGGCGTAGTCCGAGGCGGGCTTGTCGTCCTCGGTCGCGCCAGCGGGAAGATCACCACGCAAGGCCAGGATGTTTTCAACGCCGACGGTGCGATACTCGTCGATCTTGGCGGCGATATCGGTGTGCGAGCGGCCCACGCAGGTGAGGTGCGCCACCGAGGGCGTATCGAATTCGCTCGTAATCATATGCGCGATGGGGGCGGTGGTGGCACCGTTGCCCGAGCCGCCGGCCGAGCAGGTGACCGAGACAAAGCTCGGCGAAAGCTTGCACAGATTGCCTGCCACTTCGCGAGCCGTGTCGAGGGTGAGCTCGCCCTTGGGCGGGAACATCTCAAACGAAACGGGCGCGGTGCCCTGGGATGCTGCCTGCTTAAAAACCTCGTCGACGCGCATATCGTGCTCCTCTAGATACGTAATAGTGTGATGTGTTGTAAGGATTCTACAGCACCGCTGTGTCACGGTGGAGTTTCACTCGCTATTTGAGGATACCAATCAAAGATGCCTTGCTATCGGCATTCCCTATAACAGGGCGGTCAATCTAGGATGGGGCTATAAAGACTGGTATCTGATGCAAAATACCAGTTAATAGAGCTCCATCCCAAATTGACTACCCTTAAACCATGGGGAGAGGTCTGCAATTTATGCAGTTGATTGGCTGTTGAGGGTGGCAACGCCGCCTCGATAGGGTAACCTCATTGATTGGTTTCGCGACAGCAACATAACGGTAATGTCGCGGAAACACGGCGAGTCTAAGCTATGACTCGTTCGTTAGTAATCAACACCGCTTCTCACGCGGTGCCGATACGAAGGGAGTTCCGTATGGCCGAACTTACTGACCGCTTCGGGACCATGGTGTTCTCTGAGGAAGTCATGAAGGACTACCTCCCCAAGGACATTTGGAAGCGCCTTGCTGCAACCCTCGAGGGCGGTGAGCCGCTCGACCTGGATGTGGCCAACGCCGTTGCCCATGCCATGAAGGTCTGGGCCATCTCCAAGGGTGCGACGCACTATGCGCACTGGTTCCAGCCGCTTTCGGGCATTACTTCCGAGAAGCACGACAGCTTCCTGGAGCCCAACCACGACGGCACCGCCATTACCAAGTTTACGGGCAAGAACCTCATCCAGGGCGAGCCCGATGCCTCGAGCTTCCCCAACGGCGGCCTGCGTGCTACCTTCGAGGCCCGTGGCTACACCGCTTGGGACCCCACTAGCCCCGCCTTTATCAAGGACGATGTCCTGTGCATCCCCACGGCTTTCTGCTCCTACACGGGCGAGGCCCTGGACAAGAAGACCCCGCTGCTGCGCTCCATGACCGCGCTCTCGCGTGAGTCTAAGCGCGTTTTGGCGCTGTTCGGTAAGACCCCCAAGAAGGTCGTTCCTTCCGTGGGCGACGAGCAGGAGTACTTCCTGATCAAGAAGGACGCTTACCGCAAGCGCAAGGACCTGGTCATTACCGGCCGCACCCTCTTTGGCGCCGCTCCCTGCAAGGGCCAGGAGCTCGAGGAGCACTACTTTGGCGCTATCCGCCCCACCGTCTCGGCCTATATGAAGGATCTGGACGACGAGCTGTGGGCGCTCGGTATTCCCGCCAAGACCAAGCACAACGAGGTCGCTCCCTGCCAGCATGAGCTCGCCCCCGTCTACGGTGAGGTCAACGAGGCCATCGACCAGAACCTGGTCATGATGGAGAAGATGAAGCTCATCGCCTCCCGCCACGACTTGGTCTGCCTGCTGCACGAGAAGCCCTTCGAGGGCATCAATGGTTCGGGCAAGCACAACAACTGGTCGCTTGGCACCGAGTCCGAGAACCTGCTCGATCCGGGCGACACCCCGCTCGACAACCTGCAGTTCATCGTCTTCCTCACCGCGGTGATCGAGGCCGTCGATAACTATCAGGAGCTCCTGCGTGCCTCCGTTGCCTCGGCCGGCAACGATCATCGTCTGGGCGCCAATGAGGCTCCTCCGGCGATTATGTCCATCTTCCTGGGCGACCAGCTTACCGAGGTCGTCGAGAAGATTATCGATGGCAAGGCTTCCGTCCATGCCACGCGCGGCGTGCTCGATCTGGGCGCCGATACCCTGCCCAAGCTGATGCAGGACAACACCGATCGCAACCGCACCTCCCCGTTTGCCTTCACCGGCAACAAGTTCGAGTTCCGTGCCTGCGGCTCCGAGCAGAACGTCTCTGACTCCAACCTGGTGCTCGATGCCGCCGTGGCCAAGTCGCTCAAGTCCTTCGCCGACGCGCTTGAGGGTACGCCCGAGGATAAGTTCCAGGACGCCGCGCTCGAGTACTGCAAGAAGGTCCTGACCGACCACCAGCGCATCCTCTTCTCCGGCGATGGCTACTCCGATGAGTGGCCCGTCGAGGCCGAGAAGCGCGGCCTTGCCAACAACAAGACCACGGCCGATGCCCTGCCCGCCTTTGTTTCCGATAAGGCCATTGCGCTCTTTGAGGAGACGGGCGTCCTGACCAAGGCCGAGGCTCAGTGCCGCTACGACTGCAAGCTCGAGAAGTACAACAAGCTCATGAACATCGAGGCCACCACGATGGTTCGCGAGGCGCGTCGTACCTATCGCCCGGTCATTACCGCCTATGCCACCAAGGTCGCTAAGGGCCTTGAGACTATCCGCGCCGCCGGCGCCGAGGCCGCCATGCAGTGTGAGCAGAATACGCTCAACAAGCTTTGCAACGGCATCACCACCATCAACGACTCCATCAAGGCGCTCGACGCCGTGCATCAGAAGGCCGAGGGCCTCGATGGTCAGGAGCAGGCCAACGTGTACGCGCACGAGGTCGTTCCCGCTATGGATGCGCTGCGCGCCGCCGTGGATGCGATGGAGGAGATCGTGGCTGCCGACTACTGGCCGGTCCCGACTTACGACGACATCCTGTTCTACGTGTAGAGCGTAACTGACATATCGTCACGGTATTGAGCCGGGGTCCGCATCATGCGGGCCCCGGTTTTTGTTTGCGAAGGACGTTTAGGAGTCCGTTTTGCAACTGATTCGCCCACGTAATAAGGGGCCGTGGGCAAAAAACGTCAAATATGAGTACTGTCACAAGTCCTGTAACATTATTTATTTGCAAAAAATGTAGTGTTACGCAACATATGTCCAAGTACTTAGCCGATAAACGTCTGCAATTCTTTCGCTGTAGGACACCTGAGGTCTAAATCGCCTTCTGAAGGCATGAAATCGCTGTTACTAAAATGGTAACAGTACTCATATTTGCTATTTTTTGTCCACAGGCCTTGCGATGATGCCGGGATCCGCACCCTGTCGGGTTCGAATCCCGGCACATGGGTATCAAAAAGCCCGCCACCGCGAGGGTAACGGGCTTCTCGTTTCAAATGGTGCCCCCAGCGGGATGTCCGCGTGCGGCTGGCGCCGCCCGCATTCGCTGCGTCGCTTCGCTCCTTGCGTGCTGCGCTGGAAAACGCTTGTGCGTTTCCTCAGCTCCGCACCCTGTCGGGTTCGAATCCCGGCGTTGGGGAAGAAAAAAGCCCGCTACCGAATTGGTAACGGGCTGCTCAGATTCTGTGGTGCCCCGTTTGCAAGAATACTCGAACGATGATGACCGTCGTGAACGGGGCGGTCTACCTCATGATGCCGAGAGCGGCCTAAAGAAGCTGGTTAACGCGCGCCTGAACTGCGTCATACAAAGAACCGAGGCGACGCTTGCGCTCCTCGCCGTTGCCGTAGTCGCCGCGAATGACCGCTCTGGCGAGCGCATCGATGTCGGCACCTCCGGTCGCGCTGCCGTCAGCGCCAAGAATCTCGTTGACGCGTGCCTGTACGGCGTTGTAGTTGGAGCCGAGCGCGGCCTTGCGGGCGTCTCCGTTGCCGTACTTTCCCGCGATCACGTCACGGGCCATCTGGTCGATGTCAACCGAGGGCGAGGAGGACGAGCCGCCGATGATGCGGTTGACCTCAGCCTGAACCTCATCGTAGCGGCTGCCCAGCGCGGCCTTGCGGGCGTCTCCGTTGCCGAACTCGCCGGCGATTACGCGCTTGGCAAGCTCGGTGACGCTGCCGGACGGCGAGGAGCCGCTGGACGGAGCCGAAGCCGAGCTTCCGCCCGTGATGCGCGCCTTCAGGGCGGCCCACTTACCTGCGTCGACGTAGGGAGCGGGGCAGCGCTTGCCGGTCACGTCATAGTGGCGGATCACGCGGGTGATGCCGTAGGTCGCCCGAAGATACTCGTAGATCTGCGCGAGCGCGTTAATCTGGGCGTCGGTGAAATCCTCGCCAGCGCTCACCACCTCGACGGAGACGGTGCGCTGGTTCTGCGGGAAGTTGCCGACGGCCCACGCCGTGTCCTCGAAGCGCACGGACTGGCGGATGGTGCCGTCCTTGTCCACGAACAAGTGGGCGGACGCGTTCGCGCCCGCGCGGGAGAAGTACACGAGGTTGTTGTGCGCGCTCGCGGAGGTAGCGGTGTAGTGCACCGCCATTCCGTCAATCGCGTTACCACCGCGCCCCTTGGTGTAGTTTGAGGCGTGGCACTGGATGAACTCAGCGATGTTCATTGTTAGACCTCCTCAGGGTCGAAATCGTCGGGAGCGCCCTCGGCGCCCTCCTCGATGGCATCAAGCTGCTCGTCGGTCGGCTTGCCTTCCATTTCCGTCTCCCTTCTAAACAGAACGTCCGATTGAGATGAAGTAGTCCCATGCAACGGCGTTGAACTCGTCGCAGGTAAGCGAAACGGGTTTCGCCTCGCACGGGTCGTGGATGGTTATGCGGTCATGAAGGTTCTCCGTTATGAGCACGACGTGGCCTCCGTACTCGCGCCCTCCCTCGTGGAGCGCGCCCTCCATGGTTCCGAACACCAGACGCCCGGCGGCGGACTCCTCAAGCGCCCGCGATCTGTCCTCGTAGAGAACCGTGTAGTCGAGCTTCGGGTCTTGCTGCGCCATCCACTCGCAGAAGCCGGGCATGTAGTTCTGCCCGTCCTGAACGTAGTCGTTGCCCACGAGGTTGAGCAGCATGGGCGGCGTGCACGTCTCGCCAGAAAGCCTCTCCCAAGCCATGGCCGCGCACGTGAGACCGCAGCCGGACGTGGCGAGGTCTGCGCCGGCGTAGGGCAGCCCGCCCCACCGCTCGTCCGTCTGCATGTAGAGCGGGACTTGCGGCTCGGCGGGTGTGTCGTACACGACGGGGAGCTGCTCCGGCTCCTCCTCGACGGGCTGCGGCTGAGTCCATACCACGAGCGCGCCGAAGAGGAACAGGGCCACGAGAAGGAGCGCTACTGCTGCTTGGAGAGCGGGCTTGTGCCCTCCTCCACCTCCGGCACGCCAACGATGCTCGTGAGCACCGACGCGACCGCAGCCGTGGCCGCGAGCGCCGCGATCTGCGGCCAGTCCAGCGCGGTAATGGAGACCACGGTCGTTCCCATGGCGGCGAGCGCCGTCTGGGCTGCGGTCTTGACGGCGCGGACGCCCGCCGCGACGAACCACTTCTTGATTCCGTCCTTGGTCATGGTTGAACCCCTTTCTAACCTTCATCGCCCGCTCCCTTGCGTCGGACGACGATTGCGTGAACCTCGTCAATCTGCTTGGCCATGTGGGATGTCGTCTGGTCGATGCGCTGGGCAGTTGCCTCGGTGTGCTCCAAGCGCCCGCCCATCTCGTGGCTGCGCTCCTTGGAGTCACCGACCTGTGTGGACAGGACTTCGAGAATCCGCGTCTGTGTCTGCTGCCCTGTTGAAAGCGCCTCTATGACTCGCGTCTGCTCGTTTTGAGCGGCCACCTGCTGCTGGGTGGTCTTGATGCGCTCGCGCTCGCGTGAGTCGAGGGCCTTGTCCGCCGTCTCCTGCACCTCGATGCGGTAGCGCTCGATCTCAAGCTTCTTCTCCTCGATGGCGCGCTCGTTCTCAAGCTGCTTCTCCTTGAGGGCGCGGCGCTGGGGCATTCCCCACTTGACGACCACGAAGCAGATAGCCGCAACGGTGAAGGCGAGGAGGGCGGCAAGCGGCTCGGCTATGGCGGCGGCCTCGAACCCTCCCGCTAGGGCATCCCCGCTCATGCCTCCTCCGGCACATAAGCCGAGGGGGCCGTCTCAAGCTCGGCCTCGCAGGCGTTGATCTTGGCGCGAAGCTCCTCGCGCTGAGCCTTGACCGGCTCCCATTCCTCATCTGGCATAACGCCGTCAGCGTGCTTGAGGGCCTTGTAGTCGCTCTGCACGAGAAGCTGCTTGTAACCGTTGATCTCGGCCTCGATGGCCTCTCTGGTTCGCTCCATGGCGCACTCCTTTCATAGGGTGCGCACATCGTATGGGCGGCGTGAGATTACGCGGCGGCCTTGAGCCTAGTCAGGGTCAGGATTTCCGCTCCGGGGGGGGGTATTCATTGCCGAACAGCTCCTTGTAGAGCCTGTCCATGCTGAGGACGGTTTCGTGCGCGTCGAGCCTGAGCATGCCGCCGCGCCAGCTCTGGTATGACTGGTTTATCTGTCTCAGCGTTATCTCGCCACGGTCTAGCATGCGGCGCATCGCCTTGAGCTTGCGGCGCTCGCGGGTTATGGCCTCGCGGCTCGGGCGCACGACGACCTTGCCCGTGGGGCCGTAGTAGAACCGCTTCTTGAGGAACCTGAAGCCGCGCGATAGCTTGACGATACGCGTCTTCTTCTTGTTGATTGTGATGCCGAGGTCATCGCACAGTATCTCGATGCAGGCCAAGACCAGCTTGAGCTTGTCCTTGCTCATGTCGATGTAGTAGGAATCGTCCATGTAGCGGCCCGTCGCCTCAAGCCCCGCCATCTCCTCCGCCCAGTGGTCGATGGGGTTCGGGAGCGCAACCGCGAGTATCTGGTTCGGCTCGCTTCCGAGGCCGAGGCCCACGTCGCCGCATGCGTCTATGAGGCTGTTTGTCAGCGCCACGAGACGTTCGTCATCGAGGGCCTTCATCACGAGCCGCTTGGCCGCGTCGTGGTCGATGCGCGCGAAGTAGTCGCTGAAGTCCACGAGCAGCACGTAGCCATCGGTTCCGTGCCGCCGGTAGTGGCGCGCGAGCTGGTTCTTGAGCCGCGCTATAGCGTAGTCGACGCCCCTGCCCTTCATGTTGGCGGAGTTGCCGGCGGTGAGCGTCGGCATGATCGCGGGGACGAGCGCGTTCTGGCTCAGCGACTTGTGTACGACCCGCTCGCTGAAGTGCACGGACGATATGTGCCGCAGCTTGCCGCGCTCAATGAGGTCGAACTCGTGGAAGCCGCGCCGGATGTCCTCGCCGTTCAGCAGGTCTTGGCGTGCCTTGTAGACGTTGCCCAGAACGTGGAGGCAGTAGCCCTGAACGGACGCCTTCCACGACACACCGCGCCTCGACTTCATGGCGGCGTCGTAGAGCGCGTCCATGTCGGCGATACGCTCAAGCGTGAGGCCGTCTATTCTCTCGGCCCTGTTGCGGGCGCGCTTTTCCTCGCGCCTAGCCCTGCGGGCAGCGCGCCTGTCGTCTGAGTTCATGGAGGGCACCCCGCACGGCTAGCAGTGGCGCTCGAACAGCCGCTTTGCGGGGAGGCCATGAAACCGGGCTGAGCGCCGGAGCGCCCGGCCATGCAAGAAGCGTCCGGCTCCCCGCGCGGGGTGCATATTTACGGCGCTGAGGCCGATGGTCGCGCCTTCCTTCCTCTTTGCGCTCGGCTTTCGGCTCTCGCTTACTCGGTCTGGCATTGAAAGGGAATCCGGGGCGGGGCCGCACCCACGTGTTGCGAGGGGAGTTGTTGTTGGCGTTGCCGTTGTTGTTGCAATAGCAGACGTTGGACGCCGACCCACCCACGACGGAGCGAAGCCACCAATTGACGCGAATAACAAAGCGCAACCGCTACGCATTATAGCCGCCCGGCTGTTCGAGCACCACGGCCTCTAGGCGCTCGGCCTCGGCCCTCGCGGCGGCAAGCCTGTCCTCCGCCGACTCCCTGCCGATTATGCGCGTGTACTTGCGCTTTTTGGAGACCTTGTCCGCCTCGTCGCGGATCATTCCGGAGATGCGCTCAAGCTCGCTCGCGGTGGTGCACTTCATGGCGATGAGGCACTGGAGGTCCTGCTCAAGCTGGTCGCAGTCGGCCAGAGCGAGGCCGAGGTAGCGCTTTCGCTCAAGGACGTTGTACGAGTTGCTCGGGTAGAAGCGGTTGGCCCTGTTGACGTTGTAGACGAGCGAGCGGGCGGTCTCCGCGATCGGAGCGCCCAGTATGAGCCGCTTGCGCTTGGGGACTACGCTCTCGCGCATCACGAGGGAAAGAACCTCGATACGGATGTCCACGGCGAGGCTCAAGTAGTCGGAATCGGCCTCTTTCCTGTTTCGCTCGAATACTTGGCTCATTTCGCCTCCAAAAATCGGCCCGCTTCGCGGGCATATAAAAACAAAAGCAAAGGGCGACCGCGCAAGGCGGTCGCCGTAAGTATAGCTATGGTTCAGCTGAAGTCTCAGCTGAGGAGGAAGCCGGGGCGGGGCCGCACCCACGTGTAGCGAGGGGAGTCGCTGGCGGCGCCGCCGTTGCCGTGGCAAGAGCAGACGTTGGACGCCGACCCACCCACGACGGAGCGAAGCCACCAATAGACGCGAACTTTCGCGCGGTCCTTGGTCTGGCGGAAGATGGGAAGCTGGCAGCTCTCGCCCACGGAGTAGCCCTTGGTTCCCCACACGGGGCAGCCGTAGACCTCCATCTCGTTGAGCGACCAGACCTTGCCGAGGTTGGCCCAAGACCAGCCCGTGGACTCCTCGACGTTGCCGCTCGCGCTGTAGCGCTCCTCAAGCAGGCACCGGCGGTCGATGATGCGGTTGCGGAGCGCCTGCGGGAGCTTCGGGAAAAGCCACTCGGTCTCCCACTTGTGCAGGTTGCTGTTGAGGTACGGGTGCTTCTCCTCCGCCGTGCCCTGATTGCTCTCGGTGTCTCCCCAGTATAGGTACTGCCCGTCCGTCGTCTGCCAGTCCGGGTCGGTGATTGCGATGGGATCGAACAGGCACACGAGGTGATGCTGGGTGAGCTGCGTGTCCATGGCGTTGAGGTAGGTGTCCATGCCCGCGATGCGCGCCGTGAGGTTGTTGCTCTCGACGGGAACGGTGAAGTAGTCGCCGATGCGCAGGTTGCCGAAGCCAGAGTCGCACAGCCCGCCGAGGTACGCGTAGAGGTCGGACTGCCCGGAGAACAGCGAGTTGAGGTTGCGGCCCGCGTAGATGCCGTTGAACTCCTTGCGGTTGGTCTCAGCGTCAGCCGACGCCTGCGTTGCGGCGTCTCGCGCTACTTGGTCGATGATCGTGTAGTTGGTGCCCTTCACGTTCATTGTCTTTGCGTCTGCCATTGCGGTTTCCTTCCTATGCGAGGGTGATGGTCGTGCCGCTTGCCGAGCACGTCTGTCCGAATGTGAGGGTGCTGCCCTCGACCGTGACCTTCGATGCCGGGCAGTAGATCGTGCCGTCCATGTAGAAGAAGTCGTCGGTTGCGTCGGCGAGCATCGAGCCAAGCGTGTCGATCTGCCCGCGCATCTCTGCAACGTCCTCGTCTCCGACCACGCTCGATTGCAGGTTGTCCGCGACGCTGCGGGCGTAGGCGGCTGCGGTGTTGGCGTTCGATGCCGCGCCGTTCGCGGAGTTGATGCCGTTCTGAAGCTGCGTCTTGAGGCTCTGGTACTCGCTGACGCGCTGCTCCTCGGCCTCTACGCGCGCGGTCTCCTGCTCGACGCGGGTGTTCTCTGCGTTCTGGCGGGCCGTCTCGTTGCTCTTGCGGGTGTTTTCCGCGCTCACGCGCGCGGCCTCCTGCTTCTCCGCCTGCTTCTCGTAGGCGTCCCACTTCTCGTAGAGCTTGGTGAGCATGTCGTCGTAGAACCCGGCGGCCTCCTCCGGGTCGGAGGTGTCCACCGCAGGGAGCACGCGAAGCTCGAAGCCCTCGGTAGACTCGGCCTTGGTCGAGCCGCTGTAGAGCACGAAGTGCGCGAGCCTCGCGAGGCCCGGCGAGGACACAGCCTGAGACGGCAGCGTGCAGCTGACCGTGCTGCCGGAGACTGACGCAGTGCAGCGCGCCCACGTGCCGTCGGCCTTGAGGATGTCGAGGCGCGCCGTCATGTTGCTCGGCGTGTAGGCCGCTCCGTCGTTCATCAGCTGCGCCTTGATGGTCTGCGTTGAGACGTCCCCCTCGCGCACCACGACGCGGGGCGGGACTAGCGCCGTGGTCTTGTTTACCTCAAGGATTATGTTGTGGGTTACGGCCATACGCTACTCGCCCCCATGTTCCATCATCCAGTCGATTGCCATGATCTCCTCACCGCTGAGCACTCCTATAACGTCATCGGGGGTCGCCTTCATGATCTCGACATCGCGCTCGACCTCGGACACCTCACCCAGACGGCGAAGGAACTCTTGGTATCCCTCGCACTCAGGCGTTACGGCGAAGTTGACGACGTTTCCGCTGTCGTCCCTCACCTCCGTACCGTACTCGTGGATAAGCTCGTTTCTGAAGGCCTCGTAGTCGGCGATTGAATCCATGATTGCGCGCATGTTCACGGCGGCCTTGTATCCGACGAGTGTCCTGCTCTTCATCACCGGCTCTAGCGATTTGGCCATCGCTTCAAGCTGAGCGTTCGTGTATGTCATTTCGCGTTCACCTCGTTCATGTCGATTCCAAGGGCTGAAAGAATCAAGTCGAGCTTTGCGTCCATGGCTGTCAGGCTTGCCCCGGTGCTTTCCGCAGGTGTCTCGTCAACGGGGTCTGAAGGGTGGTTAGGCCCCTCCTTGGCTTGGATAAGGATTTCGTCCATGTCGTTCCTTCCCTAAATGATCACGCCGTTTTTCACGTTCACGTCCCAGTAGGTTCCGCTTGGGGACGTGAGCCGCACCGTTCCCATGCTGCTGCCCGATACGAGCGTCTTGCCTCCAGAGACGCCTCCGCTGTTGGGGTCAATCCAGAAGTTGCGTGCCTTGTAGTTCCTTCCGTCGAGATCGCACCCGATTGCGACCGTATCGGCAGTAAAGCCTCCGAACGCCTTGTTGATGTACGAGAGCTTCATCGTGTACGAGTCGTCGGATGCTGCCTCTCTAACCGACCAAGTCATGTACGCGCCCTCGTCTTCGAGGTTGAACACGAGGCCCCTCTTTGACGAGTCGCCCGTGTATCGGTTCGTGCCGATCTTGCCGATCTCGTAATCGGAGTAATAGAAATGGATGCCGTTGCTCATGAGCTTGAACGTGCTGTTTCCGATGTAGGAGTTCTCTATCGTGAGGCCGCCGATGTAGCCCGATGTGGTTCGCAGGTACCCGCTCGATAGGTTCCAGTAGTTCCTTCCTGAAGCGTCCGATATGGTTCCGGTCGCGATGTACGAGGCGTTGATGTAGAGCCTTTTGTTCGACAGGTATATTCCTTGCGTCTGCCCGTTGTTCGTGAGCCTGTTGAAGACCTCCTGCTGCGTGAGGTTGTCGTCAAGATCGTCGGTTGACTGGTTTCCAGACGTGAGCGCACGTGCGAGCGTAGGCGTTGTGTACGTCACCGTTCCGTCAGACCACGTTATGCGGCTGCGCGTCCAGTAGTAGCGCCCCTTGACCCAAGTCGGCTGCGCGCTCTGCCAAGAGCCGCCCGTCTGGGCGGTTTGGCTCGTTGAGAGGTAGTACTGCTCAACGACCTCAGCCGCGCCGATGCCCTTGTCGTTGGTTATGCGGCGCGGGGTCGTGTACTGCACCGAGCCGTCCGCGAGCGTCATCTTCACGCGCGTCCACATGTGCTTGCCCTGCTGCCAGAGGGCCGTGGTAGTCCAGCTCGTGGGCTGGGCCGAGGCGCTGTCGGAAAGACCGTACTGCACGTCAGTAGACACAACCATCTCGCCGGCGGTCTTGTTGCCGACCGACGCCGTTGCGGATATGACCACCTCGCCGGAGTCGAAGTCGGCCATGAAAACGGGGTCGTTGGGGTCTCCCACGAGCAGACGCCCGGCCTTGATGAGGTTGGCGAGCAGCGTTCCCGTGGTGATCCAGTCCGCCACGAAGCCCGCGCCGGTGCCGAAGGTGCGCCAGTCGTAGGAGCCGTCCGCCTTGGTGCCGTCCGCGATCCTGAAACCGAGCGAGCAGAGCTGCATCGCGGTTCCGCCCGTGGCCGTGGGCTGGCCGTCCTCGTCAAGCGGAACGCTTGAGAAGATGAAACCGTTCTGGTAGCTCACGTGCATGTAGCTCATGCCGTTCATGTTGAACTGCTCGTTGAGCGAGTCGATGAGCTGCTGGAGGAACGCGGGCGTGGTGCTCGCAACCGCGTCCCAGCTGCCGGACTGGTTCTGAAGGTTGGTGATCTGCTGCTGTTGCTGCTGCAAGATGTCGGCGATGCTCTCGGTGACGTTGCCAAGCGTGACCGTCCGCGTCTTGCCAAGCATGTCGATGACCTGCTTGGTGACGCGGCCCTGACAGCGCAGGGTCGGCTCGAAGCTTCCGTCTACCATCTGGGTATCGTCGCCGACGCCCACGCCCTCCCACGGGCGGCCCATGGCCACGAGGTCAACCACGTCGGCCTCGTAGGTCACGCCCGGAATCTTGTGCTCGTCAAGGTAGGCCTGCGTCTCGCTTTTGAGCTGGCCCGCGTCCTCGCAGCTTGAGTTCTCGTACTTGCCGAACACGTGGGCGAAGCCGCCCTTCCCGTCGGGACGGCCGTAGGTCTTGAGCGCGGTTGCGTCCTCAACGTAGTCCTTGCCTCCGTTGATGTCGCCGAACGTGAGCTTGCGCCCGTAGCCGCCCGTGTCGGTCTCGACGCCCTTGCCGTAGCCGTAGCACGCCGTGATAGCTCCCCAGTGCTCGGTGCGCTTGATGCTGTTGATGTCCTTGCCATAGCTGAACCTGCGGTGCCCGTTGGCCTCGCCACGGTGCTTGAGTATCGAGACGCTGCGGCCCGTCACGCCGTTCGCCCCGACGGTGATGGAGGTCTCAAGCTCGCCGCCGCACGCAAGGATGTCGTTAAGGGCCGTTCGGCAGTCCGTATGGTAGAAGGTGAGGCCGCTTGAGACGGTTCCCGGCTGGTCTACCGTGCCGACATCCCAGCGGGTCGGCTTAAGGCACACCTCAAGCGCGCGCTGGAAGCTGTAGCCGTAGGGGCGCTTGTCCTCTATGTAGTCGCCGAAAAGCTCGCAGATGGAGTTGAGCGCCGTGTCGCTGTAGATGGGGAGGCCCGCCGCGCTCGCGCCCTTCGGGTCTTGGCACACGTGCTCGTGCGGCACGCCGTTCAGGTCTTGCCACACGAGGCGGTAGCCCTCCTTGAGCGGGAAGGTCGTGGTTATGTCTACGGTGTCCTCGCCGTTGAGGCAGTCCGTCCACACGAAGCCGAGGAGCTGGCGCGAACCGATGGTTCCGACGTAAGCGTCATGGCGGCTGTACACGTCAACCCTCATCACAGCCACCTCTCGTCCCACTCGACGGTTGCGGTTCCGCCCGACACCATGAGGGATACGTCTCCCTCGATTGAGAAGAAGTCGCTCGTGATGTCAACGGCGTGGTCTGTCCCGTTGACCGTGCAGCGCTCAAGGCCCATATCGAGCACTACTGACTGCGACCCGGTGAAGCTCGCGAGCACCCGAACGTACTCGCCGGTGTCCACGTTGGTCAACTGCCACTGGCTGCCCTTCGGCGGCTTGACCGTGACGACCGGGCGCGCCGGGTAGTTCCCGCCGACGCGCAGGCGCTTGGTTCCGCTCACGCTGGCGCTCCTGTGCTGGCCGTAGCTCACGGGATCGGCGCAGAGAAAAACGAGGTCGACGTCCGGCACGTGTGCGAGTTTGCTCGGCTCGGCCCCTCCCTCGTAGAGCGCCATGAGGTATGTGGTGGGGTCGTCCGGCAGGACAAGAGGCGCAGGCTGCTTGGCGCTCAGGCACGTTGCGAGGGCCTTGCGGGCGTCCGCGACGTCGCACATGAGGCGGCGGGTTATGCACCCGCTCACCGTGATCTCAACGGCGTCAAGCTCGACGGAGGACACGAGCGCGCCGTCCATGCCGGGAACCTGCGTCTGGGTGATGCGCCGCTTGGGGGCCACCTGCCGCTTCACGTCGGTCACCAGCATGTAGGGCGAGAGGTCGTGCCCGTCGAAGGCTATCCTCTGGTCGATGCTCATACGGCGTACCCCCTTCCGCGTGCCGTGATCTTGGAGTTCTGCGCGAGCGCGGCGGAAACCGCGTCAACGCCGATGTAGGCGTTGGTGTCCTTGGATGCTATCTCCCGCAGAAGATTCACCATCTCGCCCAGCATGGCGCGGAGCTGCGCGTCGTCATACGAGCCGGACGAGGCACCCGTGCCGTAGCCCACCGTGCGCACGCCGGAGGAGAAGCCGCCGCCGTTGGCCTCGAAGTACGAGGCGCTCGCGAGCCTTCTGGCCGCGTCGGAAACGGTTCCCTCGCCCTTGAGCATGCCGCTCGCGAAGTTCTGCGCGAGGTGCAGGCCGGAGGTCTCGCCGCCCCTCTCAGATCCCGCCCACGGGCCTTCCTTCGGCACGGAGAAGCCCATGGCGTTCTTCGCGGCCTGCACGACGCTCCACGCGGCGTTCGAGACCCACGTGATGCCCGCGCGGATGCCGCTCGCGAAGTTGCTCGCGAGGTGGCTGCCCCACCCGTAGGAGTTGCCCGCGTTCTGCATGTTGCTCGCCGCGCTGGCGAGGCTCCGCGCGTTGCTGCGGGTGGAGCCGACGCCGGAGCCGATGCCGCTGGCGAAGTTGCTTGAGGCGCTGCGGCCCTTGCTCGAAAGGTCTGAGGGCGTGCCGGAGACGCCGGACGAGGCGCTGCTGGCGAGGCTGCGGGCGCTTGAGGACACCGCGCCGATTCCCGCCGCGAGGCCGGACGAGAGGCCGCTTGAGGCCCTGCTGCCCGTGCTCTGCGCGTCCCCCGGAAGCCCGCTGATTCGGTCGATGAGCTGCTGACCGAGCTGCGCGATGGAGCTGAGCGGGCCGGACGTGTTGCCGCTGATGCCGTTTGACAGACCCGCGTCGACGTCGGAGCCGATGCGGTAGAACGCCTGAGACGGCGAGTGGGACTCCAGCGTGTCCTTGGCCTTGCTTATGACGTCCTCGCCGAGTAGCGCCGCCTGCTCCTCCGAGAGCGTCCCGTTTGCGATGCCGTCTGCAAGCCCCTGGTCGATGTCGTGGCCGAGGAGCTGTGCCGCCGCCGGAACGTCCCCGCCGGTGAGCTGAAGCGCGATCATCGACAGCATGGTGTTGGTCGCGCCGGATGCCGTGAAGCTGTTGGCGGTGATCCCGTCCGCCACGCTCTGCGGGAGGCTGATTCCCGCGTTGCTCATCTGGGTGGAGACGCTAGACCAGTCGCCGGTCGCCGCTGCCTTGAGGATGCTCGTCGCGGTGTCCACGTTCACCGTGCCGCTCTGCATGCCGTTGGCCAAGGCGGTGGCGGCGTTCAGGCCCGCGTCGTTCATCTCGATGCCCATGGTGTCGAGCGTCGTGATGATGCTCTGCGAGGTGCCGTCCCACGACGCCACCAGCTGCGTGAGCTGCTGGTCGTTCAAGCTGCGGAACGTCTCGACCGAGACGCCCGCGTTGCTCAAGTCGTTGGCGAAGTCGTTGATGTCGCCGCCCACGGCGTTCATGGCCGTCGAGACCGTGGAGCTGGACAGCACGAGGTTCTGCATGCTGAATGCGTTGCCGTCGGCTATGGCGGCCTGCGCCGTCATGGACGATGACACGTTGTTGATCGAGGTGTTGGTCGCGTCGAGGGCCGCCTGCGCGTCCTTCACCGCCTGCCCGTACTTGGAGTTCTCGGCGGATGCCTCCATGGTTGCGCGCGCCTGCTCCATGGTGATGGGAACCCCTTGCGCAGCCATGGTGTTGTAGTAGTTCTGCGCCATGGTGTCCATGTCGCCGTATACGTTGTTGTACTCCTGATGCGCTTGCGTCAGTGCGGTGATGTTCTCTGCCTGCTGCTGGTAGAGCGCGGAGAGGTTCTGCTGCTGCGCGTCGACCTGAATCTGCTGCATCTTCTGGTCGATGTAGCCGCCGAGCGACGCCGTGACGTCCTGAATGGCACCGTTCTCGTCCGCCAGCTTGCCGTTGGCGGCGTCCGTGACCTGAATCTGCGTGCCGCACAGGTCGTTCACCGTATCGACGGCGGTGCGGAGCCGCGCCTGCGCGTCGTTGGCGAGGTCGGTGTGGTTGGCGTACTGCTGGATGGTCGAGTAGGCCTGCTGAAGCTGCGCCATCTGGGCCGAGGCGCTGGTGTTGGTGTCGCTGATCGTCTGGGCGAGCTGGGCTTGGGACTCAAGCATCTCGTCAATGTCGACCTTGGCGACACCGGCGGAGGCCCCGTAGCCCTCCAAGGCGTCGGCCCCGGCGTTCGAGGCGCTCACGCCCTTCTCGGTCGCTGCGGTAAGGCCCTCCGTTGCCGCCTTCAGGTTGTCCTCGTGCTCCTTGGCCTCTTGGAACACTCCAACGAGGGCGGTTATTCCCGCGATGATCGCGAGCGGCGCGATGGTTGCCAGCGCGAGCTTGAGGCCGGTGGCCGCTACGGATGCGGCCTTCATGGCCACGCTCTGAGCGGTCACGGCGGTGGTGCTCGCCTGCGCTGCGGTGGCCGAGGCCTTGTACCCCTCGACGGTGCCTTTGGCGGCGTCCATGGCGCTCTTGCGCTCGGACACCTCCTTCTGAAGGCTCTCAACAAGCTCTGAGTTGGCCTTGCTGCCCTTCTTCTGCTCGCGCTCAAGATCGCGCACGGAGGCGTTGTACCTTGACTGCGCCGTGTTGGCCTCGGTAACGGCGTCGATGTACTTCTGCACGCCGCCCGCCGCCTTGGCCGCCGGGTTCTTCTCAAGCGCCTTCGACAGCTTCTCGTTGCCCTGATACGCCTTGAGTGATGCGACGTTGGTCGTCGTGAGCGCGTCGGCGTATGTGGCCACGTCCTGCTTGGCCCTGCCGAACGCCGTGACCATGGAGCCTACGCCCTTGGTTATGCGCCCGGTGACGGACAGCACGGGGCCTGCCGCCGCCGCTACGAGGCCGAAGCCGATGACGGTCTGCTGCGTACCCTCGTCCATCTGGCTGAAGGCGTCGGCAGCGCCGCCCACGGCCTCTGCGGCGTCGGTCACCGCCGGTGCGAGCGCGCTGCCGACTTGGATGGAGGCGGTCTCGATTGCGCCGTTCATCTCCTCGATGCTGCGCTCGGTCTCGCCCATCTGGGAATCGGCGAGGCGCTGGGCCGCCGTCTGGTCGTTGGTCGCTGCGGTGTAGCGCTGTATGCCCTCGGTGCCTTGGTTCATCATCACGAGGGCGGCGCGGGAAGCGTCAGCTCCGAAGATGGTCTGGATAGCGGCGTCGCGCGTCGCGGAGTCGAGGCCGCTCAGCTTGGCCTGAAGCTCACCAGCGACCCCGGCGGCGTCGAGCATGTTGCCGTTCGCGTCGCGGACGTTGATGCCAAGGCTCTCCATCATGGCGGCGGACTTGTCCGTTGGAGCCGCGAGGCGCTGAAGCATCGTCTTGAGCGAGGTGCCCGCGTCGCTTCCACGGATGCCGGCGTCGGCGAAGGCACCGAGCACGGCGGTGGTGTCCTGAATCGACCACCCGGCGCTGTGCGCCTGAGCGGACACCTGAGAGAGACCCTGCGTGAGGTCTGCAACGTCCGCAGACGATGCGGCGGCTGCACCCGCTAGGGCGTTGGCCGCCTCGCCGGTCTCGTCGGCGGTGAGGCCGAACGCGCCCATGGCCTGAACGGTCACGTTGGCCGCCTCGGCGAGCTGAAGGCTTCCGGCGGCTGCCAAGTCCATGGTTGTCTTGAGCGCGCCGCCCTTGATGTCGGCTGCGGTCAGTCCGCCCTTGGCAAGCTCCTCCATGGCGGCACCGGCCTCGGACGCGCTGAAAACGGTGTCAGCGCCCATGTCCAAGGCGAGCTGTCGCAGCTCCTCCATGTTGGCCGAGGGGTCGTTGAGCGCGCCGGAAACGCGGCTCATGCTGCTCTCGAAGTCGATGGCCGTCTTGGTGGCAGCCGTGCCGATCGCGGCGAGCGGAACGGTCACCCCGGCGGTCATGGCGTCGCCCGCGTCTGCGACCTGCTGCCCGGCGCTGTAGATGCGACCGCCAGCCTCGGCGGCCTTGGAGCCTGCCTCGACCCAGCTCTTGGACATGGAGCCCTCTGCCGCTGCGGTCTTCACCGCGAGGCGGTCTAGGGACTTCTCGGCCCTCTCGACCGCAGAGGCGTTGTAGGAGCCGGATATGGCGATGGAGATGCTTGCCTTACCCATTGAGGTACTTCCTTATGGTCTGCTCGATACGGGTCTCAACCGCGTCCACAACGGCGTCCTCGTTGTCCAGTACGGCCTTCACGAGGGCGCGGGGAGGGTTGCCCTGCGGGACTCCGACGGGGAGGCCCCTGCGCCTGCCCGAAAGGTAGACGGCCCCGGCGTTGGCGAACTCGATGGTTCCCGCGCCGGGGTCGGTGCTCTGTATGCGTATTCCGTTCGAGATCGCGCGCATGGCCATGCTCGACGCGTAAGCGCCGGTTTTGGCGATTGACTGGGCGTTGTTTCGCGCGTCGGTGAGGATGGGCTTGGCGTCCTGCTTCAGGCCCTTCTTGAACTCGCGGGGAAGCTCCTTGTTGATCGAGCGCAGGGCCTTGATGGTCTCCTGAAGCCCCTTGGCCTCGATGCGGACGCCGCCGCCGTGAGTGAACGCCATCATTTCCTCCCGCGATTGAAAATCCTGTTTACCCTCGCCCTTCGCGCCTCCATGTCGGCCTTGCGCCCCCGCTCCTCCTGAGCGTCGTAGAACATGTCCACGTACTCATCGAAAACAGCGGGGTACTCGTCGCACAGCCTCGCTAGGTCATACGGCGAGCACCCCGTTCTCAGGCTCAGCGCGGCTATTCGGGGCGCGCGTCCGCTAAAGGGGCGTCGGGCTTGTTGTCCTTGATGAGCACGTCGTAGGTGTCCGCAAGCGCCTCGACGGCCTCATCGAACTCCATGCCGTCAAGGCCAAGCTCCTTGAGCTTCCCGGCGCGAGCCGCCGCGACGTAGGCCCACGCGAAGTCGAGGCGGTTCTGGTTGGTGACGCGATCCGGCCAGCCTGCGGCCTTCTCCTGCGCCTCCCAGAGGGCGGAGCGGCCGCCCTCGATCTCGAAGCTGGTGCCGTCCTCCGGCTTGGTGAACACGAAGGCGTATTTCATAGCTGCTCCTTACTCGGTGATGTAGCTCTCTGTCTTGTTGACGATGGTCACGGTGACGGGGGTGCCGTCGGCGGAGTCGATGCCGATGTCATCGGCGCTGAACTCGACCTCTGCGGCGTTGCCCTCGGGGTCGACCTCCGGCATCTCGAAGTTCCACGGCACGTTGGTGAACGCGACTTCGAGCGTGCAGTTGGCGTCGGCGGAGTGGGTGAACTTCCACAGCGCGGAGCCGTACACGATCTTGGAGGAGACCTTGGTGCCGTCGGCGGCGCCGGTGAGGCACTTGCGCATGAGCGCGAAGTCCTCCGGAACGACGGTCATGTTCACGGAGGTGGTCAGCTTGCCCTCGGCGAGGATGGTGGGCACGACCTGCCCCGCCGCGCGCTTCGCCTCAAGGCTGTTGGACATCTCGAAGCTGCCCTGCGTCACGGTCACGTCAACGGGGGTCTGGCTCGCGGTGTCGATCTTGAAGTCGCCGCCGGTGGGCACGAAGTAGCCGTCGAAGCACGAGGGGTTGACCACGTCGCCCCAAGACTGGAAGAGCGTCGCGTCGACGCCCGCTGCGGTAACGCTGATGTCGAGCGGGGCGTTGCCCTCGAAGGTGAGGCCAAGCGTGTCGATCTTGCAGCCGTCCACCTTGTGCACGGTCTGCTGGGCGGTGTCTCCGATCTGGCCCCAGAAGGTCAGGAGCGGCAGCACCGAGCCGAGCGTGATGACGTGCTTGTGGTAGCCGGACTTCCCTTCAACGGGCGTGGAGACGATGTTGCCCATTGCGGCGAGGCAGTAGAGCGCGAGCGAGTCCGCGTAAGCGAGCGTCTCGAAGTCGACGCCCATGTTGACCTCGGAGACGTAGGCACCGTTGGCGGCGTTGGCGCGCAGGCCGCACGCCACGGCCTTCTGCTCGATGGTGCGCTCGGGGTTGACGAGGCCGCCGCCAGTCAGGCCGTGCTTGATGGTGGGCTGGGTGGCCGGGGTGTCTCCGTCCTGAAGCGCCACGCCCAGCATGCCGATGGAAACGTTAATCATCGTTGGTCTCCTTCTTCCGTGCGGCGGCGCGAACCGCCCCCTGCTCCTTGAGCGCCCTCACGAGCGCATCGGGCGCTTTCACCTGCGCGCCCTTCTTGAACCGATACGGGTGCCCGTTGAAGAACACCGCTACATCCTTGGTGGCGATCACTGCACTACCTCCCTGAACTTCTGCGGGCACTTGGCGAAAACGGAGCACTGCACGCCCACGGATGCAGCGGCCATGTGGTACTTGGAGCTGTCGCCGGAAACCCCGGCGGCCTCGATGGACGGGAACGAGTTGTCCACGGTCATGCGGAGGCGCTGGTCTGCCATGACCGCGTTGAAGACCGCGTCCACGTAGGCGAGCAGCGTGGCTGATGCCGTCGCTTGGTCGGAGTGCCGCGCGAAGCACATCACGTGAACGGTGAAGTCGAGCTGACCGTCACCGGGAACGGCGCGCCCGCCCATGGTCGCGGTGTCAACGATGGAATCGACCGCGATGTAGAACGGCGGCTCGCTGGTCGGGAACCCGTCGTAGACCTTCGGTGCCTGCACGCCGGGGTAGAGGTCGGCGAAGCCCTCGGCTACCTTGGCCATGCGCCGGTACAGCTCGTCGCGCGCCTCCTTGAACGTCACCATACGAGGTTCGCCCCCCGTCCGAACTGCTCGATTGCCGCGTTTACCTCCGGGATGTCGGTGGCGCCGTCCTGCCCTGCGGTCGTGAAGCGGATGAACCCGGCGTCGGTGCTCTCGCCCGTGGCCCCGATGGGGCGGTTGGACGGTCGCAGCATGTAGGCCGCAAGCTCCAAGACCGCGCGGGACACCTGAGCCGGAAGCTCCTCGTAGCCGTAGACGTACTCGACCCAGCACGGGCGCGGGAAGCACGCCACGGGCACCGCTTGGCAGTCGCTCGCAAGCTCGTAGCCCTCGGTGAGCAGCTCCCGCACGTCGCCGTGTTCGAGGGTCACGCACCGCTCGCGCCCGTAGTCCTTGGTGCGCCCGATCCGTGCCACGAAGGAGCGGCGGGCGTTGCGCTCGAACACGTCGGTCGCGGCCTGACGCGCTTGGAAGAGCGTCTCCTCGGGGAGTTTGTCGAACTCGTCCTGACCGTCGCCGTAGCCCTTGAGCGCGTCGAGCCTGAAGTAGTGGCGGGACACCACCTCGATGTAGGTGGTGAAAAGCGTCTCGCCGCCCTTCTTCCAGTCGATGCGGGCGGTGTCCGGGGCCTTGAGCGTCGGCAGCGTGACGGCGTTGTCCTCAACGGGAAGACCCTGCTCCCCGCCGAAGCGGGGGCGCAGGGTCGCGGAGTCGATCGAGGCGTCTGCCTCAAGCTGCAAGACGGCGGTCTCCGATGCCGCGACGCGGACGGTTGAATCCGGCGCTACGAGCATCAGGCCTCCTCGTCCTCGTCATAGCCCTCGTCGTCCTCGTCCTCGTCCTCAACGGGTTCGGGCTTCGGCTTGGGCTTGGCCTTGCGGCGGGTAGTCTTGGCCTTGGGCTTCTCCTCAGGCTCCGGGTCGAGCAGGCCGCGCGCTGCTGCCTCCTCGTCGGACATGACCTCGCCCTCGAAGGCAACGAGGAAACCGTTCCGGATGACGCGCTTCTTGCTGGTGAACATGACTCCTCCTTACGCGCCCACGCCAGCGGCGGCGGGAGCCTTGTCGAGTTCGGTCTTGGTGGCGAGGCAGAAGGCGTCCGGGTAGCGCACCTGAAGCGCCTTGGTGTGCTCGCCGAGGATGGAAAGCTCGTTCTTGATGAACTGGTCGTTGTAGTAGCCGATCTCAACCGTGGTGCCTCCGTGGATGGCGCGGCGGCGGGCTGCGAAGGAGTCGTACACGAGGATGCCGGGGCAGCTCGCGTCCTCGACCACCTGCATGCCCCAGTACACATCGGAGCCGAGCGTCTGGTACAGGCCGGTCTCGGTCTTGTACAGGTCGATGGCCTCGCGCACCTCCGGGCTGACGGCCACGTGGGTGGGGATGCGGCGGGCGTTGCGCATGACCTTGGTTCGCATCATGCGGATGGCGTCGAAGTACATGCCGCCCATGGCCTCGGTGAAGGTCTGGATACCGGTGACGTTGGTGATTCCCACGATGTGGGTGGAGTCGGAGCCGTTCCAGTACTTGCCGTTGGTGATCTCGTCAAGGTCGAGCAGGAGGTCGTGCTCGATGAGGTCAAGCAGCTCGTCGTAGTCCATCAGGGTGTCCTTGGAGATGGGCACGTAACCCGCGATGGTCTCCTTGTTGGCGACGGCGTCCTTAAACGCGTAGATGACCTGAGCCTTGGTGGCGCTGGTGCCGGAGGTGACGCCAGCCCACGTAGCGGGCGCGCCGCTCTCGTTGGTCTTGTCGCGCTGCTTGTAGGTTACGGAGCCTGCGGCGGGCGTCTCGATCAGGGTGCTCGCGAAGTTCTGGAACACGCCGGGGAGCTTCGCGGGAAGCTCAAGCTCGATCTCGGTGGGAGCGCCCACGGTCACGACGCTGGCGGCGTTGCGCGGGCCGACCTCGGCGGAGTTCTTGAAGCCGACCTGAAGGCCGTGGAACTCGTCGCGGGCACCGAGGATGCGCACGCCGAAGGATTCGTTGTGCGGCTTGGGCTTGGGCGCGTTGCGGAGCGCGTCCTCCTCCTCGATGACGTGGCCGATGGTGATGTCCAGCTGCTCGATCTGGCCCTGGATGACGAGCGCCTTGCTCTCGTCCTTGTCATCCACGGCGCGGCGCTGCTCCTCGGCGAGGCGGTTGCGCTCCGTCCAGAGCTGCTTGGAATTGAGGATTGCCATGTTCTACTCCTTTGTCCGGTAGACCCTGTTTCCCAACACGAGGAGGTGGCACCCCTCGTTTTGCTGCATGGTATT
Source organism: uncultured Collinsella sp. (assembly GCA_905213265.1). GTDB lineage: Bacteria > Actinomycetota > Coriobacteriia > Coriobacteriales > Coriobacteriaceae > Collinsella. The sequence goes on from CAJMHR010000003.1 coordinate 38,605, forward strand.
TGCGGCGTGAGATTTGCCCGGCTCGTCCTCCGGCTCGGCGGGCTTGGGGGTGGAAAGCGCCTCGATTGCCGCCTTCGGGGCATGCTTGTAGCGGGCCAGCATGGCCGGGTCGATGCAGGCCGCCACGCGCTGCTCGGTCTGGATGATCTCGTCCGCGAGGCCCGCGTCAACTGCGGCCTGCGCGTCGTACCATGTCTCGGCGTCCATGGCGGAACGCACGTCCTCAACGTCCATGCCGGAGCGTGCGGCGATGATGCCCGCAATGGTTCCGTCCACGGCCTCAAGGCGCTCTGCGGCCACAAGAAGCTCTGCCGCGTTGCCGCTCGTGTAGGTCCATGCGTCATGAATCATCAGCTGCGCGAAGTCGCTCATGATGACCTTGTCCGCCATGACGGCGATGTAGGAGGCCGCCGAGGCCGCGATGCCGTCAACGTATGCGGTGGTCTCGCCCTCGTAGCGCTGGATGGCCGAGGCGATGCCGAAGCCCTCGTACACGTCGCCGCCGCAGCTGTCGATGCGGATGTCGAGCGGCTTGGGACTCAGCTCGTCAAGCGTCGCGGCGAAGTCCTTGGCCGTGTTGCTCGAATCCATGTCCCAGAAGTCGCTCCCGATGGTGCCGTAGAGGTACACCGTCGCGCGCTGGGCCTCATTCTTGATTTGAAACATTCGTGCCTCCTACTCCCGTCTGGCTCCCGTCTCCGGGTTCCTTCGGCTTCTCTGCGTTGGACGAGTTGAAAACGTTCACGGTTCCATCAGGGTTGACGGTTCCGTAGTTCAGCGGGAACAGCGGAAGCCCGATGCCCTCAAGCGGGTCGAAGTCCTCAAGGTCGCGGACGTCCTCGCGCGTGATCGCGCCCAGATAGCCCATCTCGCGGTAGTACTGGGTGCGGGTGGCGTCGTCACCGCGCATGAGGCCCTGAACGCGGAACTTGGCCTGCGCGTTCGGAAGCCCGCAGGACGCGAGAACCGGCTGCAACGCGATCTCGATGCACCGCACGTCGGGCACGATGGTGTCAGTCACGTAGTCGATGTTGGACTGCTGCCCGCCGGCGTAGGTCGTCTGGTCTCCGTCGTAGACCTTCCAAGGCGGCACGTTGCAGGCGCGGCACACCTGATGCAGCACCCACTTCTGCTGCTCGATGACCGACGCGTCCTTCATGGTCTGCTGGTCGGCGACCCACTTGGCCCCGTAGCCGAAGATGGGCGCGCGCCCCGCCTCGGTGATGCCGCTCTTCATATCGATGGCCGTGCGCAGGGCGCTCAGCTTCTTCTCGTCGTTGATGACGTTCCCGGCTGGTAGCTCGACGTGGCCCAGATGGTGGTTCCCGTTGCGGAGCATCGAGCGGTAGAAGCGCTCAAGGTCGAGGCTCAGGCCGATCTCCTCGGCTGCCAGCTTCGCGAGCGACTTGCCCTTGATGCCGTCCTTGGTCACGTGCGTGCAGATGTTGACGACCTCGTGGTTGAAGTACGTCCCTGCGGGCACGTGGTCATCGCCCGGCGCTACGGTGTAGGTGGTGCGGTAGCCCTTCGGCGCGTCGCGGTCGTAGTTGTGCTGGACGGTCGCGGTGATGGGCCAGATGGCCTCGATGCGCCCACGGTTCCACTCGATGAACCAGTAGGCGTTGCCGAACGTGTCACGGCGCAGCACCGTCCACGCCATGAGCGCCGGGGCGGTCATCTCCTCGTTGGCCATGCCGTTGAGGAGCTTCGCGAGCGGATGGTTGGCCAGGCGCTCCGATCCGCTGCGCCTGTGGTTGACCACGCTGAACGGAAGAGACGCCATTGAGCGCGCCTTGGTCTGCTCGCAAGCGGCGTAGTCGATTGACATGAGCGCGCCGTATCCAGCCGGTGTGGGAGCGAACCCCGGCGGAAGGTTGACGCGCACCACGTCTGAAAGCTCTGGCTCCTCGCCGCGCTTGTAGAACATGTCGTAGAAACGTCCCATGCTGCCCCTTTCTTCTGGCGGAATGGTACGGGCGGCGTGAGATTAGTAGATTTCCGGGGCGTCCTCGCTTCCAGACACGAGCTTGTTGTAGGCGAGCGCGGCTATAGCCAAGGCGATAGCGCCGTCTATCTTGGACTTGCGGGAGTCCTTGCCGAATCGCGTTCCGTATGGCTCGCGCTCCTCCTCCACGGTGTTCTCCAAGTGCTGCCGAAGCTTCCTCTCTCCCTTGAGCTTGAGCCGCCTGTCCTTCACGAGGTTCATCACGATCGAGGTCGCTTGGCACATGGTGGCGTTGTTCTGGGCGAAGGACACGGTCTCGATGCCGTACACGTCGTTGAGCTGGCTGCTCATGACTATCATGCGGTTCGGGTCGATGCCAACGACCTCCGGGTAGTGCTCTTGGCACACGCCCGCCACAAGCTCCATGATCTGGTTGAGCGGGTAGTGCCCGGTGTCCTCGTCCGGCGTGTCGAATATCCAGCTTTTCGTGTAGCCGACCATGGTTCCGCGCTTGTTCTTGCGCTCCTGATAGGCCACGATCGCATAGGAGTCGCCAGCCGTAGCGCCGTCGATGCCGATGGTGAACGGACTGTCGAAGTCGAGCTTGTTCGGCCCGCGCTCGCATCGGTCGAGCTGCGCCGTGGTGAAGCACGAGTACGCGTCCCTGTCGGACGGGAAGCGGTTGGCGGTGTAGCGCTCGAACGACCTCTTGGACGTGGCCATTCCGCGCTGGTCTTGGATGCTCTCCCACGTGACCCAAGAGGCGCACATGAGCGGTTCCCAGCTCTCGCGCTTGTCGATGTCCGCGCCGTCATCGAGGCCCAGCCAGTAGAGGTACATGCCGGGGTCGTCGTCGGCTTTCTGCAAGGTGTCCCAAAGGAAGCCCTCGCGCGCGTCGCCTGCGGTGGTGATGCCGATTGAAAGCGGGTTCCAAAGAACCTTCTGGCCCTTCAGCCCGGCGTCCCACACCTTGCTGTCCTTGTAGACGTGCAGCTCGTCAAAGATGAGCACGTTGAAGTGCCAAGACTCAAGGGCGTCCGGCTTGTTGGGAAGCACCATGATCTTCGCGCCGGTCTCGTTGTGGGTGATGACGTCCTTGCCGATGTCCCACTGGCTCTTCCACGTGTCGTTGAGCTTTATCATGGTGGCGATCTTCTCGAAGATGTTGCGCACCTGATCCTTGGAGCTTGCGACCACGCCGTACTGCCCGTTGTGGATGACCTCCATCGTTGCGACGGTGAGAACGGTCGCTGCGGCAAGCTCGGTCTTGCCGTAGCCGGAAGGCAGGCCGATGATCACGCGGCGGAAGCGGCGCTTGAACCTTCCGCCCTCCATGCTCCCCGTTGCGAATATCGGCTTCCAGATGTTCTCGCGCTGGAAGGGTTCGAGCAGGAAGGGCTTGCCGTAGTAGCTGTCGTTGGAGACGTGGTGGCACATGGAGGAGAGGCACTTCTCGTAGTCGCGCGCCATGATTAGGCCCTCGCGCGAGTACGTGGTCTCAGTCCTCCGCATCCTCTATCACCACCTCTGATTCCGGCAGCTCGTATGCCGCGTCGATGCTCTTGAACATGGCTGCTGTGTCCGCCGCCGTCTTGGTCGCGGTCGCGTCCATGAGGCCGATGCGCGAGCGCGCCAAGGGCGATAGGCCAAGCATGTCGGACAGCGCGCGAATCTCTGAGCTTGCCTCCTTGAGGATCGTGAGCGCCGGGTTCTTGCGCACCAAGGGAATCTCGCGCCCGTCGGCGTTCTTGAAGGGCTTGACGCCTATCTTGTCGAAGATGGCTATCTTGCCGTCCTCGGAGTGGATTGCCTGCTCGGCCTGACGCGCCACGGCGTGCCAGTAGGTCAGGAGCCGAAGCGTCGGGATGTCCTGATCGGTGAAGCTGTTCACCGGGGGCGCGAGCCACGCCCATATCTCGCTCTGCACGGGGTCTTCGGCTATGTCCTGCGGCATGAGCACGCCCGAGGAACCCTCGCGCACGGCGAGGCCGTAGGAGTCCGAGAGGCCCCGGCGTATGGCGTTGTGCTTCGGCTTCGCGCCCTTCACAGGCCCTCACCCCTCAGTTCGTCCTCGATCTTCTTGGCAGCCCTGCGCAGCTTCAGGCACAGGGGCGATGACGTGAGCATGGAGGCGCGGGAAAGGTCGCTCGCCGCCACGTGGGCGCGCTGCAAGACCTCAAGCACCTCGTCATAGGTCATGGATGCGGACGGGGCGGGAGCCTGAAGCTCGCCGGTGTAGGCGTAGCCTCTGGCCGCGCGCGAGCGGCACGTGGCGGAGCAGTACCGCGCCGTGCTTCGCTGGGCCTTGAACTCCCGCCCGCATATCTCGCACCGCTTAATCATCGCTATCGCCCGCTATTCCGAACCGCGCGGCAAGGAACCTAGCGGTATCTGCGGAACCCCCCCCCGTACACGATTCGGAGGATGTAATCGGGCACGTTGCGCAGCTTCGGGCTTCGCCTCAGTTTCGCGAAGTGCTCTTCAGTTGGAACCGCCGTCTGTCCTCCCGGCGTCGTGCACAGGTAGTGCGATGCCATCTGGGTTCCGGTAAGCTCGTTGACCTCCTTGGCCCTTATCCCGGTTGACTTGAGCCAGCGGGTGAAGGCAAGGGTCTCCTCCTCGGTGTGGTAGCGCGTGTCGCGTTCGTAAACGGCGGCCTCTTTGACCATCTGAGAGGCGAAGGACTCCTTTGCGAGCATCGAGGTAGAGCCGGGAGACTGGTGAATCGCCTTGAAGCAGTGCGCTGTCCCAACCTCGCGCATTCGCTCGGTCGGTCTGCACTCTATTCCGTTGAGCATCGAGACCGCGTTGAAGCTGTTCCCCCTGAAGCCGGGAAGATCGCCGCAGCCGCAGCATGCGGTGCTGTCACCCATGGGGCGAAGGCGGTTCTCGGCGCAGAAGAATGCTAGGCCGTTTTCGTGGCAGGCGTCACGGATAAGCGCGTAGTGAGCCTCAAGCAGGTCCTCCGTGTAGCAGAAGTCGCCGCGAACCTTCACGAGCCCTTTCTTCCCGCGCTTGAACTTCATCCCCTCGACGGTAACGCCGTAGGCACCGGCCTCGGCGAAGCGTGGTATGTTCGCAAGGAACTCGCGCTTTACTCCGGTGATGTACGGTTGCGCCCTCACGATCACGCGGCGGCAGTTCCCCGCAAGCTTCGAGACCATCGAAAGCCGCTCCTCGAACGTTGGCGCGCCCGGCTCCATCTTGTCGTATGAGGAGCAGACCATCGAGATTTGAACGACGGCGTTGCACTTGCGAAGGAGCGAGATGTACGGCTCCTCGGTTATGAGCTTGCCCTTGGTCGATATGATGACCGGGTGGCCGGTCTCTGCGAACACCTTGAGGCATTCGAGCGAGGCCCCGGCCTTGCGCTCGATGGGTTGGAAGGGATCGGAAAGCCCGCCCCAGTGCAGCGGTATCTTCCAGTCGCACCACTTGGTGACCGCCGTGCGCTTTCCCTCGATGAAGCTCCTGAGCTGCTTAGCGCAGTTCTTCATCGTCACCTTCTCGATGTCCACCTTTGTGCGGGCGAAGCAGTACTTGCAACCATGCGAACAGCCGGAATACGTGTCGAGCCTGATGGGGTACTCGCACAGGACGGCCTGAGAACCGCACTCTACTCCCATTCCTCCGCCTCCTTGATGATCCGGGCGGAAAGCTCGTCGCGACCGATTGCCTTCACGTAGGCCTCAACGCTGTCTTTCACGTCGATGGGAAACACGAGCGAGAACGAGAACGTGTCGCCGTTCCCCTTTGTGGCGTTGGTGGCGAAGTCCTCCGTCATGAGGTCTTCGATTGCATCGACGCTTGCTCCCTTGTACAGGTACTCATCGAAGCCGAAGGACTCCCAGTCGGCGTTCAGGTTGTCCATGTCCTCGGTAAGGGTCTCGTAGTCGAAGCCGCTTGAAAGCGTCGTCTGGTTGTGGACGTGCGTGTAGGCGCGCCGCTGCTCGTCCGAGAGGTGGTCAAGGGAGATGACGGGGGCCGTTTCGATGCCCAGCTGCTTCAGCGCTAGCACTCGCCCGTGGCCCTCAACGATCTCAGGCTCTCCGTTCTCGTTGTGCCACACGGCAATGGGGTCGCAGTTGCCGAACTCGCTTATCGAGGCGGCTATCTGGTCTACTTGCTTCCTCGTGTGGATTTTCGCGTTGTTTGCGTACGGAACGAGGGTTTCTACGGGCGTTTCCTCGATCTTTAGGTCTGGCATAGGGCGCAAAACGGCCTCCTTTCGTAGGGTGAAAGGAGGCTATCGCGGGTGTGAGATTTAGCGTTGCGTTTTTTGGCGTCTTAGCGTTGCGCCCTCGCTCAGGCCCCCCGAACCTCCAATTTCGTGGCGATAGACGCCGGGGGGTTGCGCGCGGGGTATGAGGAGGCGTTTCGGGTTTTCCAAGGGGTTAGGGGGTCTTGCGCCTGAGCTTGGCGTCCTTCAGGCCGTGGCAGCTCTTGCAGCGCAGGGCTAGGTTGGCCGGGTCGTTCGTGCCTCCCTTGCACAGCGGCACGATGTGGTCGACCTCTCCTCCCATGCCCGCAGTCCTCCACCGCTTGCCGTCGTGCCATGCGCATACCCTGCCGCAGTCGGTGCACCTGCCCTTGGTTCTCGCTATCGCCTGCTGCCTCGCGGCTTGGTACTCGGCGCTTGAGTAGTTGCGCCTCCACGGCTCGCGCTTGGCTCTGGCCTTGTCGCCTTGTGTCGGCTTGCGCTTGGGCCTCGGCCTGCATGCGCAGCGCTGGCCCGCCGGTACGATGCGCCCGCAGTGCGGGCAGTAGGTGCGCATGCGGCTCATTGCCCGGCCTCCTTCAGCAGCTTCTTGGTCTCGTGTATCGTGATCTCTAGCGCCCGCGCTATCTCGCCCAAGGTGCAGCCTATGCGCCGCATCCTCTGGGCGTGCTTGGCCAGCTGCTCGCGCGTCCTCTGCTCGTTATCCATGGCGCTCTCCCGGCTGCGTGTTCTTGCTCGTGAGGTGCCACGCATGGCAGTAGGGGCAGCGGTACCAGTCCTGCCCGTACCGTGCCCCTACCCTCATCGCCGCAAGCTCGCTGTAGAACGCGACCTTCTGCGTGCATGTGCGGCGCTTGCGCTTGGTGCGCCTTCTCTTGTGGTGCCTGCTGTTTCCCATGGCCATGCCTCCTTTGGCTGGATGGTATGGCCAGCGCAAGACCTAGAACCTTCCGCGCCTTCGGTTGCGCTCCTCGCAAGCCCGCATGATCGGCTCCATGTCGTGCACGCCCAGAGCTGCAACGAGGTTGAGCGTCGCCTGTATGACATCTGCGCACTCGTCTATGACGTCTCCTGTCGCAGCCTTTACGGAAGGCTTGAACGGTACCGCTCTCGGGTCTTCGTCGGTGCGGTCGTAGAAGACGAGCTCCTCGTTGAGCCTCTGCCAAGCGCCGAAGACCTCGGCAGCCTCCTCCAATGGTTTGAGCGCCTGTGCCTTACTTGCATCCAAGTCCTTGAACACCGCCACGCTTCCAACGTTCACCGATTCCATACGCACCCCTTGCAGCCCTCGTCTTCATCGTTCTGCATGTCGATAAGATGCTCGTTGATCCAGTTGGCGCACTGCGCCGTTCCGCACGTCTCGCCCAACTCGTCCAGCATCTGGTTCTGGCACACGCCGTAGTCGCAGCACACCTCAATGAAGCGGCATTCGCTCCAGTTCTCTCCCTTGGCCATGGCTACGCCTCCAAAGCCTTGAGCGCCCGGCGGGCGTTGTCCGTGAGCTGCCGCTGCCACGCGCCGTTCTTGGGCGACCACCTGAACCCGTTGGCCTTGAGCCTTTCGCGCGTGCCGTCCTTAGGCTTTCCGCCGAACACGAGCTGAAGCCGCATGATGTCGGCGTTCTCCACCACGGTGCAAGGCTCGCCGTTGATCTCGGTCTCGCGGTCTTCGGTGCCGGCCTCCTTCTCGCGCTGAAGCTCGGCGATGCGCGCGCGGGTGCGCTTGATCGTGGCGAGGTTGTTCGACAGCTGCCACGACGGGAAGGGCTGGCTCATGCCGAAGCGCTCCATGTCGTGCCTGACGTGCTCGGCCTCGTCGTGGTCTACGCCGTCGAAGCCCTCAAGCGTGCCGTGCTTGCGGTAGTGGGCGTTGGCGCGCTTCATCATGTCCTGACGATCCTCTAGCCGCTTCGCCTTGGCCTCAAGCCTTTCGAGCGCGTTCGGGTCGCCCGCTTGTATGCCGCCGGTTCCGATGGACGCGATGCGGCGCTTGATGCCCATGACCTTCTCGTAGCGCTCCATGTGCGAGCTTCGGCGGGCGTTCTGGCGCTCCTTCTTGCGAACAGGGAAGTTCCCGCCGCCCGAAACGAGGATGCTGGGGCACATCGCGTCGATGCGGTAGCCCTCGTTCAGCCACTCTGCGTACTTGCGGGCGAACCTGTCTGCGAGCGCGTAGGCCTTCTCCGCAAGCTCGGGGAACCGCTCGGCCTGCTCCTCGGCCATTCGGTAGGCCTCGTCCACCTGCGCGCGGTAGCCCTCGGTCTCGCTGCCGGCCTTGAACTCGCGCATGCTGTTGGCATCGTGGGCCATGCGCGCATCCGCCTCGTTTATCTCGTAGTACCTTGCCATGATAGAATCCTTTCGTCCGGCGGGGCCTAGCCGCCAAGCTCTCGGCCCCGCCCGCATTGTCAACTCAGCCGGCGATGATGTCTCTGACGAGCATCACGATCTGGTAGCCCAAGAACACCGTCAGCCCGTCGAGCGCCAAGCACGCCAGAACGAGGAAGAGGCACCCCATGCAGCCCATGGGCTTGCTATCCTCGGTGACCCCGGCCTTCCACTCGTCCTTGCTCAGGCTCATCGCGGCTCACCTTCGATTACCGTCGGCAGCACGTCGCTCGCCATGTCCATGCAGGCCTCGCACCTCGCCCAGTCCGGTTCCGGCCCGCTGATGGCCTCAAGGGCCTCGGTGAGGTGCTTGCGCGCGGCTTCGATGCGGATGCGCGCCTTCTCCGCCTTGACGTCTTTCATCGTGTCTCCTTTCACGCTGCGAGCGACAGAAAGCAAAGGAACGCAAGCCCGAGGGCGAGAAGCTTCAACGCCCTCAGCACCGCGTAGACGATGGCTGCCGGAACGCTCACGGCGGCAGCTATCGCGATTGCGAAAAGCAGCCTTCTCACTCGTTTTCCTCGTCCTTCTCGGCCTCGGCGTCCAGCTTGTCGGCGTACTCGATGAGCCGCTTCTTGAGCAGGTCGAGGCCGAACCTCTCAAGCTCATCCGCGCGGTATGCCGGGAAGTACTGCCCCGTGCACGCCTTCTCGGAGTCCTTGGCCACGCGGGCCTCGGCGAGGTTGCGCCCGTTGTCCCAAACGTCCATGACGAACGTCTGGGTTCCGGTACGGAGCTGGCAGGGCCAGATGCGCGTCTCAACGCTCATGGCCTCGTTCCTGCTCCAACCGACGCGCTTGCGGGCCACCTCGCGCAGGCCCTCATCGCTTGCGGCCTTCTCGCGCGCCTCCTCAGCCGTAAGCCCAAGCCCGTTCTCGCTGTGCTTGAAGTCGTAGACTTCCTTCACCGTGAGATAGGCCGTCTCGAACGGCTCGTTGAGCTTGACGATCTGCACCTGCCTCGGCTCGATCTCGCCGTCGGGGCTTTCAGCCTTCTTGGCGTCCGCCTCGCTCTTCTCGCGCTCAAGCTCCGCGATCTTTCCGCGAAGCACCTCGTTCGCTTCCTCAGCCGCATGAAGCTTGGCAAGCACGTACTCCTCGCAAGTCCTGATTTCCATTTCAAACCCTTTCCCTGATGGTGATGATCCTGCCGGTATCCCGGTCTTCAATCTCCCAGCGCCCGTAGTCGTAGAGGCCGGGATGGTGCGGGGGGAACAGCTTCAGAAGAAGCCCGTCCCACCACTGCTGCTCGAACTGGATGTTGTCCCACACCCAGCGGGTAACGAAGCGCGCCGCGCCGTGGAACCCGTCGTGGCACCCCGTGGTGCCCGAGCCGCATAGGGCGAACAGCGGGCTTCTCAGGCTCCACTTGCCGTTCGGCGTGACGAGGTTGAAGCGCTCGCCGCGCCCCCTCGGTATCACGTGGTGGCAGCTCATGGCTGGCTTTCCGCAGATGCAGCACCACTCCTGCGTGCGCTCGTAGTCCCTCGCGCCCTTGCCGGTGTATCGCGCGCCCACGTGGGGCTTTCCGTAAAGCTCGGCCCTCTCCAAGGAGTGGCCCTGAAGCTGTCCCATCGAGATCATCGGAGCCTCCTGTCCGGCCCAGTCACCTCGATGCGCTCGCAGGCCCCGCCGAGCCTTGAGGCGATGCGAGCTCCGGGCATGCCGCCCCAAAGCTCGCGCAGCTGCCCGAGGCTGTAGTTGCTCGTGACGATGGTCGGAAGCCCCTCGGCGGTTCTGGCGTCTATGAGGCCCGTGAGCGTCTCGATGGCCCAATCCGTGGGGCGCTCGGCCCCCAGATCGTCAAGCGCCAGAAGCGGAACGGTCTCGGCCCTTCTCAGGGCGTCGCGGTCTCCTCCGTTGAAGCCGTCGCGGATGCTGTCCAGCAGGTGCTTGGCGCTCACGAGCTTCGCGGGCGGCTTGGTGCCCTTGGAGCGCTCGACGGCGACGCGCACCGCATGGGCCGCCGCGTAGGTCTTGCCGCGCCCCGGCTCGCCCCAGAGGTACGCGCCACGGCCCCGCTCCACGATCCTGCACACGCGCTCGCCGATGTCGCTCTGGGCGCGCATGTAGCCGCCTCGAAGCCCGGCCTTGCGCAGCCTGCACTCGCGGGCCTTGCGCATCATCTGGCGGTACTCGTCGGTCTGCTCGAAGGGCACGGGCTTGGCCGGTTCGATGCCCTCCGGCACGTCGAGGCCCTTGAGCGCGTCAGAGATTCGAGTACTCGTCATGGCTGGCCTCCTTCCTGTCGCCCTGCCGCTTCTGCCATGTGGTGCAAGCCGCCTGCCACGACTTCATGGGGTTGCGCCCGACCTTCCAGCCCTTCGACTCGTAGAACGCCACGAAAGCCTCCGGGTCGAACGTGTAGCCCTTCTCCGCGCAGTAGGCGCGAACCTCGTCAACTGAGGGCGGGACGAACCTCTTCTTTGGCTTGGTATGGTTTGGCTTGGTATGGTTTGGTTTGGGTTCGGCATCTTCCAAACCCCCGTTTTCGGTTTCCAAAACCCCCGTTTCGATGTAATCGCAAGCGAGGTTTGAGAACTCGGAAAGGGGGGTTTCGCTGTTTGCAAAGGGGTCTTTCGAGTCGCTTGAAGCACCCTTATTGTTTCCGCGTCCCCCCGTTCTACCGCTCGAAATGGCGCGCTTGGAGTTGTCGATGTCCTCGCGCAGGCTCTCGAAGATGGCATCAAGCGGCCACTCAAGCTCAGGCTCGATGCCGTAGGTGCCGTACTGGGCCAAGGCCCAGAGGATCGCTCCTCGCTGCTCCTCCGGCACCTTGGCCACCGTTGCGGTGAGCTTCGGAAACCATGTGAACTTGGCTTCCTGCATGACCTAACGCTCCCAGTAGTAAGCGCCCTCAAGCGCGTTGACGGACACGGTTGCGCCGGTGCCGATAAGCGCCTCGATGACATCAAAGCGGAGCGCGTCCACCTCGGGGTGCTCAACGAGGAAGCACATGGCGATGTGCTGCAAGCGCTTGTAGCTGAACTCCGGTTCCTTGACCTCGCCGCGCTGGCGCTTCGCCGTCACGATCACGAGTACGGTCACCTCGCCGTCCTTCACAACGACGTCGGCGGTTCCCTCGTCGCACACGTACTTGCAAGCGCCATCGGCCTTGAGGCCCTTGGAGTTCAGGTGCGCGATGGCTGCGAGGTGCGCGATTGAATAGGTGTTCATGGTCTCCTCCTAGAACGGGCAGTCGTCGTCGTAGACGTCTGCGGGCTGATCCTCTGCGGCCTGCCCCGTGCGCTTGCCGCCTTGGAAGTCGATGTCCTCGCCGATGACCTCAAGCTTGCTGCGCTTCTGGCCCTCCTTGGTCTCCCACGTGTTCTGGCTCAGCCTTCCGGCAATGGTCACGTGGGAACCCTTGGCGAGGTACTTGGCGATGCTCTCGGCGCGGTTGCCGAAGAAGATCACGTCGACCCAGTTGGCCTTGTCCGACCACTCGCCGTTGACCTTCTGGCGCGTGTTCACGCACACCGCGAGGCTGCACACCTGCGTGCCCAACGCGGTTACGCGAAGCTCCGGGTCGCGCCCGAGGTTGCCGCTAATCGTCACTCGATTGATGCTCATCCGTCTCCTCCTTGCTGTGGTCTGAGTCCTTGGCGATCTGCGCGAGGTACTTGCCCCACTCGGTCACCTGCCCAAGGGTCAGGTCGCCGGGCTGCACGTCCCCGAAGCTGGCCTTGTACCAGCTGTCAAGACCGCTTTCCTTCACGCCCTGAGCCATGCACTGGGCCTTGAGCTGCAAGCAGCGCGTGAGCCACTTCTTCTTGTCGGGAGCGGCCTGAGCCTTGCCGGTTGTGTTCCCCAGCGGGTGGTTGCGCGGGTTTGCCGGAGGCGTTGTGCCGCCCGCTCCGGTGTCTCCGTCCGTGTCGTCATCGCCAGCGAGGCCGAAAGCCTTGAGCAGCGAATAGCGGCGGGCATATGTCTCGCGCTTGCCGAACTCCTGCGGGTCGCTGTCGTACTGGTATGGGGTCACATCGAGAACCTGCTTGGTTTCCCCGTACATGACCGCCGTGTGGAGCAACATGCCGTTCTCCACCACCTCTGAGTACTGCGAGAGGAAAACGCCGTTCTCGTTGAGTGCGGGGCGAACCACATCGAGCACCGCGTCAAGCGTGGTGTAGTTGTAGGTGTACTCGCCGCCGGTGCGGGTGCGAACCTTCGCGGTCTTGTCCTTCTTGGGGTTCTGCATCATCTTCTGCGCGGCACACAGGGCCTCCGCGAGCGTCTTGGTCTCGGCCATCACTGCACCTCCGTGAGCTTCCTGTAGTGGTCGCAGAACTGGCAGGCGGAGCAGTAGTCCATGCACTTGGGGTCTTCGCCGGGGCGGTGAACCACGTAGAACTTGCCCTTGCCGTTGGCGCTCTCCTGCTCCATGCGGGCTTTCGCCTCATCCTCGCTGTCAAAGAGGCGGATGGCGGTCTTGCGGCCCTCCTTCATGACGGCCCACTTGTCGGCGCGGTGCCAGCGCTCGCTCTCGGTGCACATGGGCAGCTGGTCGTCTGGAAGCTTCTCGGCTTCCTCGATCTCCTCGAAGCGCTTGGCGAGCCACTCGCCGCACCGCTCTATCTGCTCGTCGGTGAAGTCCCACCCCACGCGCCAGACGGGGTGCTTCGGGTAGTCGGCCTTGTTCTTGGCGTCGCTCTTCTTGTGATCCTTGAGCAGCGCAACGATCTCGCCGCGATGGGCGTCGAAGCCTATCTGCCGAAGCATCCAGCAGTAGATGAGGGTCTGCTTGCGCCAGTCCCCAAGCTCCTCGTCATCCTTTGCGCCGAAGACGGCCTTCCAAGCCGATGCCGTCTTGTAGTCCGTGACGGTGCCCGTCGCATCGTCGTAGAGGTCGAATATGCCGCTCAGCTGGTAGCCGTTGGGCATGTCGATGACGAGGTGGTTCTCCTTGAGCTGGGTCTTGGTCTCCTTGGCGTTCTGGAGAATCTGGTGCACCGCCGAGCCGAAGACGGCCCACACCATGTCCGCCACGTCCTGAGTGATCTCGTCGTCGTGGCGGCGCTGAAGGATGGCCTCGCGTGTGCCCTTCAGAAGGGCGGTCACGCTGTAGCGCTTGGGCGTGTACTTGTAGTCGCTCTCCGCAGCCGAGACGAACGGGCGCGGGAGGTTAAGGGAGTTGGTGAGGTTCACGCCTAGCACCCCCCGAACAGAATGCCAAAGATGGCCTTCAGCTCGTCGCGCCGTTCCTCGATCTTCTGCATGTCGCTGCGCACGTTAGCCAGCGCCTTCTCGACAACGTCCTCGGGGTACTTGGCGATGATCGCCTCGCAGATGGCGATGGTGTTGTACGCGGACTGGCACATGTCCACGTCTGCGCTGCGGGTCTCGTCCGCATCGTGGGTGAGCATGAACACGATGTTGCTCTCCACAACGCCTGCGGCCTTGTGCAGGTTGTCGTGAAGGTCGTGCAGGTCGACGCCGTTCATGATGTTGCGCTCAAAGTACTTCATGGTTAGTTGCTCCCTTCGGTGAGCATGTGGTCTTCGTCTTCAATGGGGTCGTAGATTTCGCCGGTCTCGGCGTCCACGTTGGCGGGGCGCTCATCGTCAAACGGCAGCGGCTCGGCCTCGTACTCGTTGCCGAAGTCAAGCTCCTGCTGCTCGCTCTCGATGGTCAGAACCACGGTGCGGCCCGCCTGCTTGATGACGTCGAAGGCACCAGCCGCTTCGGTAAGCACCTCGAGCTGAAGGACGGCGACGCCGCCCTTGACCGTGGCCTGCTTGAAATGGGCCTTGATGGTGGTGTTCATCTGGCCTCCTTCTCGTATTTCTCGCTGTAGTACTCGACGCGCACCCGGATAAGGCACTCGTCGCTGTAGGGGGTTCTGGGGTCGAAGGTCACGCCGAGCTGCGTGATCTGGCAGTCATCGCGGTAGGCCAGCCCGTTCAGGCTGTCGCAGATGACCTTGGCCAAGTTGTCCGCATCCGGCTTCATGAGGTCGGGACGCCCCGCCCAGTACTTGGGGTTGCTCTTGGCCAAGGGGCGCTGAACCTCGATGAACACGCGCACCTCGGTGGCGAAGTCCTTCCAGCGGTCGCCCGCTGCGGCCTCCCACTGGCGCTTGATGGACTTCTCGGCGTGCCGGGTCTTGTCCGGCGTGTAGGTGCGGAAGCGCTTCGTGTCGAACTTCGGTCGCTGCTTGGTGGGAACCTCCGGAAAGCACATGACGCACTCGGCCACGCCGACGCGCTTGGTCTTCCAGCTCATCGGAGCACCGCCGTCGTGTAGCCGTCGGCGTCGCTGCGCGCGACCCTCATGCGGATGGTCTTGTCCTGCTCCATGGCGATGCGTGCGAGGTACGGCGCGAGGTGGTTGGGCAGCTCGATGCTGAACTTGATGCGCATGCCGTAGAGCGCGCGGTTGGGGCTTGCCTTGCCGTCGTGGGTGCGGGCGCACTCCGCGCGGGCGTTGTCCTTGTACCATCCGAACTCGACGGGATGGGCCTTCACCCAAGCCCTAGCGTCAGCCATCCGCTGCTCGCCCTTGGGGTCTAGCCCCGGAAGGGCCATCTGGTTGTCCGGGGTCTCCATCTTCCTCATGCGACCATCCCCTGTGCGGTCGCAACCGCAGCGTCCATGGTGGGGATGACCCAGAGCCACAGGATCAGCCCGCACACGAGCGCCGCGACGCCGATGCCCAGAAGAAGCCCGGCCTTGAACGCCCGCATCTGGTTTTCCCGCTCGATTTCGGCAGGTATGCGCATCGTATGAGCCGGCATGCGCGTCTGGCGTGTTACGCTGTTCGTGGCCTGTCGGCCGTTCCGGGCGCTCAAGTTGTGGTAGACGGGGGTGCCCGGATATTTCTTTTGCTTGGTCACGTTCTCTCCTTTCCGATGTTTCCGCAGGTAACTGAACGGTTCTCATTTACTTCTCAGTTTCTTGAGCGTTTTCTTGTGCCTATGCTTGGCGCTGTATAGGCGCTGGCGCTCGCGGTTGACCCTCTCCTCCCGCCTCACCTCCTCTTCCAACTCGCGCACCTCTTCCGCGATCTCCTCGTTCCGCAGCTCCTTCGAGCAGGACGCGCACCACCCCGTCTTCGGGGAGAGAGGCTTCCTGACGCGCATGCCGCACTTCGGGCACTGCCAGACCTTGCGGAGGGAGATTCCGTATCGGCTGGCCTGAACCTCGACGGCGTGGGGCGAGCACCCTAGGGCCTCGGCTACTGCCTCCGCCCCCTCGTCTGCGTGGTCGCTGAGGTACTTGAGCTTTTTGGTGGTCCACTTCACCTGACCGGCTCACCTTCTTCGAGCCACCTCAGGTAGAGCGCAATGAGGGCTTCGCGCATGTACTCGATGCGTTCGCTTGATTCCATGGCGAGTTCCTAGCAAGGCAGCTGAACGACCGCGAGCTGATAGAACTCGTCAAGGGACATGCCGAGGGCGCGCGACAGGTTGAAAGCCTCTGAAAGGCTGAACTCATTCGAGCCGCGCATCTTGTTAAACAACGAAGAACGGCTCATGCCGAGCTTGTCGGCAAAAGCTCCCATCGTCATCTGGTTGGCCTCGACATACTGGCCTACCTTCTCTTGCAGGGTCATGCTTCTCCTTTCTCTCGCGTACAAAACTTTGTACGCCCTTTAGTATTGTACAAAGTTTTGCACCGTGCAATACTTTGTACGTGTAAATAATTGGACTCTAGGAGAGGCGTGTAATGGAGTACCGGGATGTGCTAGCGCACTACCTTGAGCAGAAGGGGATGACGCCCGCCGAGCTTGCGCACGCCATTGGCTCGCCACGGTCTACGATCAACGCGCTTTTGAAGGGAAGGGCAAAGGAGCCAACGCTGGGAAAAGCGAAGGCTATAGCAGACGCCCTTGGTGTTTCTCTTGAGGAGATGGCGCAAATGACATACGGCGGTGATGGCAAAGATGCTTGATGAAAAGTTCGCAGTTGAGTGGTGGTTTGAGGACAAAAGCCCTTGGGTCAATTGTGGTGATCGCCTGTTTGAAAGCAGCTGTACGAGGTCTGTTTACGATGATGAGAGCAGAAGCTTTAGTGATGTGGTTGCCCTCGGCCTTTTTACGCCAGATAACGAGCTGGTTGGATATGTCCCTAAAGAACTAGAGGCTTCAGCACGAGACGCAATGTCATCAGGCCTTGAAACGGTCGTTGTTGAGGAATACGACGGTGAGCTGAACTATGCCCCTGTTGTTCGCATGACAGACTCAGAAGCAAGAAGCGCCGAGCTAAAGCAAAGTGAAGACGCTTCAAAGAAAGGCACCAGAAGCGCTTATCTTTTTGCCGCGCTTGTCACCCTTGCCATATGCGCCGTTATCGGAGTTGTTCTTGGGAACCTGATAAGCGCCATAGGATAAAACGAAAGCCCCGGTGCGTCCGCCAAGACACATCACCGGGGCTGCAAACAAAGGCCTCGAAAGGAGGCATGAACATTATGTCACAGAAGACCGCCGTTCTCTACGCGCGGTTCTCGTGCTCCAAGCAGCGCGAGGCGTCCATCGAAGACCAGCTGAGGGTCTGCCGTGACTGGTGCTCCCGCGAGGGCTACGCCATCGTCGCCGAGTACTGCGACTATGCGATTTCAGGGCGCACGGACGACCGCCCGCAGTTCCAGAAGATGATCGCCAACGCGGGTGAGTCAGACATCGTCCTCGTCTACATGATGGACAGGTTCAGCCGCGATCCGTTCGACGCCCCCATATACAAGCGCGAGCTTCAGGCCCACGGGGTGAAGCTGGTTTCCGCCCTTGAGGCCATACCCGATTCCCCCGAGGGCATCATCTACGAGAAGCTCCTTGAGGGCCTTGCCGCGTGCGAGTCCCGCAAGACCTCGATACGCTCGCGCCGTGGCATGGAGGGCAACGCGCTTCAGTGCAAGACCAACGGCGTGCGGTGCTTCGGGTACCGGACGGGCGATGACGGGCGCTATGAGATCGTGCCGGAGGAGGCGGAGATAGTCCGCGAGGTCTTCCGTCGCAGGACGCACGGCGAGTCCGTCAACTCGATAGCGATGGACTTGCGGCAGCGCGGCGTCGTGTCGAGGGCGGGCAACCCCATAAAGGACACGTTCGTGAACAACATGCTCCACAACGACAAGTACCGGGGCATCTACTCGTGGGGTGGGATAACCCAGAAGGACGGCATGCCGAGGATAATCAGCGAGGAGGTCTTCATGAAGGCTCAGAGGGTGAAGGGCAAGAAGCAGCGCCAGAACGAGCAGTGGGGGGACTTCGCGCTTTCCGGGCGCGTGATCTGCTCGGCGTGCGGGCGCAACATGCGCGGGGTGTCGGGGCGCGGCTCCTCGAAGCGGAAGTACGAGTACTACGCCTGCGGCAGCTGCAAAGAGGTGAAGCCCGTCCGCCGCGACTGGCTTGAGGGGCAGATCGTGAAGGCGCTGAGGGAGCTGCTGTCGCAGCCGGAGGAGGCGCGCAGAATCGCCGAGATGTGCGTTGACGGCGGTGAGCCTAAGGAGATAGCCGAGGGGCGCAAACGGGCCGCAGCGGCGCTGAGAGCCGCCCAGACGGGCCTTTCCAACATCCTCAAGGCGGTGGAGCAGGGCATCGTGGTTCCCGGAACCAAGGAGAGGGCCGAGGAGCTTGAGGCGCAGAAGGATCGCGCCGAGCGCGAGCTGGCCATGTACGACCGCAAGCGGATAGACCCGGAGAACTTCGCGCGGTTCCTTCAGTTCGGGGCCACGCTCACCGACGAGCTTCTCCTTGACGCCTTCGTGTATCAGGTGATGGTGTCGGACGATGCCGTTGTGGTGACGATGAACTTCGACGCAGAAAGCAACGAACCCGCAAGACTTGAGGTCTCACGGGTTCGTACTTTTTTCAAATGGTGCCCCCAGCGGGATTCGAACCCGCGATATCCACCTTGAAAGGGTGGCGTCCTTGGCCGCTAGACGATGGGGACAGCGGGAAAGAGTATAGCAGACTTTTTTAGCCGTTCACATATCGTTGGCAAACTGAAAAACCACCACAAAGGTGCCTGTCCCCTGTGGTGGTGGGGTGCTAGGGGAGGAGCTTCATGGCGGCGTCGTGGGCGGCGTGCTCGTAGGCGTCGTCGAGAGGCTTGAGCGGCAGCAGGGCGTTGGCCTGCGCGTCGCCACGGCGCTCGAGGGCGTGCGCGATCAGCCAGTCGGCGAGCTCGGGGTTCTTGGGTAGTGCCGGTCCGTGCAGGTACGTGCCGATGACGCTCTTGTAGATGAGGCCCTCAAGGCCATCATCGCCGTTGTTGCCGGTGCCCGTGACGACGGACGTTCCGAGCG
This sequence comes from uncultured Collinsella sp., assembly GCA_905213265.1. Lineage (GTDB taxonomy): Bacteria > Actinomycetota > Coriobacteriia > Coriobacteriales > Coriobacteriaceae > Collinsella. Next base: position 57,396 of record CAJMHR010000003.1, read on the forward strand.
GCGTGGCATCGGCGTCCAAAAGCGTGCGGCCGCCATGGTTCTCGAATCCCACAAAGGGCTCAGGTGCCAGGTCGGTTTTGACGGCTACGTTGCCGATCAGGCGGTCGGAGCCGCGTACGGTTTCGGCGGCAATGACCCCCAGACCCTCGATGCGATCCTCGCCCATATAGTACGAACGGCCGAGCAGCTGATAGCTGCCACAGATGGCAAGCAGCGAGCCGCCATCCTCAACATAGGCCGCGACCTTGTCTTTTTGGGCGAGCAGCTCGTGTGCCACGGCTAGCTGGTCGCGGTCGGAGCCGCCACCCATCATGACGATGTCGGCGTCGGTGAGATCGAGCGCCTCGCCCATGCGGACCTCGTCCACGCGCACGGGAATGCCACGCCAGGCGCAACGGCGCTCGAGCGCGATAACATTGCCGCCGTCGCCGTAGAGGTTAAGGGCATCGGGATACAGGTAGACGATGCGCAGCGGGCGCGAAAGCTCGACTGGCGCGATGCTGACAGGAAGAGCGCTGCCGTCGGCACGGGCTACGGCGCGCCCGGCAACAGCGTCGGCGGTGGCGCCTTTCAGCCCGTCGAGCTCCTTGACCAGCGGCGGGAAGGCCGTGTAGTTGGCGACGGCGTAGAAGGTGTCATCGGTGGCCTCGTCTGCCACGGCGCCAATTGCCTGCGCGACGTCCGAGATAATCGCGGCATCGATGCCGGCGTACTTGAGGCGCACCTGCATGTCGTGCGCGCGCGTGCCGCCGGCAAAGGCGACAAGACCCGGCGTGTCGGCGATGCGCTCAAAGTCGACGTCGTAGATCCACGATACATCGTGGCCGTCGGCATCGTTGTCGTTCAGGAAGAAGGCGCAGAGCCTGCCGCCCGCCGTCTTAATGGACTGGATCTGGCGATCGAAGCCCACGGGATTCTTAGCCAGGTTGGCCTCGACGGTGCGGCCGGCGATATCCCAGCGGCCCATGCGTCCGCCGGCGGGGACGTAGGCATCGAGCGTGGGCTGCAGGTGCGCCATATCCACGCCTAACTCATGTGCGGCAAAGAATGCGGCGGCAACGTTGTAGACCATATATAAGCCGTTGTAGCGCGTGGCGATGTGCGCGGCTGGCGCGCTGGAATCAGATCCAAACACCAGGTCAAAGCCGTAACCGTCGCAGCCGAGTTCCACGTCCGTCACGCGACGGACCAGCGCGGGGCGACTCCAGCCGCACGAAGGACAATGATAGGCACCGAGCTGGCCGTACTGTACGTAGTCGTACTCCAGCGGTGCATTGCACTGTGAGCAAAAGCGCGAGTCGCTAATGCGGTCGGACTCGGTGCCCGTGGCGCCGTCGATGCCAAAGGCGATGCTCGTGTTGGGGACGCGCGCGGCGATCGAGGTGCACAGCGGATCGTCGGCGTTGTAGATGAGCGTTGTCGTCGGAGAGAGCTCCAACGCATGGGCGATGACGTCTTGGGTATGGTCGATCTCGCCGTAGCGGTCTAGCTGGTCGCGGAACAGGTTGAGCAGCACAAAGTACGTCGGTTTGAGCTTGGGCAGAACGCGTACGGTGTAGAGCTCGTCGCACTCAAAAACGCCCACGCGCTTGCCGCTGCTGGTGTGCTTAAGGCCGCCGCGGGCCTCGAGCAGAGCACCCACCACACCAGGCTCCATATTGTTGCCAGCGCGGTTGCATACCACGGTGGCGCCGCTGGCGGCAACGGCGTCGGCGATGAGGTTGGAGGTGGTGGTCTTGCCATTAGTACCGGTGATCACCACGCTGCGGTCGACCAGGCTCGCGAGGTCGCTCAGCAACTCGGGGTCGATCTTCATGGCGATGCGGCCGGGGAGTACGCCGCCCTGGCGCTTAAGGACAGAGCGCAGCCCCCAGCGAGCGATATCACTCGAGGTGCAGGCAAGAGATGAGCGGAGGTTCATGAAACCGTTCCTAACGTAAACGACATGGTCGGGTCGAGTGCGTCACTAGAATCCGTAGCGGCGCGCAAATTCCTGGGCGAGCTGCGATACATCTTCGCAGGCGTTGGCCCAGGGGGCAAAGTCGGGGGTGTCCGAGATAATGCCGTCGGCCTCCCAAACTGCCTGGTGCGAAAGGTCCCAGGGGTCGCGCGGCTCGGGTCGGCAGGGAAGATACGGCGTCTGGTACATGGGGTTCAGCAAGAAGAACGCGCCACCCTCGCAACGGTTAGCGAACTCACGCAGCGCGCGCGTCGCCGGGCGCATCTTGTTCGTTTTGAACAGCAAGATCGTGCGGGCGAGCAGGTACCAAGGAGAGTTTTCGAGTGCGTCTGCCCCCATCTGCTCCTCGAGCTGGTGGGCCAGGGCAAAAAAGCCGTCCTGGTCTTCTAGGCGGGCGAGGGCGAGCAGCACGGTGCCGGCGGCCCGGGTGGGATAGCCTTCCGCCTTAAGAACGCGGCGAGCATAGTTGGCGGCAGCACGGTAGCGGGCGCTCGCCATGCACAGCTGCGAGATGGCCTCGAGCGTGTGGAGCCACCCGATAAGGGCCGGCTCGCTTACGGTGAGGTCTGCTGCGGTGACACCGTCGGCCAAAACATTATTGGCCCAGTAGTGCGGGGCCTCCATATCAAACCCGGGCACGCCCTGTTGCAGGTAGTCGGCCGTGCTCGTCTCGAGCTTCATCAGGTCGCCCAGGCAGGCGTCGACGGGCGTGTCCGCCAAAATGATGGCGAGCAGCTGGGCATCGACGGCCAGCGCATCGATGCGGACGATCTTGAGCAGCTCATCACGCATATCGTCGAACAGGCGGTTGCGCGTCTGCTCAAACTCCTCGTCGCTGCCCATGTCCTCGATGCGATGGAGCTCGTCGAGCAGGTGGCGATGAACACCGGCATAGGACAGCAGCGCCTGAGCATGCTCGGACTGCGCATACTTTTGGGGATTCGCGCTAATGTCGTTATGGACAAGCTCGCGTGCTGCATCGGTGAGCTCGGGGTGCGACGCCAGATAGGTGCGCTCCAGGTAGGCGGGGATGTAGACGCTCGGATCCATTAGAGGTCTCCTCCCTTAAACGGCAAGCCCTGCTCGGCCGCCCGCAGTATGCGCTCGTCGATCTGGGAGCGCACGATGTCGTTGGTGGCGACCCAGGCGGCAAAGCTGGCGTTGTCGGGCGCGCCCAGGCCCTCCTGCAGTACCGGCGTCGCCTCGGAGAGTGCAAGGACGAGCTCGTCGGTGGAGCCTGCACTCACGTTGACGCGGGCATAGACGCCATCGGGAAACTCGGTTTGGAAGTAGAGCGCCTCGGCTGCGTGCAGGCACGAGCGCGCAAGGATACGCAGGTAGTGCTCGGCACCCTCGTAGTCCAGCTCGCGCCAGGCTGCGCTCATCAGCGCGATGAGCGTCCACGGGTCCAAGTCGCGTTCTGCATCCTTGGGACGACGGCGCAGCGGCGTGTTGGCGAGATAGGGGACGGAGTGGGCAGAGCGAAAGCGCTTGAGCTCCTCAGCGGGGTATTCGAGCTTTGCCATGGCGAGCATTGCGGTGTGGCGGACGCCGGCAGGATCGTTGGGGGCAAAGTCGAGGCTGCGGTTTGCGGCTTCGAGCGACATGCGGTAGCGGCCGCTAATGAGCGCGCGCGATGCCAAGGCGGCAAGCCAGCGCAGGTAGGGACGGCGGGTCAGGTCGCCTGCGGCCTCGCGCTCGTAGGGGTCCTGCGCCGAGGCAATCTTGAGCGCCAGATCGTGCTCCACCTCGTCGCACTTGGACACCAGATATTGCACGTATTCCTCGTTGGAGTCAGCGGTGAGGGCGCACAACATGCGCTGCGCATCCCAGTTGGCCGGATCGAGTGCGGCGGCCTCGCGAAGCATGTTCTCGGCAGCGGCCTCTTCTTGCTCGGCCTGGGTATCGTCAGGGATAAAGGGAATGCGGTAGTCGACGGCCTCGACCACCTTGGCAATGAGATGCCCGGCGCGGTCGCGGTCGTGCACGATGAGCGGTGCGGGGTTGCGGGTGAATTGTTCCATCAGACGCTCTACGGCGGCAGCGTCGGTGAGCGGGATATTGTCGCGGCGCAAAGCCTCAAGAACGAGGCGATGGCAATCCTCTTGAATGGGATCGAATGCCATGGGGCCTCCTTTGCTGCGGTTAGGGTTCAAATATCTCTATATAAGGTTCTAGTTTACCCGCATGTGGCACACCGGGGGTGCCGCACTTGGACTTGCACCTTTGCACCACGAAGACGGATGTCGCACAAATGTCGGCACCTTGGACGACCGAGTGGTATCACGGTGCCGCAAACGGTCGATTTTTGGCGGCGAACGGTGCATATTTTGGAGGGGCACGGTCCTGCCCGGGATATGTAGTCAACCTTGATAAAACGTTTGCCCAGCTTGGGAGTATGGATGCCGCACAAGGGTCTTCAGGGATAGAAAAAACGTTTCATCATTGGCGGCTTTAGGTGAATAACTGACCAACCAGAACGGTAAAATAGTGTTTGTCTGAGCGTTGAGACGTTTAGACATCGCGCATTGTCATCGCCGGCAACGCGCAAACCGGTCCTAACGGAGCCAATTGGGTGCTCCGTTATATACGCAAGTCTAAGAGGGGCTTGTTTAGGAGGCACAGTATGGGACGTTTTACCAATCCTCGCGATCTGTACTTTGGTGAGGGCGCTCGCCACGAGGTGAAGAACCTCAAGGGTAAGAAGGCCATCATCGTTTCTGGCGGCAGCTCTATGCGCCGCGGCGGGTTCCTGCAGGACGTTGAGGCCGACCTCAAAGAGGCCGGCATGGAGGTCAAGCTGTTCGAGGGCGTCGAGTCCGATCCCTCCATCGAGACCGTCATGAAGGGCGCAGCCGCTATGCGCGACTTCGAGCCCGACTGGATTGTTGCTATCGGCGGCGGTTCGCCCATCGATGCCGCTAAGGCCATGTGGGTCTTCTACGAGTATCCCGAGGAGTCCTTCGACAACATTATCCAGCCGTTCAGCTTCCCCGAGCTGCGTCAGAAGGCTCACTTCTGCGCCATTTCCTCTACCTCCGGCACTGCTACCGAGGTCACCGCATTCTCCGTCATCACGGATTACGAAAAGGGCATCAAGTACCCGCTGGCCGACTTCAACATCACCCCTGATGTCGCCATCGTCGACCCCGAGCTCACCTACACCATGCCCGCCAAGCTGTGCGCTCACACCGGCATGGATGCTCTGACCCACTGCATGGAGGCCTACGTTTCCACCTGCGCCTCTATGTTCACCGACGCCAACGCTCTGCACGGCATCCGCGAGATCGTCGAGTGGCTGCCCAAGTCCTATGCTGGCGACCATGAGGCCCGTCAGCACATGCACGAGGCTCAGTGCATCGCCGGTATCGCCTTCTCCTCGGGCCTGCTCGGCATCGTTCACTCCATGGCTCACAAGACCGGTGCTGCCTTCGAGAACGGCCACATCATCCACGGTGCCGCTAACGCCATGTACCTGGGCAAGGTCATCCAGTGGAACTCCAAGGATCCCCGTGCTGCCGAGCGTTACGCTTACGTGGCCAAGGAGATCCTGCACCTTCCCGGCGAGACCAACGAGGAGCTCATCGCTGCGCTCGTCCAGAAGATCCGCGACCTCAACGACCAGCTCAACATTCCGCAGTCCATCAAGGATTACGCGAATGGTGGCGTGAAGGTCGACGCCGAGAACCCGCAGATGGTTTCCGAGGAGGAGTTCCTCGCCAAGCTGCCCGAGATTGCCGCGAACGCCGAGCAGGACGCCTGCACGCCCGAGAACCCGCGTGAGACCAAGGCTGCCGACTTCGAGAAGATCCTCAAGGCCTGCTACTACGACACCGACATCGATTTCTAATCGACTCTTGTTATCGTAACGAGGGGCTCCGCACGTATCTGTACGGAGCCCCTTTCTTTTTTCTTTTAGAGAATGGGATAGTTATGGCTGCAATTTTCAATAGCCCCAGCAAGTACATCCAGGGTCCGGACGAGCTGGCCAAGCTCGGCTCCTATGTCGAGCCGCTCGGCGCTAAGGCCCTCGTCATCGTGACGCCTTCGGGCAAGAAGCGCGTCGGTGCCAAGATCGAGGGCGGCTTTGCCGAGGCTAAGGCCGAGCTGCTGTTTGAGGATTTTAACGGCGAGTGCTCCAAGGGCGAGGTCGATCGCCTGGTTGCGCTCGCTCGCGACAACGGTTGCGATATCGTCGTCGGCGTCGGTGGCGGCAAGATCCTCGACACCGCGAAGGCCGTCGCCTACTACCTGGAGTCCCCGGTTATCATTTGCCCCACCATTGCTTCGACCGATGCCCCGTGTTCGGCGCTTTCGGTGCTTTATACCGATGACGGCCAGTTCGACAAGTACCTCTTCCTTAAGGCAAACCCCAATATTGTCCTTATGGATACGACGGTTATCGCGGCGAGCCCGGTGCGCCTGACGGTTTCCGGCATGGGCGATGCGCTCGCAACCTATTTCGAGGCCCAGGCAACGCACGATGCCGACGGCGGCACCTGCGCTGGCGGCAAGGGCGGCATGGCCGGTCTGGCGCTTGCCAAGCTCTGCTACGAGACGCTTATGGCCGATGGCGTTAAGGCCAAGGTCGCGCTGGAGAAGGGTGCGCTCACGCCTGCCGTCGAGCATATCATCGAGGCAAACACGCTGCTCTCCGGCATCGGCTTTGAGAGCTCGGGCCTTGCTGCTGCTCATGCCATCCACAATGGCCTGACGATGCTGCCCGAGTGCCACGGCATGTATCACGGCGAGAAGGTCGCCTTTGGCACTATCGTCCAGCTGGTACTCGAGGATGCTCCGACTGAGAAACTCGAGGAAGTCTTGGGCTTCTGCATTGAGCTGGGCCTGCCGGTCACGATGAAGGAACTTGGCGTTGCCGAGCTTACGCGCGAGCAGGCCATGATTGTTGCCGAGGCCGCCTGCGCACCCGATGACACCATGTGCAACATGCCGTTTGAGGTGACGCCCGAGATGGTTGCAAACGCCATTCTGGGTGCCGACGCACTGGGTCACTACTATCTCATGGATGAGTAAATCAAGCTAAGGAAGGGGCAAAGCCAACAGATGGCTTTGCCCCTTTTTGCTATGGTGCAAAGGGGTCAGGTTACTTTGCACCAATCGTTGTTTGATGAAGGGCGGATTCTCGTATGGCGCTTCCTGTGGTTTACGGCGGTCCCGGCCGGTATGTTCAGGGGCCGGGCGAACTGTCGCGTCAAGGCAAGTATTTGTCATGGTTGGGCTGCGCTGCCTATGTCTTGTTTGACCAGGGCACCGAGGATCGGCTGTGCAGACAGATCGTCGATGGATTTCTGGACGACGATCTAAGCGAGCCGTTCTTTAAGATTTATGACGGTCCGTGTACGGAAGAGGCCGTTTTCGAAATGGCTAAGGAAGCCCAGGCCGAGTATTGCGACATGGTAGTGGGTATTGGCGGCGGCAAAATGCTCGATATCGCCAAGGCCGTTGCGTTTTATACCGAGTTGCCGTTGTGCGTATGCCCCACGGCGGCTTCGATGGACGGTCCGTGCAGCGCGATTTCGGTGCTGTATCACGAGGATGGGTCGTTCGACCGCTATCTGATGCTCGAGAAGAATCCAGACCTGGTCGTGGTCGATACCAACGTGGTCGCGTCAGCCCCGCTGCGCATGACGGTCGCTGGTATGGGCGATGCGCTGGCAACGTACTTCGAGGCGCGTTCGTGCGCCGCGGCGCACGGCGCCAACGAGCACGGTGGCGCACCGGGACACTTGGCCTTGGTTGCGGCTCGTGCCTGCTATGACACGCTTATGGAGTGCGGCGTCGCTGCCAAGCGCGATCTCAAAAAGGGCCGTATATCGCCGGCGGTTGAGCGCCTGATCGAGTGCAATATTCTGCTCTCGGGCGTCGGCTTTGAGAGCGGCGGCTTGGCGTTGGCGCATGCTATCGCCAACGGCCTGACGATTCTGCCCGAGTGCAAGGCCATGCATGGTGAGGCCGTGGCATTTGGCCTGGTGGTGCAGCTGCGCCTGGAGCGTGCGCCCGAGCTTGATCAGGTGCTCGAGTTTTGCCAGCGCGTTGGTCTGCCGACGACGCTCGAGGAGCTGGGTCTTGGCGAGATTTCCGATGCCGATCTGCAGGGTGTTGCAAATGCGGTCTTTAGAAACGAGCGCAATATGGCTAACGAACAGGCCAAGGTGACCAAACAAAAACTCGTGCAGCTCATGTGCGAGGCATAGTTTGGCGCTTGATTGACCTTGTGCAATCGAGACGGCGATAGGCCATGGGCTATTTGCTGCAAAGATGCTCCGCGTGTAATTTGCCCGAGGCGTGGGCCGATAGCGTATCATTATCTCTTGCTTGTTTGCACTGCTCAGGGAGGGGCCGCGCATGGCGCAGGAACACGATCTGTTTGATGACATTATCGAGATCAGCAAGGGTTTCGACTTTCTTAAAAACCCGCTTGGCGGTGTGACCGATGCACTCGATCCGTCGGCGCCGCAGTGGAATCCTGCCGACTACAAGGAGCGTCCGCGCGGTAACACCATTCCGTGCCTGACCTGCAAAAACGAAAAGAGCGGCTGCACCGCGTGCATGGACGTGTGCCCGGTCAACGCTATCGAGGTCGAGGAAGACGCCATCGAGATCCTCGACTCCTGTCGCAAGTGCGGCCTGTGCGCCGCTGCCTGTCCGACCGAGGCAATCATCTCGCCGCGCTTGGCGCCCAAAAACGTCTACGACGACATTGTCTCGGCGGCTACGAGCCACGAGACCGCCTACGTCACCTGCACGCGTGCCCTTAAGCGCATGCCGCGCGAGAACGAAGTCGTCGTTGCCTGCGTGGGCGATATTACGGCCGAGACCTGGTTCTCGGTACTGGCAGACTATCCCAACGTGAGTGTGTACCTGCCGTTGGGCGTGTGCGATAAATGCCGCAACACCGGCGGTGAGGACATTCTGGGCGAGGCGATTGCGAAGGCCGAGGAGTGGTCCGGCACGGGTATGGGCTTGGAGGTCGACTCCAAGAGCCTCAAATGCCATAAGCGCCGCGAGTACGAGCGCAAGGAGTACATGGAAAAGATCGCCCGCACCACGGGCCTGACGGTGACCAAGCTCAATCCGGCGACGGCGGCGCTGGCCTCGGTGACGCAAAAGCTCAAGGCCCATCGCCATCAGATTACCCAGCTGGAGCGCACGCTCAACACCATGTGCGGCACCACGACGACCAAGCGTCGCCGTTCGCTCACGCACGGGCGGCAGCTGGTGCTCTCGACGCTGCAAAACCACCCCGAGCTTGCCCAGAACATGCAGGTGAGCACGCCGGAGTGCGATTTTGACAAGTGCACGTCGTGCGGCGAGTGCGTCAATGTATGCCCCACGTTCGCCTGCGATTTGGTGGGAAGCGGTCGCTTTGCACTGGAGTCCACGTATTGCCTAGGTTGCGGAGCTTGCGTCAAGGTGTGTCCCGAGCATGCGCTTAAGTTGGTTGAGCATGATGCATCCAACCTGGTGGTCGTCGATCCCGAGGCCGAGGAAAAGGCCGCCCAGAAGGCGAAGGCTCATGAAGAAGCTGAGAAGGTCAAGGCCGAAGCAAAGGCCAAGCTCGACAAGATGCTCGATCAGGTGGAGAAGCTCGCAGACTAGCTAAAAGAACGTAAATGATGGCCGGTGGGACAGGTACTGCCCCACCGGCCAAAAAAGTTGCGGTGGAATAGTTCCTGTTTTGCCCTTAAGCTGGCCATTCTAGGAACTATTCCACCGCAACTAATAAATGGTTAGTTCATGCTGCTTTGGTGGCCGGTTCGACCGGTACCGTTGCGCGTCACGGTTTCATGGAGCAAAAAGAACCCGGGGACCTGTTTTGTCTCGGTGTATTCCATAAGGATGCCGTCGGCGTTGTAGGTCTGCCCGCGTATAACGGCGAGTGCGTTAAAGTCGTCGAGATCGAGCACGCGCGCATCTTCGGGCGTGGGGTGCTCAATCGTTACATCGCGTTTGCCCGTGGCAATCTTAATGCCAAGGTCTTCTTCGAGGTAACGATAAATCGAATCGTTGACAATCTCGGGTGTCAGTCCCGGTACCTGTGAGCTTAGGTAATAGGAGTCGTCGGAGCACACGGCATGTCCGTCTGCATAACGAATGCGTTTGGCGCGTGTGAGCTCACAGCCTTCGGGAAACCCGGTAATCCCGGAGAGTGCCTTGCTACAGACGAGGAGCTCAAAGACGGTGGTGACAGTCTTGAGCTCAAAGCCTCGGCTGGTCGCGATTTCCTTAAAGGTCTCGAGTCCGCCGCCACCACGACTCTTCTCGTCACTGATGTTGCGAATGACGCGCATGCCTTTGCCTTGCTGGGGGAGCACGTAACCATCTGCCGCAAGCATCGAGATGGCGCGACGGACCGTCATGCGTGAACAGTCAAACAGCTGCGTGAGCTCAGTCTCCGAAGGCAGATAACTCTGATAGGCGTATGTGCCGTCGTCAATCGACTGCTTCACGTTGTCATAAATAGTTTGGAAGATGGCTCGCGCCATGACGGTCTCCTAGAGCTGGGCGCGTGAACGACGGATGAGGGCCGCCCGCGCAGGTGTCAATCGATTTACTTGCTGGGGTCGATTATATATTTGCCCATGGCACGCAGGGCCGGGTCTGACAGGATGGCGCCGAGTTCATCGAGGGAAGCTACCTTTGCGACCATCGAGGATACGTCGAGCCTGCCAGAGTCGATGAGCTCGAGCGCGCGACGCTGCGTATAAGGGTTGATGTAGGACGAGGTGAGCACAAGCTCCTTCTGGAAGACCTCGAAGGGCTTGACGGTGATTGTCTCATCGGGCTTGGTGAGGCCGAACATCATGACCGTAGCCTTGTGGCCGGCGATCTGGATGGCCTGCTCGATGGTGACGGGCTTGCCAACACACTCGATAACGACATCGACGTTGCCGACGCCCTCCTGCTTCAGGCGGGCCGGGACGTCCTCGTGGATGGAGTCGATCGTCAGATCGGCGCCGAGCTTGAGTGCAACCTCGCGTTTGCCCTCGACAGGCTCGAGCAAGACGACTTTGGTGGCGCCGGCGTTTTTGGCAAGCTGCATCATGAGCAGGCCGATCATGCCGCCGCCGATAACGACAACTGTGCTGCCGGGCTTGATGCTGCACATATCGATGCCGTGCAGGCAGCAGGCGACGGGCTCGGTCATAGCACCCTGCTCAAAGCTGGTGTGATCGCCCAACTTGTAGACTTGCTGCATATCGACGGAGCAGTACTCCGCAAAGCCGCCGTTAACGGTGGTGCCGTAGCCGGTCATATGCTCGCAGTAGTGGTTGATTCCGTCACGGCAGGGTTCGCAGCAGCCGCAGGGATGGTTTGGGTCAATGCACACGCGATCGCCCGGTTTAAAGTCGGTGACGTCGCTGCCTACGGCCTCGACAACGCCCGCAAACTCATGACCAAGGATCGTAGGCGGGGTAACGTCGGCTGCACCCTTGTCGCCTTCATAGATATGAACGTCGGTACCGCAGACGCCGCAAGCTTTGACGTTGATCAGAACGTCGCGCCTGCCCACGGCCGGCTTTGCCGATTCCTCGACTCTGAGGTCGTGCTTTCCATAGAAGACCGCGCTTTTCATGGTGACTCCTTAACGTGGCGGTGAATGTTGTAATGAAGTATAGGTATGCAAACATCCTTATACAAGCCTATCTAGACAAGTCGATAAATATTTTGTTTTAGAAGTTTTAGACAAACAGGCAATAACAGGCAAAACCTTTGAAATAAACCGTTCACCGTCAAATATCGACCGCTGACCGAACATGGAAACCGTATTAACTTGTCTAGATAAGTGATATGATAAAAATAGAAGCGCAAGAAGTCAGGGAAGCGGGCCCACCCGTCCTATTGCACGAGGTACACGCAAACGGCGCGTCTGCGGTCTCGAGTGAAGCCAAAACCGCAGCCGCTCCGAATGAAGAGAGGGGGATTCCCCGTCATGATGCAAAAGATACAACGTTTCGGCGGTGCAATGTACACGCCTGCAATTCTTTTCGCATTTTCCGGAATCGTCGTCGGCCTGGGTACGTTGTTTACCACCGAGGCGATCTTTGGCGAGATGGCCACTGCGGGTCATCTTTGGTTTGATTGCTGGAATGTGCTGCTCCAGGGTGGTTGGACGCTCTTTAACCAGATGCCGTTGCTGTTTTGCGTAGCGTTGCCAATCTCGCTCGCGAACAAGCAGAACGCTCGCTGCTGCATGGAGGCTTTGGCCATCTACCTTACCTTCAACTACTTTGTAAGCACAATCTTGGGGCAGTGGGGCCCTGTCTTTGGGGTCGACTACTCTGTCGAGGCGGGCAGCGGTACTGGTCTTGCCACTATCGCAAGCATCAAAACGCTTGATATGGGCATCATGGGCGCGCTTATCATTTCAGGTATCGCCACGATGCTTCACAACAAGTACTTCGACACCGAACTTCCTGAGTGGCTGGGCGTGTTCTCGGGCTCCGTGTTCATCTATATGATCGGTTTCTTCGTTATGGTTCCGGTCGCTCTTATCGCCTGCCTGGTGTGGCCGCATGTTCAGGCTGCTATCTCTGCCTTCCAGGGATTCATCCTTTCCGCCGGTACGTTTGGCGTGGGTGTCTTTGCTTTCTTCGAGCGCGTGCTGATCCCTACAGGCCTGCACCACTTTATCTATACGCCGTTCTATTACGACAACGCGGCGGTCAACGGCGGCATCTTTGCTGCTTGGGCCAACATCCTGCCCCAACTGGCTGCCGATCCGAGCATTGCTCTTAAGGATGCCGCACCCTGGGCTGCCTATACCTGCCCTGGTTGGACTAAGGTCTTCGGCTCGCTTGGCGTCGCCATTGCGTTTTATATGACCGCCAAACCCGAGCGCAAGCAGCGCGTCAAGGCTCTGCTCATTCCCGTCACCCTTACCGCTATGCTTTGCGGTATCACCGAGCCGCTTGACTTCACCTTCCTGTTCATCGCGCCCGGCCTGTTCGTCGTCCACTGCGTGCTCGGAGCGCTTGGCTGCATGGCTCAAAACCTCCTTGGCGTCGTGGGCATCTTCGACGGCGGCATCATCTCGATGCTCTCGTGGGACTGGCTGCCCCTTTGGGCCGCACACGGTCTGCAGTACGCCATCTCCATCCTTGTCGGTCTGTGCTTTACCGCCCTTTGGGTCGTGGTCTTCCGTTTCCTGATCGTCAAGTTCGACTTTAAGACCCCCGGTCGCGAGGATGACGATGTTGAGGTCGAGCTCAAGTCCAAGGCCGACTACAAGCAAAAGCAGGGCGGTGCTGCTGCTGGCAAATCGGTCGCCCAGAGTAAAGATGATGAGCGCTTGGTGCTTGCCGAGAAGATCCTCGATCTGCTCGGTGGCACGGATAACATCATCGATGTAACTAACTGCGCTACCCGTCTGCGCGTTAACGTCAAGGACAAGAGCGTCGTTGCACCCGAGGCTTCCTTCAAGGCGATCGGTACGCATGGCTTGGTGGTCCAAGGTCAGTCAATCCAGGTCATCATCGGCCTTACCGTCCCGCAGGTTCGCGAGAAGTTCGAGAGTCTTCTGAAGTTCGAGAGTCTTCTGTAAACCATCGTCCATCGAAACAATCGGCCTTGCAGAGCCGGTATGCACCGCAAGGCCGATTCTAGAGATAAAAAACTCCACTTCTAGGTAACAATTCCAAACCGCGCAAGGCCGCGTGCGGGGACGGATTGAGCAAGCGGCCAGAATGAGGAGGACATCATGTCCAAGAAGAACTATGCCGTGACCATTGCCGGCGGTGGCTCCACCTTCACCCCGGGCATTGCCCTGATGCTGCTCGAGGAGCGCGACCGCTTCCCGGTCAACAAGGTGACCTTCTATGACAACAACGCCGAGCGCCAGGAGATCGTTGCCAAGGCGTGCGAGATCTACTTCCACGAGAACGCACCCGAGGTTGAGTTCAACTACACCACCGACCCCGAAACCGCTTTTACTGGCACTGACTTCGTCCTTGCTCACATCCGCGTGGGTCTGTACGCCATGCGCGAGCTCGACGAGAAGATCCCCCTCAAGTACGGCTGCGTTGGTCAGGAGACCTGCGGCGCCGGCGGCATCGCCTACGGTATGCGCTCCATCGGCGGTGTCATCGAGATCCTGGACTACATGGAGAAGTACAGCCCCAACGCCTGGATGCTCAACTACTCCAACCCCGCGGCTATCGTCGCAGAGGCTTGCCGCGTGCTGCGTCCCAACAGCCGCATCATCAACATCTGTGACATGCCGATCGACCTCATGGATAAGATGAGCCGTATGTGCGGCATCAAGGATCGTCGCGAGCTGCAGTACAGCTACTACGGCCTCAACCACTTTGGTTGGTGGAGCAAGATCTACGACAAGGAGGGTAACGACCTCATGCCGCAGATCAAGGAGCACATGGCAAAGAACGGCTACTTGGACGGCATTGAGCACGAGGCCGGTAAGGAGCAGCACGTCGAGGAGAGCTGGATTCACACCTTCGGCAAGGCCAAGGATGTCTATGCTGTCGATCCCGAGACGATTCCCAATACCTACCTCAAGTATTACCTGTACCCGGACTATGTCGTCGAGACGTCTGACCCCAACTACACTCGCGCCAATGAGGTTATGGACGGCCGCGAGAAGAAGGTCTTTGGCGCTTGCCGCGACATCATCGCCAAGGGTACTGCCAAGGACGGCGGCTTTGAGCCGGATGTACATGCCAACTACATCGTCGACCTTGCCTGCGCACTGGCCGAGAATACGCTCGAGCGCTTCCTGCTGATCGTCCCCAACGATGGCGCTGTGCCCAACTTCGACCCGACGGCCATGGTCGAGGTGCCTTGCATCGTCGGTTCCAACGGCTTTGAGAAGATCTGCCAGGGCCCGATTCCGCAGTTCCAGAAGGGCCTGATGGAGCAGCAGGTTTCCGTCGAGAAGCTCGTTGTCCAGGCTTGGGTCGAGGGCAGCTACCAGAAGCTCTGGCAGGCGCTCACGCTCTCCAAGACCATTCCTTCGGCAAGCGTTGCTAAGCAGATCCTGGACGAGCTCATCGAGGCCAACAAGGATTTCTGGCCTGAGCTTAAGTAAGGACTACTGTCTCGAACTCTCACGCATCTCTGCTTCATTTGCGCCGCCGCGGTGTCCGGATTCGCCCGGATGCTGCGGCGGCGCTATACTTATACAGTTTGAAGTACCTGTACCAAAAGGAGCTGTCGTGTCCCTTTCCATCGGTATCGTGGGCCTGCCCAACGTGGGCAAGTCGACGCTGTTCACCGCGCTTACCAAAAAGACCGGCCTTGCCGCCAACTACCCGTTCGCCACGATCGACCCCAACGTGGGTATCGTCGACGTGCCCGATAGCCGCCTGCAAAAGCTTGCCGACATCGTCAACCCGGGCCGCATTGTGCCGGCTACGGTCGAGTTTGTCGACATCGCGGGCCTGGTGAAGGGTGCCAACGAGGGCGAGGGCCTGGGCAACCAGTTCTTGGCAAACATCCGCGAGACCGATGCCATCTGCGAGGTCGTGCGCTACTTTAAGGACCCCAACGTCATGCGTGAGGTGGGCCGCACGGGCGAGTTCGTCGATCCTGCCGGCGATGCCGACACCATCATGACCGAGCTTATCCTGGCCGACATGGGCACGCTCGAGAAGCAGCTGCCCAAGCTCGAGAAGGAGGCCAAGCGCGACAAGGAGCTCATGCCCAAGTTCGAGGTGGCCAAGCGCCTGCTTGCCTGGCTCAACGAGGGCAAGCGCGCCGCATCCATGGAGATGACCGACGAGGAGCGTGCCGCCGCCAAGGGCCTGTTCCTGCTCACTATGAAGCCCATCCTGTATGTGGCCAACGTGGACGAGGATATGCTCAACGACGATCTGGCGCCCATCGATGGTGTCAAGCCGCTGCCCATCTGCGCCAAGATCGAGGCTGAGCTTTCCGAGCTCGATCCCGAGGATGCGGCCGACTACCTGGAGAGCCTGGGCCTGGAACAGCCCGGCCTGGACGTGCTCGCGCAGGCCGCCTACAAGCTGCTCGGCCTGCAGTCGTTCTTTACGGCTGGCGAGATGGAGGTCAAGGCCTGGACGGTTCGCCAAGGCGCGACTGCCCCGCAGGCTGCCGGCGTCATCCACACCGACTTTGAGCGCGGCTTTATTAAGGCCGAGGTCATTGGCTACGACGACTACATCGAGCTCGGCGGCGAGCAGGGCGCCAAGGCCGCCGGCAAGTTGCGTATTGAGGGCAAGGACTATGTCATGGCCGATGGCGACGTCGTGCACTTCCGCTTTAACGTGTAAGGACGACGCATATGTTCAAATATGGCAAAAAAGCCGGCTACATGGGCATCGCACTGCTGGTGCTTGCGGTGCTTCCGCTGGTGGTCGTAGCGTTTGTAATCCCCAACATTGGCCCCGAGGTGGCAACGAAGTTTAACGCAGCCGGCGAGGTGACGCGATGGGGCAAGAGCTACGAGCTGCTGGCGCTACCGGTGCTCAACCTGCTGCTGAGCGTGGCGACATACTTTACGGCGGGACGTCAAGCCAAAAACAATGATGACTCCGCCGCCATGGCGCGCATCGTGTGCGAACGCTACCTGCGCAACGGTTGCATCACGGGTGTGTTCCTCAACGTGATCAACGTTTACTTTATGTACTCGGCGATTACCGGAACGGGCTTTGGCTTTGGTTTCTAGCTTGTCCTTTTAGGCAACGAGCCTGCAAGCATATTCGATGGCTGCTGCGAGGCCGCCGCTCGATCGTGGTTTAAAGACCATGTCGGCGGCGGTCTCGTTTTCGTATCCGGCGCCGCGAAGGGCGAGTGCGATGCCGGTTTCCAGGAGAAGGGGCAGGCCACGCTGGCTGGTTGCGATTGCGGCAGTCTGATTGAGCGAGCAGCTGTGCGCTTGGCATTGGATGGCAAGTTCGCCTTGCGTCGGGCAGGGGACCAGAACGGCGGCGACGCGACTTGATAGCAATGTAAATGCTGTGCGCTCATCGGACGAAAGGCATTCAGCTTCAACGACGACGAGCTTGGGCGGTGCGCTGTTTGTGCGAAGCGTGGCTCGGTACATGCGGACCGAAGAACCCGACATAGAAAACTCCTGTGTATTCGGGAAAACGTAAACTATAGTTTACGTTTATGTTCGGCTCCATTTCAAACTCGGCTGCATGGACGAACGTGCGAAACAGATTCTTGGCAGGCGGGTCGAAGAGACACGCAGGGACCTTGGTATCTCCAAGGTTGATTTTTGTGTGGCGACAGGAATCAGCCGCCCCTACCTCGACCGAATCGAAGATGGGACGGCAAATTTCACGCTCAAGGTTCTATTTAAGATCGCGCCCGCACTCGGCATGACGGTGTCAGAACTTCTCGAGGGCATCGAATAGGGCGTTCCCCCGCTGTATTTGACGCTCTTTGGGCGGGTCCCCCTGGTTGCGATGTGCAAAATCGCGAGTATTCAGCACCAGTTCGGCCGTAGATGGTAGCCCGAGCGGCTGGCTTTACCTTTTTGGCAGTAGTTAATCCACATACTAAATAAAAATGAGGAATAAATATTTACTAGCCGGAACCTTCGTCCTAAAAGTTCGTCTAACAATCGGCCGATTCTATGCTTCCGGCGGAAAAATTGCAGAATACTCCGATTTTTGCACGGCCCGAGGGGGACCACCTGTCGTTTAAGGTTGCGATAAGTGGAGCTGCCTTAGAGATTACGCCA
>CAJMHR010000004.1 GCA_905213265.1 uncultured Collinsella sp.
GCGTCAAGGCGTGCACGCTTGATACCGTGGCCGACCTCAACAGCCTGTGCAAGGCATCGAAGCAGGCCGCGCGCGGCGTGATGTGGAAGGCATCCACGCAGCGATACATGAAAAGCTACCTGCGCAACGCCGTCCTGTCCCGCCGCGACCTTTTGGAGGGCCGCGACATATGCCGGGGCTTCATACGGTTCGACCTATGGGAGCGCGGCAAGCTGAGGCATATCAGCGCCGTGCACTTCCCCGAGCGCGTTGTGCAGAAGTCGCTGTCGCAGAACGCGCTCGTGCCCGCGATCGTGCCCACCCTCATAGCCGCGAACTCCGCGAACATCAAGGGGCGCGGCACCGGCTACGCCCTGAAGCTGCTCAAGCGCCACCTGGCCGACCACTGGAGGCGGCACGGCCGCGAGGGCTACATCCTCCTGGGCGACTTCTCCGACTACTTCGCGCGCATAGCGCACCAACCCGTCAAAGACCAGGTGGCCTCCGCGCTGCTAGATCCGCGCGTGGTCGCCTTGGAGCACCGCCTGATAGACGCGCAGGGCGATGTGGGCCTGGGGCTGGGCAGCGAGCCGAACCAGATATGCGCCGTGGCCCACCCCAACTGCATCGACCACTATGTGACCGAGATGCTGCGCCCCGAGTCTTACGGGCGCTACATGGACGACTTCTACCTGATACACGAGTCCAAGGACTACTTGCAGGTGTGCCTGCTGCTGATAGAGGGCAAATGCGCCGAGCTGGGCATCGAGCTGAACCCGCGCAAGACGCGCGTGGTGAAGCTCACGCGCGGGTTCACGTGGCTGAAGAAGCGCATCTTCTACACGGAGACGGGCCGCATAGTCGTGAAGCCGTGCCGAGACTCCATAACGCGGGAGCGCCGCAAGCTCAAGAAGATGGCCCGCATGGTCGCCGATGGCATCATGACCCCCGAGCAGGTGGAGCAGAGCTACCAGAGCTGGCGCGGAGGCATGAAGCGGCTGGACGCGCACCGCAGCGTGCTGGCCATGGACGCGCTGTACCGCAGCCTGTTCGGAAATCCCGCGGGGGGGTTGCTCAATGCAATCCAAACCTGGAGGCGACACGGATGGGAACATGCCCCTACCCTAGCAACGGAAGGAGCGACCCATGACGGAACAGGAAATCGCCGGGGAGATCAACGGCTACAAACAGCAGCTTGAGCAGAGCGACTACAAGGTCATGAAGGCGGTGGAGCGCATCTTCTCCGCATCGTCCATCACCGACCTGCTCTCGGCCATCGCCGCAGCTGCCAAGGAGGTGGCCGAGATCATCTCGCAGCGCCAGACGTGGCGCGACCGCATCAACGAGCTGGAAGCCATGGAGCCCGACCAGCCGGAAGCGCCGCAGGAGTAGCGAGCGCCCCTTCGGGGGCGCTTTTCTTTTGCCCGGCGACACCTCGCGGACAATCGCGGCAGCGATTCGAGGAGGTGAGAAAACGGATGACCGACGTGCTGGAAATCTTCGCGCCGTACGGCCCCGGGTCGCTTTTCGGCGCGCTGCTCGTCCTAGTGGTCCTGTACTTCGGCAAGCAGTTCCTCGAAGAGTTCAAGGCCCAGAACGAGCGCAAGGCGAACATCGACCTCAAGCGCGAAGAGCGAAAGCAGGACGAGGTGAACGAGCGGGCGCAGCGCGACCGCGAGCGCAGCCAGATGGAGGGCCGCATCGCCGCGCAGATGGAGCGCAGCAACGCGCTGATGGAGGCCATGAAGGCGCTCATGGAGTCCGTCGTGACCTCCAACGAGGTGCTGCACGCCGACCTGGCGAACAGCCAGGCGCGCAGCCAGGGCATGGCGGCGAAGGTCGACCACATCGCCGACCGCGTTGACCTGCTCTACAAGGAATCGGCTCGATAGAAAGGAATCCGAAATGACAGAAATGCAAGCAATCGCAGCCATCGTGCTGTCTTTCGCCGTGCCGTTCGCGGTACAGCTGATCAAGACCGAGGCCATGACCGGCAAGGCCGCGCGCATCCTGGCGCTGGGCTGCTCGCTCCTGGCGGGCGTCGTGACCGGCTTCGTGGGCGGCGTGCCCGCAGACCCGGGCGCATGGGTCACGTGCGCCTTCGCCGTGGTAGGCGGCGTGCAGGCGGCCTACACGCTGTTCAAGTCGGTAGGCATCACATCCAAGTGGCTCGACGCCCTGTTGGGCGTGACCGTAGGCGGGAAGGAGTAGGCAATGGCTAAACTGTTCATCATCTGCGGCCACGGCGCTGGCGACCCTGGCTGCTGCGCAGGCGGCTGCACCGAGGCCGAGCGCGTTCGCGCCCTGGGCCAGCGAATCAAGGAACTGGGCGGTTCCGAGGTCGAGCTGGGCGATACGTCCCGCAACTGGTACGCCGACGGCGGGCTTAACCGCCTGAGCACCGACGCGCCAGTGGTGGAGCTGCACATGGACGCCAGC
This sequence comes from uncultured Collinsella sp., assembly GCA_905213265.1. Taxonomy (GTDB): domain Bacteria; phylum Actinomycetota; class Coriobacteriia; order Coriobacteriales; family Coriobacteriaceae; genus Collinsella. Next base: position 2,419 of record CAJMHR010000004.1, read on the forward strand.
GGCATCGCCACGGCCCACGGCGCGCACGTCATCATCAAGGAGGGCTTTGAGCCTGACGAGTACGACAATGCGCTGGCCGACAAGCTGGCGGCGTTCATGCCCGGGCGCTCCGAGAAGCTGGTGCGCCGTTCCGACCTCGCGAATCCGAACCGAGCCGCCGCGCGCGGCATCAACTACCGCCTGTGCGAGAACGGCTTCATCGACAACGACGGCGACCGCGAGAAGTTCAACGGCAACCTGGACGAGCTGGCGCGCATCTACCTGGAATGCTTCGGCATCACTGCTGGAAGCGCCCCCGCAGCCGTCCCGCAGCCGCAGCCTGCGCAGCAGGAAACGACCGAGAACTTCGGCGGCACCTACCGCTGCACTGTGGACTACCTGCGCGTGCGCGACGCCCCCGGCCTGGGCGGCACCGAGGTGGCGCACTATTCCAGCGGCGAGACCGTGACGCTGGATAACTGGTACAAGATCGCCGACGGCTACGTTTGGGGCCGATACACGGGCTACAGTGGCGCAACGCGCTACATCGCCGTGGGCAAGGCCACGGGCAAGCCAGAGGCCGACGACTATCTGGTGAAGGTGGGATAGGCCATGCCGTACCCGAGCCCCGCAGACGAGGAGCGCAACGGCGGGTGCGGCCCCATCCTCGCGGCGGTCGTCCTGCTGTTCATCGTCCTGGCCGCCGCCAGCTGCGCGTCGCAGGCCATGGGAGCGCAAGACGTGACCGTGAGGCAAGCCCGCACGGACGGCCCCATATACGACCTGCCCGAGGGCATCGGCCAGGAAATCGTGTGCGACGAGCACAACCGCGAGTACCTGCTGCTTACCACCGAGCAGGGCGGCGTGTTCCTCATGCCGTACATGGACGAGGACGGCGAGCAGGAGATCATGCCGCAGGCCTAGAACGCAAAGAAGCCGCCCCGTATGGAGCGGCTTCTTTCTATCTGACGAGCAATACGAACGCCCGCCTAACGACGAACACGCGTATGTGTTCGCCTACTGAACAGTTGGTGGAGGCGCGGAGAATCGAACTCCGGTCCACGAAAGCCCCCTAATTGGCATCTCCAAGCTCAGTCGCTGGTTTAGTCTCGGACGCTTTGCGCGCAGCGACACGCTCGCGGCGTCCTAACCGGTTCGGTCTTAGCCTGCGCCATACCGATTACGTGCGCAGGAGCATTCCCCTAAAATGACGTCGCGCCGGTGTCGGGGAAATCACCGGGTTGACGCGCCGCTATAAACTAAGCAGCGAGAGCCATAGGCTCAAAAGAAGAGTTGTTGTCAATTCAATTTGACGGTACCCCTGTTTAACGAGGCGAGGAGACCTCGGCTTGCTTCCTCTCTCAGAGCTATCGTGTCGAAACCAGTCGCCCCCGAATGTCGGGAAAGTCTGGATGGCATCGGGGCTGCAAGCACCCAACAGCCGTCGACTTTTCAAGGAACATGCGGGGCGAGCCCCGCTTGTGGAGTGTTATCTTACCACGTTCTGAAAGCGGACAGCTGTTCTATGCACGAGCTGTGAAGACCCCAATGTGCGCCGCACTTCGCACTTTTGCTACCGATCGCGTCACGTATATTTTCGCCAAGCAAAATTGACCCGTCGAAAGGACCGTTATGGATACCAAGCAGCAACTCGTCAATGCCCTCGCAGGCCTGGGCTCAACCATTACCGAAGCTATGGATGTCATCGAAGGCTTTGTACCGTGCGGACATCCCGCCCTCACGGTATCGAACGCACTCGTCGCGCTGGACGCTGACGATGATGCGGCTCTCGCCCAGCAGCTTGAGACCGTCGAGGGCTTTATCGACCACGTGAGTGAGAATCGCGGCGTGGCCGCCTATCACGGCATCGAGGTCGAGCTCGCGGGTCCCAAAGCCGATCTGTTCGCAGCAATCCGCGAGGTAGGCGCCCTTATGCAGACTGCAGGCGTCAAGAACACCCAGGTCAACGAGTGGGTCTACCGAAGCCTGGCAGCACTCGACAGCTCCGACGAAAAGGCAGCCGAGCAGCTCGCAGAAAGTTCCGCTATTAAGGCCCAGCTTTTGTAAATAGCAGACGCGGGTCCCTTGGCGCATCGTCGTCCAAGAGGCCCGCAAACAGTTCGCGTCAACCGATAGCCGCGCCGCCGCGTTCGGCCAAAGCCAGAATCGGCATCATTTGACGAGGTGTCTTTGCTGCAAGATCGGCATGTTCGAGCAGCTTGCGATCGTTGGTCACCAAGTAATCGACCTGCGCGCGCTTGCACGCGGCAAGCACCAAGTTGTCCTCGTAATTGCGATGGAGCGCTAAGTATTTGTCGGCCAGCCAAAGGTCCGACGCATCTGCACCCACGGCCGTGGCGTTTTCGGTCATGTTCCGAACAAACGCCAACGCCGCATCGCCAATCGCGCGGGCAGATGCCTCATCGAGCGCTCCCCCGCTGGCAAGAACGCTACGCTTCAGCTCGTGTTGGACAACGTACAGCACGTCCTTAGCGATATGCACCGGGAAGAACAGCAACGCCCCCGTCTCCGTCGCCTGCCCAATAAACGCACGCGCGGCAAGCGACTCAGTATGGTCGACGCAAAACGAATCAACCCATACGTTGGCGTCTACCATGATCTTGAGAGGCGTCCCACTCACAGGATCATCCCCTTTTGGCGATAATGCTCATCCATGGCTTCGGAATAGATTGTGTCCCAACCGCGATCGTCGGATACGGGCGACGCAGCGATGCCCAAGTCCGCGTAAAGCTGATCAGCCGCCGCCCAGGATGCGGCAAACGGAGAATCCAGCGCGGCACCCCGCTGCCGGTCGTTAACGGCCTCAAGGATTTCCTCACACGAACCGCCACCCTGCGCGACCTTGGCCACGACCTTTTTGATGAGCTCGGGCAGTGACCCGCCCGAAAGCCGCAGTGCCTCCTCGGCACGGTTCTTGACCTGACGATCCACGCGAACGTTCACCTGCGCCATGCCGCTAACAGCACCCACGTCGATCCCGCTCCCTTCAATTGCTAGCCCTGCTAGCAACACTTTAAAGAGAAGCTAGCAAATGGTCAAATGCAAAAGGCCTGCGCCCAGACGACACCGATGCCGTCTGGGCGCAGGCCAGATAACGTGGGCGAACACGTCTGCTAATGCAGGTACGCCTTTGCGTTGCCCAGGCTGTAGGCAATCGTTGAGCCGTTGTGCAGCAGCGACGACGCCTGCGGGGTAATCGCACCGGTAATACCCAATGCCAACAGCGCCGAGTTGGTGAGCATCACCTTGGAATACGAACTCGTCAGACGGTCGATGAGGCCCTGGCTCATACGGCGCAGGCGCACGATCGCGGCCAGATCCGTATCGGTCAGGATGATATCGGCGACCTCCTTGGCGATGTCGCTTCCGCCACCCATCGCCAGACCCACGTCGGCCAAACCGAGCGCCGGCGAATCGTTGACGCCGTCGCCCACCATGGCAACGTGGCGTCCCTCGCTCTTAATGCGCTCCACATAAGCGTACTTGTCCTCGGGCAGCAGCTCGGCCTTAAACTCGTCGACGCCTGCCTCTCGCGCGATGCGCTCGGCCGTGCGCTCCGAATCGCCCGTGAGCATAACGACATGCTTGACGCCCAGCGCATGCAGGTCGGCGATGGCCTCACGCACACCAGGTTTGAGCGGATCCTCGATACCGAGCACGCCCACGACCGTACCGTCGACTGCCAGGTACAGCGGCGACAGGCCCTGCATCTGGGACTCGATTTGCTCTTTAATGTCGGACTCGAGCTGCGCGCTCTCATCCTCAAATACAAAGTGTGCGGAACCGATGATGGCGCGACGCCCTTCAATGGACGAAGCGATGCCGTGCGCCACGATGTACTCGACGGCAGCGTGACGCTCGCGGTGCTCGAGCCCACGCTCGTGGGCGGCGTTGACCACGGCACGCGCCACCGGATGCGGGAAATGCTCCTCCAAGCAAGCGGAAAGGCGCAGGATCTCGTCCTCGCTCCAGCCATCGGTGGTGAGCACGCAGGCAAGACGCGGCTGCGCCTCGGTGAGCGTGCCAGTCTTATCAAACACAATGGTGTCGGCCTTGGCAAACGACTCAAAGTACTTTGCGCCCTTGACCATGACGCCCATCTTGGCGGCATCGCTCATGGCGGTCATGACGGCGACCGAACCCGTGAGCTTGAGCGCGCACGAGTAGTCGACCATCAGTGCCGCTGAGGTCTTGATGAGGCTGCGGGTGGTAAGCGCAACCAGGCCCGCGAGCAGGAAGTTCCACGGGACGATCTTGTTGGCAAGGTCCTCCATATGCGACTGGCCCTCGGACTTGAGCGAGTCGGCCGTCTGCACGAGCGAGACAATCGAGCGCAGCTTGGTCTGCGCCGTGTTGGCGCGCACGCGCACCAAGATGCTGCCGTCTTCCACGACGGTGCCGGCGAACACATCGTCGCCTGCGCTGCGCTCGACGGCAAGTGGCTCGCCGGTCAGGGTCGCCTGGTTGACCATGGCGCTTCCCTGCTCGACAACACCGTCGATGCAAATGGACATGCCGGTGCGCACGGCGACCAGATCGCCGGGCTCGAGCTCGGTGGCGGCAACGCTTACCTCGGTGTCGCCGACGACCTTTTGCGCCTTGTCGGGCACATCGAGCAGAGAGTTGATGAGCTCGTTTTCGCTCATGGCGCGGGTGTAGTCCTCGAGCAGCTCGCCCACGTTGAGCAGGAACATCGTCTGGCCCGCGGTGTCGACATCACGCTTGACGAACGAAATGCCGATGGCCGAAGCGTCGAGCACAGGAACGGTCAGGCGCGGCTGCGCCAGCTCATGAAGGGCAGCGCGCAAAAATGCCATGTAACCGGCCACGACAAACACCGCACGCAGCGGCGTAGGCAGGAACCAGCGGCGCGCGTAGTGGGCGCCGATAAGTGTGGCAAGATCCATGACGAGTTTGTGCTTGCGCGGCTCGAGTTGCATCACGTAGCCCGACTTGGCATCGGCGATAGCTTGAGCATCGAGCGCGCCCAAGGCGTCGAGCACGCTTGCGCGGCGCGGCTCGTCGTACTCCAGCGCCATCTGACCAATGCGGCCATACACGCGCACCTTGTGCACGCCATCGATGTCGCCGCTGAGCTTAAGAAGTGCATCGAGATCGCTCTCTGGCACAGGACCCGCCAATTGAAGACGGGTCCTGCCGGGGATCTCGCTGATAATCGAGAATCTCATAGTTTGTGCCTAGGAGCGTTACTCGGCTGCCTCGTCAGCAGCGGCCTCGCTCTGGGTGATGTAGGCAGCCTCGGCAACCATGTCATCGACATTGGCCTTGGCCTGCTCGACCATGTCCTGGTAGCAGTTCTTGACGCGCATACCGCACGCGATGCCCTGCACGCAGGCGTTCTTTACCGGAGCGCTGGTGAGCAGCTTGATGCCGGCCGTACCAAGCAGAAAACCGCCACCGACAAGCAGGGTGTTAAACGTCGACTTCTTCATGTTGCTTCTCCCTTTTGCCGCACAAGCGCGGCATGGTGCCTTAGCACCCGAGTTCATTAGTTTGCTCGAGCACGCTTTTGAGAACAGTTTAGTATAACTATTTGGTCAACAATGGCTAACTTTTTGGAAACTATGGGGATGGACTCAATATGACAAAGGGACAGTCCCTTTGTCATATTCCCTACAGCTGCCAGTCCGCCGCCTCCTTTTGCAGTGCGACCATACGGGCGAATTCTCCACCTGCCGCCTTGAGCTGTGCCGGAGTGCCCTGCTCGGCAACCACACCATCCTTGAGTACAACGATTTTGTCGGCATTTTCCACCGTACGCATACGGTGGGCAATAACGATAACCGTCTTGCCCGCGAGCAGGCGGGAAAGCGCCTGCTGAACCACAGTCTCGTTCTCCACGTCCAAGCTCGCCGTCGCCTCGTCCAACAGCACGATGGGCGCGTCTTTGAGCAGCGCGCGGGCGATAGAGATGCGCTGGCGCTCGCCGCCGGACAGCTTGGAGCCGTTCTCTCCGATCATGGTGTCATAGCCCTGCGGCATGCGGTTCACAAACTCGTCGCAGTTGGCGGCACGCGCAGCGGCCAAGACCTCCTCGTCGGTGGCGTCGCGGCGGCCAAGGCGGATGTTGCCCATCACGGTGTCGTCAAAGAGCAGCACGTCTTGGAACACGATGGCGTAATCGCGCAGCAGCACCTCGGGATCGACGCTCGCAACATCCACGCCACCCACGGTGACCGTGCCTTCGGTGGCATCCCAAAAGCGCGCGGCCAGGCGGCTCACCGTAGACTTACCGGAACCCGAAGGACCGACCAGCGCCGTAACTTCGCCTTCCTTGGCGGTAAAGCTCACATCGGTAAGAACCTTCTCGCCGGCGCGGCCGTCCTCGCCCGCACCATAGCCAAATGCCACGTGATCGAACACCACATCGTGGCCCACGGGCTCAAATTTCTCGCTGCCCCGCGCCACAGGCTCTTCCATGATGGAACGCATGCGCTTGGCAGACGACTCGGCGGCAAACAGCTCGGACATTAACATTAACGCCTGGTCAAAGGGCGCATAGATACGGCTCACCATAAGCAGGAAGGGAAACAACACCAAAAAGTCGACCTGCCCGGAGGCGACCATCGCGGCGCCCGTGACCAACGTGGTGGCAATGCCCAGACGCAGGATGACAAAGGCGGAGTTGACCAAAAGCCCGTTAACGAGCTCGCCCTTGGTGGTCTCGCGCTCCTCGGCATCGATCACGGCGTTGAGTCCCTCAAGATAATGAGTCTCCTGGTTGGTAGCGCGGATCTCGCGCACGCAATCGAGCGTCTCTTGAATTGCCTCGGTAACCTTGACCTTCTCGGCACGCACGCGGTCGAACACCGGAGTCATGGGACCGCGTGTTAGATACAGCACGGCAAAGGCCACGGGAACGCTCCAAAACGCCGCGATCGACAGCTGCCAGCAAAAGAACAGCGACGCCACGAACACAATGGCGCTTGCGATGATGGCACCCCAAAGCTCTCCCAGCACGTGGCTGTAGGCGTGCTCCATGGCCTGGACGTCACCCATGATGGTCTCGGTTAAATCGGCCAGATCACGACGACCAAAAAACGACAGCGGCAGTTTGCGCAAGCGCTCGGCAATCTCCATACGCTGCTTGCCGCACTCCTCGTAAAAGATGCAGTAGGTGTAGTAATACTGCTGCCAGTTAGAGGCAAAGAGCAGCGCGAAAAAGATCACGAGGCCGCCCACGATCGGCAGGGCATCCGGCAGGTCAGCCCCGCTGGCGAGATGCTCGACAAAGCCGGTCATGACCAGGAACAAAAAGCCCATGCCGGCCATGGTAATGAGATTGGTGAGCGTGATCCAGAAAATGCCGCGTTTTACGCCGGCGACGCCTTTATCGGATAGGAAATACTTCTTTTGGAATGAGGCGAACATTTAGGCCTCGCCTCCCTTCGCGACGGCGGCATCCGCGGTCGCTGCAGTGATTTTCCAGCTCGCGGCTTGTTCGTATTCGGCCCACATCTTGGCATACAGGCCATTTTGGGACAGCAACTCGGCATGGGTACCCGACTCCTGCACGCTGCCCTGGTTGAGCACCACGATTTGGTCTGCGCCCACTACAGTCGAGAGTCGGTGCGCGATCATAATGACCGTGCGACCCGCCGCCAGCTTGCTAAAGGCGCGCTGGATGAGCGCCTCGTTCTCGGGATCGGCAAACGCCGTGGCCTCATCGAGCACCACGATAGGCGCGTCTTTAAGGATCGCGCGGGCGAGTGCCACGCGCTGGACCTCGCCGCCCGAAAGATATGCTCCGCCGGCACCGAGCATGGTATTGATGCCCTGTGGGAGCTTGGCCACAATGTCGTCGCACTGAGCTGCGGAGAGGGCCGCGCGCACTTCGTCGTCAGTGGCCGTAGGCTTGGAGGCACGCACGTTATCGGCAAGTGTTTGCCGGAACAGCTGGTTGGTCTGGAACACGAAGGCGACCTGGTCCATAAGCTCGTGCGGATCCATATCGCGAACGTCCACACCGCCTACGAGCACTCGACCCGAAGAGACATCCCAAAAACGCGGGATCAGGCTTGCGCAGGTTGACTTACCGCCACCCGAGGGACCCACCAGGGCGAGGGTGCTACCCGCGGAAACGCTAAAGTTCACATGGCTGACAGCAGGTGCTTCGGCGCCCTCGTAGGTAAAGCTCACGTCCTCAAATCGCACGTCGCCGCCGGCAGGGTGCTTGGGTTGGGCGGGCACGGAGAGCTGCTTGGAATCCATGATGCTTCGAATACGAGCCAGCGAATCGGCACTCATCTGAGAGGCCTCGCCCACAAACATGAGCTTGGTCATGGCCGTCGGTACCACGGCCGAAAAAATCGCGTAAAACGTGAAGTTGGCCATAAAATGCGCGAAGTCCGTCTCGCCCGGCGCCAACAGCAACGCCACGGGCAACAGGAATGCCACAAGACCATTGAGCGCGGTAAGGTTGAGTACCTGCGGACCTCGGCAGAACGTGCCCGCATAGTTTTGTGCCATGTCGGCGTATTCGGCGATCGCATCGTGGAAGGCCTTAAAGGAGTAAACCGTCTGCTGAAACACCTTGACCACGGGAATACCGCGTACGTATTCGGTGCCGGTCTTGTTCATCTTGACCAGCGCTCCCATGTAGGCCTTCATGAACTCGGCGCCTTTGCCGCCCATCATGGTGGCCATGGCGCCAAACGAAACGACGACCGAGATAAGGCATGCCGCGCCCAAGCGCCAATCGAGGGCGAACAGCAACACGAGCAGGCCCACGACCATAGCGGTGGCGCCGGCGATATCGGGCAGCATGTGCGCGAGCAAGGTCTCGGTGGAGGCGGCGCATCCGTCTACAATACGGCGCAGCTCACCGGTGGCGTGCGTGTCAAAGTAGCCAAGCGGCAGCTTAAGCAGGTGCTCGCTCGTAGTCTTGCGGATATTAGACGCGCAGCGAAACGCAGACAGGTGCGTGCACATGAGCCCCACGAAATAAACTACGATGCTTGCCATGGCAAAACCCACGGCCCACCAGCCATACGTCGCGATGTCACAGGCTTCGCTCCAGTTAGGTGCCACGGCGATCAGATCGCGCGCGACAAGCCAAATGCACACGTACGGGCCAAAGCTCAGCAGCTGCGAGAGCGCCGAGAGCGCCATGCCCAAATACGTTAGGAATTTGCGGTCACCGGCATACGCGAGCAACTCGCCGATGCCTCCACCTTCCCTTTTTGATCCCTTTGCCATGAGATTCCTTTCTAACGGCTTGAGAGTTAACCGTAATGAACTTATCATTGATGTGTTAGCCATGGCTCACAATCAAGCCAGGCGTGGACGTTTCTGCAAAGGAAAGGGACGCTTTTGCAAATACGGCGGGCAGCGACCGACATAACCGAGCTCTACGCACCGCAATTTGAGCAGTTTGGCCTGAAGCTTTCCGGCAAGGGCACCGTCTTTACCGGCGAGGTGGCAAACGACCGGGCGCACGGACGCGCATGGATCATGCCTCTCTCCCCTGCCTGCATTGTCATGGAGCATTTCATCACCCCGACGCGCGATATGTACCTGGCCGAATACACACCCGAGCCATACGCCTGCGTGAGCGAGGTCAGCGCGCCCACACTTACATGCATGCCCGAGGCTGGCATAACGCCCGCGAACCTTAAACCATTGCATGGACCGTGGCCAAACAATGCCGTTTGCAGCTTTATCCAAGATAGCTGTGGCGAGGAATTAAGCCCGCTGTTTGCGGGGGAGCTTTATCACTCGCGCTCGGTGCTCTTTTTGCCTGGATATTTTGACGACCTGGAGCACCGCTATCCCACCGAGTTCGCGGGAATCTTTGAGGCGTTTGCCGAGCCATGGCACGAGGAAGCGACGTCTGCCATCTGCCACACGCTGCGCCGGATTAACGAGGACCGCGCCCGCACCGTAGGCGGACACGTCTATATGCAGGGCATCGTGGAGACCATGGTCGCGGAGCTCGCCTGTTCGCGCGCGGCCCACAAGCAGGCGCGGCAGGCGGCAGACACACGCGTCAGCATAACCATTGCCGAAGAAGCAACGGCAATGATTGAGCGCGCGCTCGACAAAGGCAGACGTGTGGGTATCAACGAGGTGGCCGAGAGGCTCTACACAAGCCGCTCCAAGCTATGCGCCACCTTTAAGGCCCAAACTGGCGAGTCCCTGGGCGCCTACATTCGCAGACGCCGTATGGAGCGAGCACAGGACCTTTTGGCAGATAGCTCGCTCACGATAGCGCAGGTGGCAGAGCGTCTAGGCTACCCTCAGCAAGCCGCCTTCGCCCAAGCTTTCAAACAACACACCGGCATGACACCCACGGCTTGGCGAAGCAAGCATCGCTAAGGCCCAAGCTCCCTGGCCGTAACGGAGCGATTAATTAGCCGCCGCCCGTCAGCTCACCCAGGATCTAAACGTCAAGATGCGCACAATCAAGCGCCTTTTTGATAAGAGGGACAGATCGATCAGCCAAATACAACGGAATGTTGAGCACCCCGTCGTCGAGCTTTAGGTTCTTAAGTGAGTAGCGGACCCTCAATGGAGTCGTCTCCGCATGCTTGTCGGCATAGTACTTAAGGCTCTTGGAATGAACGACCTCTCCCGATTTGACCTCGACGGGAACGATTTCGTTTCCGACTTGAATCAAAAAATCGACTTCGTGCTTCGGCTTCTCGTTTGTCCAATAACGCGGAGCAGCATCTAACTGTGAAAGTAATGCCTGAAGCACATAGTTCTCGGCGAACGAACCTTTGAACTCCGAAAATAGCGCATCCGAGATGGCAAAAGCGGACGCGTCCAGCCTTGCCATGCGACGCAGCAAGCCGACATCAAGACAGTAGACTTTAAATGCCTTGAGGTCATCGTACGCAGAGAGCGGCACACCACCGGCAGCATTAAGGCGAACCGCCGTGATGAGCCCAGCATCGGCAAGCCATTCCAGAGCATCCTCGTATTCTCGAGCACGAGCCCCCTCGCGCACCGCACCCCAAACGAACTTTTTGTTCTCGCGCGCCAACTGAGCTGGAATCGAGTTCCATATTTGCGAAAGCTTGGCGAACTGCGCACGGCCACCATGCTTGGCAAAATCGCGCTCGTAGGAATCCAAGAGATCAGACAGCACCTTATCGACCTGAACGATATCGCCCGTCTCCGCCCACCGGCCAAGAGCCTCTGGCATGCCGCCGCATGCAAAATAACGACGAAGATGCTCGACGAGACGGACATGGAAGAAATCGGGCACTGTCTCGATCTGATCCAGGCCGCCAAGGTATTCGTCGTAGTTTGCAGCGCCCTCGGCTTTCAGAAACTCGGAAAAGCTCATGGGGCGCATCTCCATGAACTCGACCTTTCCCACCGGAAAAGCGCTGGTCTCACGGGACAAGCGAACGCCCAACAAAGACCCTGCGCATGCGACGTGATACTCGGGGGCCTCGTCACAGAAGTATTTAAGGGCGCCGACTGCAGAAGGACAATCCTGGATCTCATCAATAATAAGCAGCGTTTCGCCGGGATCGATAGGCTGTCCAAGTGCCAGGGAAAGATTTGAGATGATCCGTCGAGGATCGCGCGTACCTTCGAAAAACTGAGCGTACTCGCTCTGTACCCCAGGTGACGGCTCCTCGAGCGTCAGATACACAAAATTGAGGTACGAGGTTCGGCCGAACTCCTTAAGCGCCCACGTCTTTCCAACCTGGCGCGCCCCCTTAAGGATAAGCGGCTTACGATATTCTGACGCTTTCCAAGCGTTAAGCTTGGCAATGATATCTCGCTGCATGGCCGAACCTCCCGCAAAGAAACTTCCGTAAACGTGATATTTCCCACATTTTACCCTAGGTAAAACGTGACATTTATCACATTTACGGAAGTTTTAAGCTCATTTCGCCACACTTTCATCACATTCAAAAGGCGGAGGCGCATTTTGCGCCTCCGTCACCATCTTTCCTATCAGCCCGCCTGACCCGAACGGCCGAGTCGTCACGGAACCCGGGAGCCCCGGCAGGGCGGGTGCTTGCTCAAAATGAGTTCCGCACGCAAAGAAGGCCACTTAATGTAGCCTTCGTCTTGCGCAGGACTGTTCGAAATTATGGGGAAGCACCCGCCCTGCCGGGGCTCCCGGGTTCCCGTTTACGAGAGCGACGTTCTCAGCAACTCGTTGAAGAGCTTCGGGTTGCCCTTGCCGCGGCTCGCCTTCATGCACTGGCCCACCAAAAAGCCGATGACCTTCTGGTTGCCGTCACGATACTGCTGCGCCTGATCGGCACAGTTTGCCAGCACCTCGTCCACGATCGGCTGCAGCGCGCCGGCATCGCTCACCTGACGCATACCGCGCTCGTCGACGATCTTGTTGGGGTCGTCGCCGGTCTGGGCCATGGCCTCAAAGACCTCGTGCGCCTGGTTGGAGCTGATGGCATCGGTCGCGAGCAACTTGGCAAGAGCTGCCACCTGAGCCGGCGCGATGCCGGACTCGGCGAGCGACACGCCTGCGCCCTTAAGATAGGCGATCATCTCGTTCACCAGCAGGTTTGCGACCGTCTGAGCCTCCTTGCCAGCCATACCGGCAGCGGCAGCCTCAAAGAACTCGGCAAACTCCGGGTCGCCGGCAATCTGCTCGGCGTCCGCCGCCTTAATGCCAAAGTCGGCCTCAAAACGGACGCGCTTGGCATCGGGCAGCTCGGGAATCTCGCCACGGCAGCGATCGATAAACTCGTCGTCCAGGTCGAACGGCGCCAGGTCGGGATCGGGGAACAGACGATAGTCGTCGGCCGTCTCCTTGACGCGCATGACCACGGTGCGCTTGCGGCTGGGCTCCCAGTGGCGGGTCTCCTGGTAGATGATGCCGCCCTCCTCGAGCACCTCGGCCTGGCGGCAGATCTCGTAGGCAAGACCGTCGTGCAGGCTCTTGAACGAGTTGAGGTTCTTGAGCTCGGTCTTGGTGCCCAGCTTGGTCTCGCCGCGGCGGCGCAGCGACACGTTGCCGTCGCAGCGCATGGAACCCTTCTCCATGGAGCAGTCCGAAATGCCCAGCGTCACAAAGATGCGACGGAGCTTCTCCATAAACAGGCGGGCCTCCTCGGGCGTGCGCAAATCGGGCTCAGTCACGAGCTCAATCAAAGGCGTGCCGCAGCGGTTGTAGTCAACGAGCGACTCGGCCGCGGCGGTAATGCGGCCCTCGGCGCCGCCCACGTGGACCATCTTGGCGGCGTCCTCCTCCATATGGATGCGCAGGATGCGAATGGGCACCGTGTAGGAACCGTCCTCGCGACGCTCGGACATCTGCAGGTTGGACGCATCATAGCTGGCCAGGTGGCCGGCACGCTGATTGCCCTCGCGCATGGTCGACGTCATGGATGTGGACAGGCCCTCGGCGTTGGCCGAGGCGCTCGCCAGGCTCTGGGCCTCGGCCTCACCAAACGCGCAGTCGGGGCGCTCGGCGGCACCGCGACCGGTCACGTCCAGATCCAGGTGACCGTACATGGCAAAGGCAACCGGACCCTGCGTGGTCTGGAAGTTCTTGGCCATATCGGGATAGAAGTAGTGCTTGCGGTAGAACATCGAGTGGCGCTGGATCTCGCAGTTGGTGGCGAGACCGGCCTTGACGATGCTCTCGATGGCGCGCTTGTTGGGCACCGGCAGGGCGCCGGGCAGGCCCAGGCACACCGGGCACACGTTGGCGTTGGGCTCGTCATCGTGGCTGAGCTTGCAGTTGCAGAACATCTTGGTGTCGAGTGCGGTGAGCTCGGTATGGATCTCCAGGCCGATCACGGCCTCCCAATCCTGCAGGACCTCGGAAAGCTCCTTCATTACAGCTCGCCTCCCTTCCCGGCAAAATCGGGCGCGACGGAAAGCGCGGGCGCACCCGTGGCGGCGTTGGCAAAACCGCGCTCCAGGGCGCGGGCAAACGTGAGCAGCTGACGGTCCTTAAAGGCCGGACCAACCAGCTGGGCAGAAACGGGCAGCTTGCTGTCCTCGCCCAGGCCCAGCGGCACCGAGATGCCGCCGTTGCCGCAAATGTTGAGCGAGATGGTGTACAGGTCCGAAAGGTACATCTGCGTGGGGTCGCTGATCTCGCCAAACTTAAAGGCCGTGCGCGGCGAGGCGGGCATGAGGATGGTGTCCACCTTGGCATACGCGGCGTCGTAGTCCTGCGTGATGAGCGTGCGGGCCTTTTGCGCGGCGTAGTAGTACTTGTCGTACACGCCCGAGCTCAGCAGGTAGGCGCCGAGCATCTGACGGCGCTTGGCCTCGGCGCCAAAGCCGTGGGCGCGCGACAGCGAGCTCTGGTCGGACAGGTTGGCGCAGCCCTCCTCCTGATAGCCGTAGCGAATGCCGTCGAAACGGGCCAGGTTGGAGAACGCCTCGGCCGGGCCGATGACATAGTAGGCGGCGATGGCGGCGTCCAGGTGCGGCAGGTCGACCTCGACCAGCTCGGCGCCCTGGTTCTGCAGCTCCTGGGCGGCGCGCTGAACAGCGGCCTTGACCTCGGGCGTCAGGCCCTCGGCCTCCATAAACGCAGGGATGATGCCCACGCGCTTGCCCTCGATGCTGTCGTTGAGATGCTCGGTAAAATCGACGGCGCAATCCTGGCTGGTGCAGTCGTACGGATCGTGGCCCGCGCCGGTAAGCGCATTCATGGCCAGCGCGACATCCTCGACCGTGCGGCCAAAGGGTCCCACCTGGTCGAGCGACGAGCCAAAGGCAACCACGCCGTAACGGCTCACGGCGCCATACGTGGGCTTAAAGCCCACCACGCCGCACAGCGACGCCGGCTGGCGAATGGAGCCGCCGGTGTCCGAGCCCAGCGAGAGCGCGACCTCGCCCGCGGCGACGGCGGCAGCGGAGCCGCCCGAGGAGCCGCCGGGCACGCGCTCGGTATCCCAGGGGTTGTTGGTGCGGTGGAACGCCGAGCTCTCGGTGGAGCTGCCAAAGGCAAACTCGTCCATGTTTGCCTTGCCCATGGGCAGGCAGCCGGCATCGATCATGCGCTGGACGCAGGTGGCGGTGTAGACACTCTGGTAGTTCTCGAGCATGCGGGAAGCGCAGGTGGTGCGCGTGCCCACGAGGTTCATGTTGTCCTTAATGGCCAGCGGCACGCCCGCGAGCGGGGGCAGCGGCTTGCCTGCGGCACGGTCGGCATCCACGCGCGCAGCGGCCTCGAGCGCAAGCTCGGGCGCCACCTGCAGGAATGCCTGGACCCCGCCCTCGCGCGCCTCGATGGCGGCAAGGGAGGCCTGGGCCACTTCGGTAGCGGTAAAGTCGCCGGCAGAAACGCCCGCGGCGATCTGGGCGGCGGTAAGGGAATCGAAGCTTAGCGCCATTACTCGCTCTCCCCCTCTCCCAAAATGGACGGCACGCGGAAGTAGCGGTCGCGCGCGCTGCCGGCGTTTTCGAGCGCAACGTCGAGCGGCAGGTCGCGCTCGGGCTCGCGCAGGTCGTCGCCCATCACGTTGGACAGACTTCCGATGGGATGGAACGTGGGCTCCACGTCGGGCAAGTCATATTGCAAGACGGGCTCGAGCATCTGGACGGCGTCATTCATGTAGGACGTCATCTGGGTGAGCTCGTCATCGGTCAGTGCGATCTTTGCGTACTCGGCGATGCCGCGCACGTCTTTCTCGCTGAGTGCCATAGGCGCTCCCTTCCGCATAACAGATAAACCGCTCTAGTATACAAGCCAACGGCGCTTGGAGCAGGTGCTTTACCCAAATGCAGCGAAAACGTAACGAGGGCGGCGGGCTGGCAGGCGGCGGGTTGGCGGTTCTGCAGCGAAACCGTCCCGTCCACAGCGAAAACCGTTTCGCCCACAACGAAAACCGTACTGCTCGCAACGAAGACCATCACAACATTCGACACTTTTCGCCAAAATCGAGATTTTCATCGAATGTTGTGATGGTTTGGAAGCCCTGACCACCGCAAAGGTGCCTGCCCCACCGTGGTGGTTCTAGAGAATGCCTTATGCCGAGGCCTTGGCCTTGCGGCGCTTGCGGACCGCGTGGATCACGATGTCCAGCAGCAACAGCACAATGGCCACGACCACAATGAGCACGGCGAACTCGCGCTTGCCCCAGTGGCGGCCGGCCAGCGACTTTTGCTTGTCGACGTCCTTCTTACTGTACTTGGTGCGCACGCAATGTACCAGCAGGCGATGGTCGTTCACGCCGTAGGGCGTGCAGGTGACGAGCGTCACCTTGTCGGCGCCGGGCTCGATAGTCAGCGACTCCATCTCCTCGGGCAGCACGACCTCGGAGTCCACCATCTTGTAGGCGAGCGTCTTGTTCATGGTGTGCAGCAGCACCAGGTCGCCGGGCTCCAGCGAATGGATGTCGTCGAACATGCTCAGGTTGCGCATGCCCGAGTGCGCGGTGAGCACGCAATGCGTCGAGGTGCCGCCCACCGGCAGGCTCGTGCCCTCCAGGTGGCCGACGCCCGCCATGAGGACTTCCTCGCTCGTGCCGTGGTAGATGGGCATGCTCACGTCGATGGAGGGGATCTCGACCCAGCTCATCATGGGGTCGCGGTCAAAGATGAGCTGCTGAGCGTAGGGCTCGATCTGGTCGGCGGGGAGCTCGGTAGCCTCGCCCGCCAGCTGCTCGTTAAAGGAGCGCGCCTGGAGCAGGATGCGCTCGCGCTCCTCGGCAGACAGCGCGTCCACGGTGCTGGACACCGTGCTGATCTGGTTGAACACGCCCGAGGCCTCGAGCCGGTCCAAGATCCACGGCCAGGTCATAAGGCCCACGCCAATAAGGATGATGACGATGGTGATGAGCCGGTCGGCCCAGCGCGGCAGTCGCTTGCGACGGCGTTTGGACTTTGGTTGAGGTTTGGGCTGAGGGCTTGAGCCACCGTTGGCCGCGGCGTTATTGCTCTTCATATGTTTGGCGCCCTGCACCATCGCCGGTCACTCCTCTACAACTCAAGTTGTCTAAACAAATAATAGCCGAATAGCGAGCCCATGCGCCGGACAACGCAGCTAGGACCGAAACACCGCCTACGGTCCGAATTCTTGGAGACCTTTTACAGCGCTTCTTGCCATGGATATTCCTTTCCAAACATGCGATCGACTTCGAGCTGAATTCGCTCATCGTCGATTGCCGCCAAAGATAGCGCAAGCGAAATGTTGTCGACACGAGAGGAGTCGGCAAACACGGGTGCATAGCGCCACACTTGGATCATCGCCGTCTCGTTATCCGGCAACTCCCCGTCTGCGACTTCGAGGTCGCTCAGTTGACGCCATACACTTCTTAAGACGGCCTTTTGTTCCATACCCGGCGCAGCGAGCATCGAACGCGCAGCGAGCGCCGTCTCCCCGGCGTCAACAAGATAGTCGATCTGCGGCGTCTTCCTTGCAAAAAAGACCTTCGAGACAGGCGAGGAGAGCTCTGCCATGTGCTCACTGAGCAGAAGATCAACGACAACAGGGAACACGACGACACGTCGCTCGCAACGCTCGCGCCTCGCGAGCCCCCTGTCAACAAGCTCGGTTATGGCCTCACTCGCACGGCTTGCCGAAATGCCAAGCGCACGACAAAGGTCATAGGGGCGATATGGTTCCTGGGCGGCTCCCCAGATTGCGGCAGCCTGCGCATTGGGTGACATCTTGGTCGCGTGATTGCGAAACCGGGCACCGCCCCTCTCCGTACAAGCTGTGCCCATAAATGGAAGAAAAGCCTGTCTACCTGGGCAGACAAAGGGAATCCCTTGTGCGACCAATGCTTTGCGCTGACGTGCATCGGCATCAGGAAACGAAACGACAACAGGAGTCTCCGTACGCAAGGCTAGCTGGCTATAGACCCTCTTAGCCTCGGGAAGCCCGACGCCAGTAGGCAAACTTGCAAGCAAAAACGAAAAACCGTTTGCGTCAACAGCGCGGACCTCAATCGCCCGCAGATGCAGCGGCAAGCGTGCGGATCCAGGCCAAACTTTGGCCTTGGCGGAGAGGCCTAGTGCTTCTTGTAAGTAGATTAGCGCTTCGTTCATTTCCATCGTTTTCGTCTGATTCCAATTTATATTGGAATTATACATAATTTTCGGAATTAACGAGATTCCTTTCGTGCATAAGTCCATAATTTGCGTTTTCAGAACCGGATAAGTGGGTGATTCGGGATACAAACGTTACAGGAAACGACACGCCCCGCGTAAGTGTTCGAAAGCGCGAGCGAGCAGTTTCCGGTGTTGTAAAATGTCCGGACTCCGAACCACGGGCATTTTAATTTGCACGCGCGGCGCAAATGCCTTCTACCGTCCGCACCGCGCGTGCGCCTACGGACCTTAAACCGAACCTCATACGAGTCAAGAAACGCGATGACGGATGAGTCCGCATCGGACGGTGGAGGCTGCCTGTGTTGTCCAAAAAACGGGGCAGACTCCAGTGCGGAGTCTGCCCCGAAAAGAGAATGGCAAAGCAAGAACGTGGATGGACGAGAAAAGTGTCCGCAAGTCTCATGGCCAACACATCCCACCTGCCAAAGGGATGGGTGAGCGAGCGTTACTCCTGCTCGGACTCCTCAGCCTGCTTACGGCTGCGGATGAGGTGCGCCACGCCGATGCACAGCACCGCGCCACCAGCGATCCAGGTGAAGGTCACGCCGTTGAGACCGGTCAGCGGAAGGCCTGTGCCCTTCTGGTCGACAATGGTGAAGCTGAGCTTACCGGTAGTTGCAGTGACATTATTGTCCTGCACGACGCCGTCTGCCGCCTTGATTACGGATTCCGTGCTAGGCGTAACGTCATCGCCGGTCTGATTAAGGCTGCGCTTGATAGTAAAGGTAACGCCACCTGCTGCGGAGTTGTTGTAGCCAGGCTTCGGGGTGACCTCTGTAAGGGTGTAGGTGCCCTCATCGAGACCGACAACGTTTATCTTACCGTTTGCGTCGGTCTTCAGCTTGGCCTGCTCGCTATCAGCCGTCTTGGTACCGTCCGCTTTGATAAAGTTGCTCGTATCACCGTTCTCCTGCAGCCTGAACTCAACGCCCTCGAGCCCCTTATCTTTGTTATCAGAGCCCACCTTGGTGACATCGATGCCGTAGGTGTAGTCATAAGCAAGGTGCTCGACCGTGGTGCCGGCACCCTCAGCATGCGGATTGTTGGAATAAGTCAGCGTAACCATATTCTTCTGGGCTTTACCAACCAAGCCATCGAATTCTTCTTTGATCTTGCCATTTTCGAAGATCTTGGTGGAGTCGAGCTTGGCCTTGTACTCGACAGTCACCTTTGAGTCACTGTTCAACGCAATGGCATTGCCTCCCACGTCCGTGCAATTCTTGAGATTGGTGAAGTCGACAGTTATCGTATCGTTCTCGTACTTGGCGGTGTAGCAGCCTGTCTTGACCTCGGCATCACCGATCTTGACCGTGACGTCTGGCGTCGTGCTACCATCCTTAAACTTCGGCGTCATGGATTTGGGAAGATTATCCGTGAAGGTGTACTTGTAGGTGCTGTAAGTGTTGATGTTACCCGCAACGGTACCGGTAAGCAGGTAGTCGACATAGTCGTCCATCTGAGAGTCCGCAGCCTTATTGGGATCCTCGGGTTTGCCGAACGTGCTGTCCTTTGCGTCGTCCTTTACGGCCTTGGTCACAGTGGGGACCTGCTTCTTGGGAGCAATGGTCTCATCGGAACCGCCGACAACGGCGAAAATCGGCGAAGTGAAGGTATCCGTGTTGCGTTTGGGTGGATTAGCGCTAGTGTTGACGTCTTTAGTCACGAAGAGCCAGTAGCCGGTATTCAGACCAGTGAAGGTGCCACCGATGCTCGTTTTGCACTCATCCGTCCCTTCAGTGATATTGGCGTCCTCCAGTGCCTTGGCAATCTTGTCGAGGGTTGTTCCGGCATCGAGCTTAGTAGTCTTGTCTGTACCTGACTCGTACTTACCTTCGGTTTTTGATTTAAGCCAGTCGGCCCACTTCTGAGCATCATTGTCGGAGGGCTTTGTAGTGTCGCTAGTATCGGCAAATGCCCCGGTCACAGCATTCCTAACGGCATCTGACGCCCACTCAATGTCAGAAAGCGTCTTAGCGCCATTCCAGTTGTTAGCGTCTTCCAAATCCTGCGTGACCTTAGCCTTGAAAATCTGGATGCCCTTAAATGTCGTATCCGTGTAGGTCTGTTCGTTAATCGTCACGTTACCGCTCTTGGCCACCGTCGGCGTACCATCAGCAAACGCCATCGTAACCGGGGCCATCACACCACCAAAGCTCAGCGCTGCTGTGAGGCCGGCGGTTACTGCCAGGCGTGCGATGTTCTTGCTCATGCTCATCTTCTTTTCCTCCGTTTTCCGGTTGGTTCTCATTCGATCGGTCATCATCTGTCTGTATCTTAGCATCTACTTCGCTACGTCTCGCCCCGCTCTCTGTGGGGCTGCCAGCTACTCTTTATGGCTGCCACCTCCCCGCTTGACCAGGAGCGCGACCACGATGAGCGCGGCTCCGGCGACCGCTGCGGCGGCCGCGGCGTACATTGCCATATCGCCAGTCGAGGGCATAAAGCCTCCGGTGGTAATGCTAGGGGGTGTGCCGGTGGGCGTGTTGATGAGCGACGCCTCCAGGCTGCCCGTCGACCCGTCCGCGCTGTCGGCGCGCAGGGGCGACTCGGCCGTGATGGTGAGCTTGGGCTTGGCGGCGGCAACCTGGTCGACGTCCAGGCCCTCGACCTTGACCGTCACGGAGCGCGTGCCCTCAAAGGCCGTGTAGCCCTTGGGCGCCTTGAGCTCGCGGACCTCCAGCTTGCCCGAGTCCACGCCCGAGACGGTCACGCGGCCGTCCTCGCCCGTGGTAACGGTGGCCTTGCCCTCCGCATCCCACGTGCCGTCGGCCGACAGCGTGCGGCCGCGGTCGTCGGCGATGCTCAGGACCGCCCCGGCAAGCGGCTTGTCGCCGTCGCTGCCGCGCTTGGTGAGCGCGAGATCCCAGGTGTAGGCGCACGCGTCGTCGCTCGGCGTGCGGGTGAAGCCGGCATCACCGGACTGGTCGGCAAAGGGAGAGCGCGGGTAGCGCAGGTAGACCTCGTTGGGGTTGCCCTTCGCGATACCGTGGTTGCATGCGCCGTTGAGCGGCGCGTCGTACACGGCGACCACGCGGGCGCCCGCGGTGAAGGCGTCGGCCCCGCCGAGCGCGGCGATGAGGTCGCCGGTGCGAACGGTGAAGGTCTTGCCGTCGGTCGCTACCTTGGTGGCGCACTGGGCCGTGATGTCGGTCCAGCCCTTCGCGGGCTCGGTGCCGGCGCGGCCGTCCTTGCCGGCCGAAACGGCGTCGAAGCCGCCGTCCGCGCCCGCCGCCACGTACACGCGCATGCTCGCGGCGACCTTGGAGAGGTCGAGCCCCGCGCTCATGGTGTCGACGAACTGCACCGTATAGGTGTCGTAGGCGGTAAGACCCGCCGGGACCGTGGCCGAGAGGCGCCAGTACAGGTCGTCGGCGACCGTGGCGTCGGCGGCCTTCTGCCATGCGGCGGTACTGTCCTCCAGCACGTGCTTGGACACCTTGGGGGTCGCGGCCTTGGGCTTGACGGTGACGGCGCTGCCGCCCACCAGGGCCATGATCGGCGCGGTGCCGGCCTCGCCCTCGGCGATGGCGTCGTCGTCGGCGACGATGAGCCAGTAGCCGCAGGGCAGCTCGGCCGTCGTGCCCGCATTAAGGGCCTTGAACACGGCGCCAGAGCTCTGGAGGGAACGAGCGAGCTGTGCGCTCAGCGCGCTCGTAAGGTGGGAATCGGTGTTGAGCCACTCGGCAGCTTCCTGCGCGGTGGTCTGGGATTTGGACATGCCGGCGCTGTGCAGCACAGGCAGCGCGGCGTCGCGCACGGCATCGCTTGCCCAGGCGAGGTCGGTGGCGATTTTAGCGTCTTTGTCGCCATCGATGACGTTGGCGCTAAAGATCTGGTAGGCGTCGTAGCTGCTCGCCACGGTGCCGCTCACCGTGATGGAACCGGTCGAGGTCGGCGCAGCCTGCGCGGATGCGGGGAACACAACCGCGCAGGTGCCGATCAAGAGGGCAAGCAGCGCAAACAAGATCGGGAAGGAGCAAACTTTCTTATTCACGACGCTCACCCCCCTTCGCATTCGCCTTGCGACGAATGTGCATCCAGGCTGCAGCAGCGCAAAGCACCACCGCGCCGGCAAGGTACGTCAGAGTGACGCCCGACATACCAGAAAGGGGCAAAGAGGTGGAGTAGGTGTTGGTGAAGGTGGGGTTTGAGGTCGGAGTCGCGCTCTCATGACCGCTGGCGTCGACCTCGTAGTAGACCGGCGTGCAGGTCAGATGTCCGTTGCCGTCATCCTTTGCCGTCACCACAACCTTGAAAGTCTTGGTGTCGTTGGTGTAGCCCTCGTGTTTGGTGTCATCGTCCTTGCGGGCGGGGCATTCACGGATGTAGTAGGTGAACTGCGCCTGCCGATTTTTATCGAGATTCTTAAGGCTTAGTGGGCCGATTGGTACCGGTTTATCGAACTTTACTATCTGAAGGTTTCCCGACTCAGCAGAAGTACATTTGGTCTGAAGAGACGTCTCTCTATCTTCCGAATCCTTGGTATACAGCTCGAACTTAAACTTCTTCATCTCGCCGCCGTCGACCTTCTTGGTCACCTGAGGTGTCCAAGAGCCCGAGGTCTGGTAGGGCGCGAGCTCGTTCGTAAACGCAGGTTTGGAGGCGTTGCCGATTTTTACGGTCGAGACGGTCTTATCGTTCGCATCTTCGCTCCAACCATAGAAGTCAGATCCGCACGCGGTGAAGTCCGCTGCACCTTCTTTTTTTACGGATACTGTGGAAGCGCTCCTATCAACTCCATAACGATTAATCTTGATCCCCAAGAGGCTGGTCGTATTAACTGGTGTCGTACCAACCTTTATATGTATTTTGTAAATGGCCTTATCAAAGGTCGTGCCTTCCTCACTGATAGGGACTTCAACAAGGTAGAGGTCGTAATTGCCCGACTGGTAGTTCGCAGCCGTATCAATGACGATCTCTCCACTTTCATTAACGGTAACCTCGGACGTCGCCTCGCATCCGTTTGCGTTAAGTGAGCCGTCCGTATTCCAATACGGCTCCCCAGCTGAATCGGCGGCTTTACCCAACAGCTTGAACTTATAGCCGTGGCCCGTGAGGCCTTGCGGTTTGCCGTCCTTCATGAGGACCTTGTTAGCCTTGACCTTGATTGCAGGATACACGTCCAGGGAAGTAACCTCACCGACGATGAGGTCGCCGTTGGTCATGATGCCGCCGCCGTGGGTGTAGGAGTAGTTGCCACTGATGATGGTCGTAGCATCTCTCTGCGCATCACTTTTAGCCATACCGGAAGGATTAGCCTCAAGGCCGAACATCCACTTAGCCTCGGCGCCGCCGTTGGCATCGATCTTAATCTCTTTGCCATCGCGGGTGCCCTTCCAGCCAGCCGAGCCGCCACCGAGCATCTTGCCAAGAACGACAGCGATTGTCTTATCCGCGCCAGTCTTATTACGGACCAAGAAGAAATCCTCATGACCGGAATCTTGGAAGAGATGAGTAACGTAATTTACTTCATCGCGGTCTTCAATTTTGTTGTCGCCGCCAGCGGAATAATGAAACGCTGGATGTTTATGTTCATTTTGATCAAGGTCTGGCAGCTTTTTGCCATCTTGATCAACGTTATCTGCGTTGTCATAGATAGCAGCGCCATTTGAGTGCGAAACGATTGTCTCGCCCGTAGGACAAGCACCGACGCCACCGCCCCAGCCACCGGCGCGATTATTAGTGATCAGCGTCTTGAAAATATTGAGCCTGCCGCCCTTCTGGATAAAGACACCGCCACCGCCCCAGTCGCCGCCACGTTTGCCGCCACGCTCACAATCTACGCCCGTCATAGTCTTGTTATTCGTGATATAAATCTTGCTATTGGGGCTAGCTTCAATTTTCGCCTGCATACCAGGGTTGTTGCCGCCAGCGATACGCAAACCGCCGCCCTCGCCGTTAAGAGATTCGTTGCCCGCAATCGTGCCACCTGTCATGGTAAACTGAATTTTTTTTTCCCAGAAACCGGCATAAATACCGCCGCCGGCTTCTTTGGAGTAGTTAGCTGTAACGGAGCCGCCCTCCATGGTTAGTGTGCCGCCGTCAACAGATGCAATGCCACCGCCGCCAAGCAGGCCCTTGTTATAAATGTTCGAGTCGTTGATATACGAATCAACACGGTTGTTTGTGATGTTGGCCGAACCACTGATGTTAACGTTGACGCCTTTGGTAAAGACACCGCCGCCATAGCCATTGCCGGGACTCCCGCCTTCGTTATAGACGCCGTCATACGTGGCGTTACCCGAAATAACTCCACCAGAAAAATTCAGTTTGGCGCCTTTGTCAGCATAGATGCCGCCGCCAGAAGCAGCCTTGTTTGCAGCGATTACGCCGTTGGTCATTTTGAGCTCGGCATTTGCGCCCGTCACGCACATGCCACCGCCCCAGCCGCCGCCGTTACCGTTGGTGACATACCCGCCAGAAATATTGACAGTGCCCCGAGAGAAAATAACGTGACCGTCGTAGCCCAGGGTACGAGGCGTTGTGATCATGCCACCCTTAAGGTTGAGCGTACCGCCTTCCTGAACGGAAATGACTTGATTTACAAAGCCCGCTTTGCATGCAACGATAGCGCCGAAATTGGTAACAGTGTGCTGATAGGTCTTTTCGCTTGTACCAAGACTGTTAGGCGTGCTTTCAGTTACGTAGTATGTGAGTGATTGTGGAACACTTTCATCATCGAACTGCATCGTTGCTGGCCGATCAGGATCACCATTGGCAGCTTCAGTCCGCGAGTCATTCGCCTTACCTTTGACAGTTAGCGTAAAGCCACTTTTAATTGTGATAAATGTACAAACAGAATTTCTGTCGTCCTTGTTAATGTTACCGTTGCTGTAATAAAGCTTGTGACCCGCAAGGTCGATCGTAGTGTCTTGTTCGATGGTGATCGGCGAGCTCGAACTAATATCAGCAGCCAGACGCAGCTGTGTGGGCTTGTTCACCGCGGCAAGGTACGCTGTCAGGTCTCTGTCACTCGTCAGCAGCGTGTACCCATCCTTATCTTTTTTAAGTCCCGGAACCTCACCTTCATTTGCAACAGTAGCGACCTTATAGACAGACTGTCCATCATCCGCGGGCTGCGCAGCGCTCTCGGCTTCCGTGTCATCAGACAACGGGGCCGTCTCGAGAGCGTCGTCGCCAGTCTCGTCGCCCTCGGTCTCGTCACTATTCTGGTTTTCGGTATCCCCGTTGTTGGTGTTGTCTACATCAGTAGACTCACTTGAGGAACCCCCCCCCATCACAGTTTCCTCGGTAGGAACCGTCTGGGCATCGTTGGCAATGGCCTGCGAGATCGGAGGCATGACGAGCGACAGTACCAGGCTCAAAACGGAGGCTCCGCACAAAACGCCTGCCAGTACACGGCGCGTCGCTTTTTTACTCTGCTTAGTTTTTTCTGAATTTGCTTTCATCGATGTCTCCTCCCCAAGAGACCGCGATCTTGCTCTTTCACTATCAAACGTATCTGCGCAATCTGTAATTGCGCACGCTTATAGTACATATTGTAACGATTGTTTGAACATCTAAGCAAAAATACCGATAGTTTTGTAGCGAATTCTCAATTCGCTTGACATTTGCTCGGATTTACCTTCGTTTATTCGCTATGAATTATCTATTTCTACTGGTAATTAAGCTAGTTATCATTTTTTAATAGCATTTTATTTATTTGCACAACATTTTGCTCAAGAGCATGCGTCCTGTGAACAGTTGAAAATCAACCGTGAACGGTAGATCATTAACCGGGAGGAATAGACTACCAAATTGATGGGAATATCTTTAACCCATCGGTGGTTAGAAGCATGATGTTCAGACAACAAAATTTGAATTTTCGCGCAGATTTTAGGCATCAATTCGCCCAAATCGTCTGAGGCCACCACAAAGGTACCTGCTCCCTTTGTGGTGGTTCTCCCCCGGCGCTACAGCAGATGCTCCTCGATAAAGATCGCGATGCCGTCTTTGTCGTTGCTCGCGGTTACAAAATCGGCGGCGGCACGGGTGGCATCGCTGCCATTTGCCATGGCCACGCCCACACCGGCGTCAGCCACCATGCAGGTGTCGTTGTCCGCATCGCCAAACACGCAGATGTTCTGGAGCTCCATGTCGTTGAGCTCCGCCACGCGCACAAGGCCGCGCGTCTTGGACACGCGCGGATCCATGAACTCGTAGAGCCGCTGCGTGGTTTGCAGAGCCGCCGCCTTAACAGTGTTATCGGCAAACGTCGATGCTCGCTCGATGACCTGCGGCATCACCTCGGGCGCCATGGTAAACATCACCTTGGGCTGCGGCTCGCGCAAAAACTCGGCAAAATCGACCACCTGGTAGGGCACGCCGTCGACGCGCGACAGGTGCTCGACGCACGCGTTGCTCTCGGGCACGTAGAACACGCCGTCTCGGGGGCAGACGGGCGTTGCAGGAAGGTCCGCCATGTGCTTGCAGATGCGCGCGATGGTCTCGCCCGGCAGCGGATAGCTCAGCTCGTTGATGTCGTGCGCGCGGT
The DNA here is from genome assembly GCA_905213265.1 of uncultured Collinsella sp. Lineage (GTDB taxonomy): Bacteria > Actinomycetota > Coriobacteriia > Coriobacteriales > Coriobacteriaceae > Collinsella. The sequence goes on from CAJMHR010000004.1 coordinate 28,943, forward strand.
CGATGACCTCGGCGCCACCGCAGCCCACCATCACGTCTACCAGGCCTTCGATGCCCCAGAGCTCGTACATGGCCTCGGTCGCGTGGGCGTCGCGCCCGGTGCACAGGCCAAAGAGCACGCCGCGGTCGCGCAGGGCGCGGATCGCCGCCACGGTGCGCGGGGACACCGTGTGCTGGCTCGTGAGCAGCGTGCCGTCGATATCGCAGAACACGGCTTTGATGTGGCTGAAGGTGGTGTCCATGGGGGCCTTTCTGGGTTGTGCGGCGGTGTGGGGCGTATTCGTGAACGGCGTACATGGTATACCAAGGCACAGGCGCGGCCTGCCAAAGCAAAAACCACCACAAAGGTGCCTGGCCCCTTTGTGGCGGCCGGACCCGCAGGATGGCCTGTCCCGCAGCGCAAACCATCACAACATTCGACGTTTTTCGGCAAAATCGCGATTTTCGCTGAATGTTGTGACGGTTTTTACCGCCTCGCGGCACGATCAAAATGCCGGCGGCCAAACAGCAGCAACGCCGCGGGAACCGCCGTCACGACCGTGCCCGCCCCTATGAGCGTCTGCTGCACGCCAAATGTCGCCGCCAGCCACGGGGCAATCGCCAACGGGGCCACGCCAGCGAACATATTGCCAAAGCCCATGACCGAGTTCACGCGACCGAGTTGCTCGAGCGGTGCCGTCGTTTGCACGATGGTGTTGTGGAGCGGGTTGACGACGCCCCAAGCCACGCCCAGGGCAATCTGGCCGACAAGGGCTACGCCCACGTACGGCGTTCCCACGTAGAGCAGGCTTCCCAGACCCACGGACATGAGCGCCACGAGCAGCGTTTTAAGGTTGACCAGGTGCGGCGGCATGCGGAGCGCGAGGACGGCGCCCAGCACCGCGCCCACACCGCTGGCCGACGAGAGCCAGCCCATCCACTCAACACCGACGTGCAGGACATCGCGATAGAAGAACGACTCCAGCGGGTCGAAGGCGCCGTAACCAAAGTTTGAAAGGAAAATAATGCAGAACAGCAGGGCGAGGACACTGTTGGTAAAGACCGTCTTGATGCTGGTCGCGAAGGTGACGCGGGCGGACGTGCTGGGGTTGGGGCCTTGGCTGGCCTTATCCGATGTGATGTCGCCAATCGCGGGTTTGCCTTCGTGTGTGGCGACCTGACCTGCACTTTGCCTAAAGCCCCAACCGGCAATGAGCGCCAACGCGGTAAAGAGCATCATGAGCACGAACACCGCGCGTGACGATGTAGTCGCCGCGACAAAGCCTCCCAGTGTGGGGCCGACGATAATGCTCACGTTGGAGAACATGGCGATGGCGGAGTTGATGTCTTTGAGCTCGACGGGATCATCGGTGAGATATGCCGGATAGGACGTGGCGATGGGTTGGGCGAATCCCATCACAAAACCTAGGAGCACCGCGCCGAGCAGGACGATGCCGGTCGCGCTGCCAAAAACGAGGATCGCCGCGCCGGTTGCCAGCGTGCCCACGATGCTCAGCAAGAAATGGCGGCGCGGGCCCCAGGCGTCGAGCGCCGCGCCACCCGCAAAGGATCCCAAGATCACGAATACATTCATAAAAAGAACGGCCAGCGATGTCGCCACGACCGAGGCATCGTCTGCATAGGTGAGCGTTCCGATGACGCCGATAAAGTAGCTGGTCTGAAAACCGGTGTAGATGAGAAAGCGCATCGCCACTAGGCGCTTGGCCTGCACGGACAGCGATGATCGAGGCTTTGAGAAAAGAGAGGCGAGCATGGAGACTCCTTGTTTCATACGAATACGGGCGGTGGGCATTCGCCACCGTCTGTCAAATCAATCTATCCGCATGAAACATTAAGGACGCATCAGGACCCTTCTCTCCGTTTTTCGCCCGTCATGAACTACTTGGTAGATTGTAAGGCATGTCCCACACATCTACCAAAGCAAAAACCACCACAAAGGTGCCTGGCCCCTTTGTGGTGGAAACAGCGTTTGCCCAGATAAAACCTACCAAAATAAACCTGTCCCTTTTTGGCAGGTCTATGTTGTGGCAACGCAGCGAGCCGGTTCCAAGTGCCCCAGGTCGCCCCGAAAGAGGAGCGACGCGTACTTTGGTACGCGAGCGACGGCTTGAGGGGCGAGATGGGGTGCTTGGGGCCGGCGCAGCGTCAAGCCTGAAGGTGGTCTTGGATAAGATCGCAGATGGCTCGGGCGTCGTTGATGTTGATGGCTCGGGTCGCGAAGCCGGCGTCGAAGGCCTGACGCGCCAAGGCCTCATTGCAGGCAAGGGCCAGCGTGTGGCCATCGACCAGGTCGAGCGAGCTCTTGCCGCGCAGACGGTCGACACCCGATCGTGCGACCACGATGTTGTCGAAGCCCTCGGTCTTGTAGCCCTCGATGATCACCACGTCGACATCGTTGTAGCGCGACAGCAGCTCACGCGCGGGCATCTCGTCCTCCTCGCGCGTGTCGGCGTACTCCGCCCAGCGCGTGGCGCAGATGAGGCCCACGTGCTTGGATCCGGCTTGGTGATGGCGCCAGGTGTCCTTAGCGGGCACGTCGATATCAAAGCCGTGGTGCCCGTGATGCTTGAGCGAACCCACGCGCAGGCCACGGCGGGTGAGCTCGGCGATAACCTTCTCGACGAGCGTTGTCTTGCCCGAGTTCTGGTAGCCGATAAACGCGATCGCGGGAACGGCCGGTGTGGGGGCCACGGGAGCGGCGGCGACGGGTGCGCTTGTGGGTACGTTGCCGTCTGCGGCAGCAGCCTCAACAGCAGCGGCCTGACGCTCTGCGCGATCCCACACGCCCGAGCGGCCGCCCTCCTTGTGCAGCAGGCGCACGTCGACGATCTCCATGCCGCGATCGACCGCCTTGCACATGTCATAGATCGTTAGGCACGCGGCACTCGCGCCGGTCAACGCCTCCATCTCGATACCCGTCTTGCCCGTCACGCCGGCCGTAACCAGTACGTGAAAGCCAACCTGCCCGTCTGCGCGCGCCGGCGCCCAGCCCTCGGGCACGTCCTCGGCCGGCGTTCCCGCCGGAGCGATGGGCGCAATGTTGCACTTGCTCTTGGTAATGAGCAACGGATGGCACATGGGAATAATGTCGCTCGTGCGTTTGATGGCCATAATGCCCGCCACGCGCGCGCAGGCAAGCACGTCGCCCTTTTTGGCGCGGTCCTGCAGCACCATGGCTTGCGTCTCGGGGTGCATGAGGATGGTGCCCTCGGCGATGGCGATGCGATGGGTCTCGGCCTTGTCAGACACGTCGACCATGCGCACCTCGCCCTTGGCGTCCACGTGCGTCAGCTCGTCGCGACGGGCGTCACGGGTGGGCTCGGTGGCAGCGCTGGCAGTCGGCTGCGCGGACGCGTCGGCGTTGCCAGCATTCACCGCAGCCGTGACTTTGTGGGCAGACATCGCGGCCCTGCGAGCGGCCTTGGTGGCATCGGCGTACCTGCTCTTGGCCATATGATCATCCTCCGATTTGGGACATAAATCGTTGCGTGCCCTCAATTATCGCGTGTTCCTGCGGTTTGTGGGCCACGGCATCGCGCCAAATCGAAAGTACCTGCATATCATCACCACGGCGCAGCGCCTCACGCACCGAATACTCGGCATCGCTAAACAGGCACGGACGCACGTTGCCATCGGCCGTCAGGCGCAGACGGTTGCAGTTCGCGCAAAAATGATTGGACATGGCGCTAATAAAGCCAACCGTTCCCGCCGCGCCCGGAAAGTGCCAATAGCGCGCAGGGCCCGCGCCGGCAGGAGCGTCGTTGATGTCGAGCGGCTCGAGCTCGCCCAGTCCCGTCGCGACGACCCCGGCATTGATGCGCGCCCGCAGCTCGTCGCTCGGCACGGTATCGCTCGCGTCCCACAGCTCGGGATTGAGCGCGGGCGCATGCGGGTCCACAGCGCAATGCGAGCTCGTGCGCTCGTCACCAATGGGCATGTATTCGATAAAGCGCAAGTGGATGGGGCGGTCGACGGTCAAGCGCGCGAGGGCCGCCACGTCTTGGTTGAGCCGGCGCACAACAACGCAGTTGACCTTAACGGGCTCAAAGCCCCAAGCCAGCGCCGCGTCGATGCCCGCCATGGTCTGCTCGAGTCGACCCAGACGTGTGATCTTTCCAAAGAGCGAGGGGTCGAGCGTGTCGAGCGAGATGTTGACGCGGTTAAGCCCGGCATCTTTGAGCTGCGGCGCCAACTTGGGTAGCAGGGCGCCATTGGTAGTGAGCGAGATGTCCTCGATTTGCGGGATCGCGCGGATGTCGCGAATGAGCGGGATGATGCGGCGGCTGACCAGCGGCTCGCCACCCGTCAGGCGCACGCGGCGAATGCCCTCCCCCGCCACCAAGCGCACAAAGCGGGCGATTTCCTCGGCACTGAGCAGCTCGTCGTGCGCACGGGGCGCCACGCCGTCGGCTGGCATGCAATAGATGCAGCGAAAATTGCACTTGTCGGTAACGGCAATGCGCAGGTAGTTGATATCGCGGCCAAAACCGTCATGTTGCACGTGCCCGTCCACGCGGCCCTCCCCTCACGCAATGTTTTATTCTTCGGAAAACATAATACCGCACGAAGGAAACGAACCGACACCCGTACGACAGGACAGGTCGCTTCGAGCAAAACGGACTTTCCAAGCCCATCCTCAGCACGCAAACCATCACAACATTCGATGCTTTTCCCGTTTTTGGCAAAAACGTCGAATGTTGTGATGGTTTGCCTGCCCACGGCACCCCGCAGAAGGACCGGAACGTCCCTAAAGGCCGCCGTCCCAGTGCCGAATCACGAATTCTCGTAGGTCGTTCTGACGTTTCTGGAACGCTTCGCTTCGGTCGCACTTAAGGCCCATAGCGAGCGCGATGGCATTCATTGCCCGATGCAATTGCAGTTGATGGGCAAACTGAGTCCCGGTGAGGACGATCATCCTAAAGCCCAGCGCGCTTAGCACGGTCATACGCTCCGCATCCGACGCGCTGCGCTGTTTATCAAGATGGTCCGAGCCGTTGTATTCAATCCCCGTACCGTTTGCAGGCGCATATACGTCGATCTCGAAATGCCCGGCCTTTGCGAGATACTTGAACTCATTGGGAACATCGACCCGATGGTTGAGCTCGATCTTGGCGTATCCCAATCCTCCCTGAGAACGTTTTGCTACGACCATGATTGCGGTGGCCGTCTCCATGGGCGAACGCGCGCCATCGTGCACGCGCTTGAGCACGGCGGCCGCGCGTATAGCCCCCTGACGAGATCGGTTCTCATTGCAATAGGCAATCAAGTCGGCAACGGTATACCTCTGCCCCATCTCGGTATAATCGCCTATCGACAGATGATTCAAATGGTATCGGGCACAGATTTCATACCCATATTCCAGCTGCTCGGGCTCGCTCATCCACGAACCAGCTTGGACAAAGCACATGAGCTCATCAACCACTAGAAGGCCCTCCGCCACCTCGATAAGATGGTCTGGAGGTATCGGCGCCCCAAACACGTGGCACCTAAATCCTGCCGGCGTCGAGCGCTCAAAATCGAAGTTGACGAGCGTGTCGATATGATCGAGCTCTTCTCGTGGAATACCAAGCGAAACCAGATAGTCGGTAACGATCCCGACAGCCGTTGAAGCCCTCAGCCCCTTGGCATCGAGCCCCAATTTGGGCAGGCCCGCGGCCGGCTCCGCCTCGTTAGAAAGCGAGTCCTCATCGTATAGGCTGCTTGCTCGCGAGAGCGGCTCGGACGGGCGCGCCACGTTGTGGTACAGCCAGGCAGTCTTATGGGACAGGACGATCGGCAGGTCCATGGGCCCTCCAATGGAGTCGGATAACCAACCTTATTCCCCTGCCCACGGGTCCGCACACCTTCGTGCGCAAGAAAGCGATTCCACCCGGTCGAGCGGCAGAAAAACCATCACAACATTCGATGCTTTTCCCGTTTTTGGCAAAAAACGTCGAATGTTGTGATGGTTTGAGGCGGGGTGAGGGGCGCGGAGGGGTCAAAGCATCGTGCTCGGGGCGTGACTTTTTTTCGTCGCACTGTCGACACAAACCTTGACTCTACAATCGTTGTAGGGTTTTCACTACACTGGTAGATAAACGAACCCAGCCAGAAAGCCCCGCCCATGGAACACGACCTCACACGCGGCAATGTCCTCAAGACCATCGCAGTCTTTGCCCTGCCCTATATGCTCTCGTACTTTTTGCAGATGCTCTACGGCATGGCCGACCTGTACATGATGGGGCAGTTTAGCGGCGCCGCCGACATCACCGCCGTGGCAAATGGCGCGCAGACGCTCTATATGATTACCGTGGCACTCGTGGGCCTGGCCATGGGAACCACGGTGGTCGTCGGCCACGCCGTGGGCTCACGCCGCTTCGACCGCGCCGAGACCGCCATCGGCAACACCATCACGCTCTTTATGGGCGTCTCGGTGGTGCTGGCCGCCATCCTGCTTGCGCTGTGCCCGCAGATTGTGGCACTCATTGGCACGCCGGCCGAGGCGGTCGAAGGCACCGCCGCCTACCTGCGCATTTGCTTTATCGGCATTCCGTGCATCGCCGCCTACAATATCCTCTCGGCCATCTTTCGCGGGCTGGGCGATTCGCGCTCGCCCATGTACGTGATCGGCGTAGCATGCATCATCAATATCGCGCTCGACTTTCTGTTTATCGGGCGCATGGGACTCGGCCCCGTGGGTGCGGCGCTCGGCACGGTAACCGCCCAGACGGCAAGCGTTGCCCTCGCGCTCGTGTGGCTTAAGAGCCGCCGCACGAACATCCACGTTAAGCGCAGCGATCTGCGCCCCCAGCCCGAGGTGCTCGGCAGCATTCTTAAGATCGGCGTGCCCGTGGCCGTGCAGGACGGCTGCATCCAGGTGGCGTTTATGTTTATCACCGTCATCGCCAACCACCGAGGGCTCGTCGACGCCGCCGCCGTGGGCCTGGTCGAGAAGATGATCAGCTTTTTGTTCATTGTGCCGAGTTCCATGGGCGCCACCGTCAGCGCGCTCACGGCGCAAAATGCCGGCGCGGGCAAGGGCGACCGCGCGCGTCAGGTGCTCAAGGACGCCATGACGATCTCGGTGGTGTACGGCTGCCTGATCACGGCGCTGATGTGGCTGGTGGCGCCGGCGTTTATCGGCTTTTTTGCCAAGGACGCCGCGGTGGTCGCCGCCGGCACCGGCTATATGCGCAGCTACATTTTCGACGCGATTTTTGCCGGCATCCACATTTGCTTTAGCGGCTTTTTCGCTGCATACGGCAAGAGCTATATCGGCTTTGCGCACAACGTGCTGGCCGTGGCGCTCATTCGCGTGCCGGGCGCGTGGCTGCTGTCGAACGCCTATTCCGACACGCTGTTTCCCATGGGCATCGCGTCGCCGTGCGGATCGATTTTGTCGGCAGCCATCTGTGTTGTCGCGTTTACCGTGCTCAACCGGCGCAGGGCTTTTGACAAGTTGGCAGCGTAGCGAGGCGACGCGAGATCGCCCTCATCGACGACATCATCAGCGACGATCCCACAACCTACGTGACGCAGATCACGGTGCCTGTATCGCTAGGCTAGACCGAGCCTCGTCTCCAGCTCGGTCAACGCATCAAAAGCATCGCGAGACACACCTGCCAAGCGCTCACGTTCCGCAATGCGAATTCGCGCCATCAGGTGCTCTTTTGCCTGCCCTTGGGCGTGCTTCGTGCGCCCTTCCGCCTGCGAGCAATTGCGATTCTCTATATCCATTACGCCTCCGGCACCTGACCAGTAGCTAAGATCTGCTCGAGTGCGTCCTCATCCAACACGGGCACACCCAGCTGCTCGGCCTTGGTGAGCTTGGAGCCCGCTTTGGGACCGGCGACCAGATAGCTCGTCTTCTTCGACACGCTGCCCGAAACCTTGGCGCCGAGCACCTTGAGCGCCGCGCCCGCCTCGTCGCGCGTGCGGTTGACGAGTGTACCAGTGAGCACGAAGGTTAAACCCGCAAGCGGCTGTGCGTCGGCGAGCTCGCCCGCCACGCCAGCGTCGGCTGCGGCTTGCGCGTGTGCGGCGCCCAAGTCGACCTCGAGCGACAGGCCCGCCTGGCGCAGGCGCTCCAGCACGGCAAGGTTCTCGGGCACGGCCAGGAACTGCTTGACGCTCGCCGCAATCTTGGGACCGATGCCCTCGCACTCGGCGATGTCCTCTTCGCTCGCCAAGATAAGTTTGTCAATCGACAGGAATCGTTCGGCGATGACCTCGCCCACGCTCTTGCCCACGTGGCGTATACCCAGGGCAAACAGCACGCGACCGAGCGGCTGACTCTTGGACTTGTTGAGCTCGGCGATGATCTTTTCGGCCGTCTTGAGGCCCACCGGAATGGGATCGCCCTTCTTGACGCCCTTTTTGCTGTTTGAGCTGGCATAGGTGCGCCCCGTGTCCAGCCCGGCGATGTCGTCAACCGTGAGCTGGTAGAAGTCAGCGACATCGTGGATCAGGCCGGCGGCGATCATCTTGTCGACAATCTCGTCGCCCAGGCCGTCGACGTCCATGCAACCGCGGCTCACCCAGTGGAGCAGGCGCTCCTTGAGCTGTGCGGGGCAATCGATGGAGACGCAGCGGTAAGCGACCTCGCCATCCTCGTGGACCACGGGGCTGCCGCACACGGGGCAGACCTCGGGCATGTGCCAGTCGACCGAATCGGCCGGACGCTTGTCGAGCACCGGGCCCACGACCTCGGGAATCACGTCGCCCGCCTTGTGCACGATGATAGTGTCGCCCTCGCGCACGTTTTTGCGGCGGATCTCGTCGATGTTGTGCAGTGTGGCGCGCGCGATGGTGGAGCCGGCGACCGTCACCGGATCGAACTCGGCGACCGGCGTGAGCACACCGGTGCGGCCCACCTGGATGCGAATCTCGCGCAGGACGGTCTGCTTTTCCTCGGGCGGGAACTTAAAGGCAATGGCCCAGCGCGGCGCGCGGGCGGTAAAACCCAGGTCGAGCTGCTGTTGAAAGCTGTCAACCTTTACGACCACGCCGTCGATGTCGTAGTCCAGGTCACCGCGATGTTCGAGCGCCTGGGCGCAGAACTCGTGGACCTCGGCGGGCGTGGCGCAACGAGCCACGTTAGGGTTGACGCTAAAGCCGGCGCTACGCAGCCAATCGAGGAACTCGCGCTGACTGTGGACGTGCAGCGGGTCGGTATCGGCGATGGCATAGATAAAGGTGGCAAGATCGCGGCGCGCCGTGATCTTGGGATCCTTCTGACGTAGGCTGCCGGCGGCGGCGTTGCGCGGGTTGGCAAAGGGGTCGCGGCCCTCGGCATCGGCCTCGTCGTTCAGGCGCACAAAGCTGCCCTTGGGCATGTAGACCTCGCCGCGCACCTCGATGGTGCGCTCGCGATCGGCGCCCATGTGGGCGAGCGCCGGCTCGGACAGGTGCATGGGCACATCCTTGATGGTACGCACGTTGAGCGACACGTCCTCGCCCGTGGTGCCGTCGCCGCGCGTGGCGGCGCGCACAAAAGTGCCGTTTTGATAGGTAAGCGCGACGCCCAGACCGTCGATCTTAAGCTCGCAGGTATAGGTGACGCTACCGGCACCGAGCGCATCCTCGGTGCGCTGAAGCCACGCGTCAAGTTCATCCAAATCCATGGCATCATCCATGGAATACATGCGCGCCATATGCGTGACCGGCATAAACTGCTCGCTCACGTACCCGCCCACGCGCTGGGTATAGCTGTCGGACGTCACCAGGTCGGGGTAGGTCGCCTCGATTTCCTGCAGCTCAACGAGCATTTTGTCAAAGGCGGCGTCCGTGATCTCGGGCGCATCGAGCATGTAGTAGCGATAGGCGTGGTAATCGAGCTCGTGGCGCAGCTCGGCCGCACGCGCTGCCGCCTGGGCACGGGCGTCGGCCGGTGCAGCGGTATCCGTGCTCGCGGGCGTTTCGGTATCGATGTCCACGCCGTCACCAAACAGGCTCGATTGCTCCATAGCGGCACTCCTTCGCTCGATTTCAAACGGATACTAGAGTACCACCGGTCGCAACGAGGCCGAATAGCCCTTTCGAACCGCACCGAATCGGCAGCCGCCAGACCGAGGTGGACAGTTAGTTCAGATATGTATAAATTTGCCAGCCGGATCAAGCCCAAATGACGCCATTTCGCTCAATTCGGTCGTCCCAGGGCGGCACGATCGGTTCATTTATCCTTCCGAGCACTCATCCGAGCCCTATTTCCATTCCACAAGCACTCAAAACACGCCCCAAGCCTCCTTCGGCTTATACAAATCTGAACTAACTGTCCAGACTATTCAAAGAACGGCGGGCTCAATATGTCATATTATGCGACTCGACTCGTAGTAGTTAATATTTTATATTGTGTTTGCAATATATTTTGGTATTATCAACGTGAGGTGATTGAAATGAAGAATCAGTCCAAACGTTTCCTAACCATCCTCGTCCCCCTTGTCCTTATAGCAGCCGCTTTGCTCGGCTTTTTCTGGAAGGACATTCCCTTTTCGAAGGGACTTTCCTTGCGGGGCGAAGTCGTTGCTGTGTATCACCCTTCCGCCAGCGGGGCGAGCGAAGGTCGCTTCGTTATCGCAAGCGAGCAATTCCAATCCGCACCGCTGCACCTCAACTTCAAAATCGATTCAACCATCCCCATTAAGGATCAGGATGGTAAGAAGGCAGAAGTCGGAGCCATCAAAGAAGGCGTCTACGTTGACGTAACCTGCACCGTCAACACCAGCAGCGATACCGATCCCACAAAGCTGCCCGCCCTCATAACGCCAACAGCCATCATGATTACCAAAAGGAATAGCTCGATGTCAGAAAGGAGTTTAAAAAATAATCACCAGATAGTTAGAAGCCAATGATGAAAAAGGTTGCTTATTTACTCGCCGTCTGCCTTGTTGGGTTATCGTGCATGACCGCGCAGCCCGCCTTCGCAGCAGAAACCCATTCCTCTATCATTTCGCCAGTTGCCGAAAGTCGTTCAATCTACACCGCTGAAACCACCCTCGCCTATTCGAACGGCGTCAGGCTCCATGTTACTTACACCGTTAACGATACCTATGGAACGATAACGGGCATCAAATCCATAAAGAACTGGACCTCCAATTCTCGAGTTAGCAACATCAGCTGGACTCATAGATACGGACTCAGCAACGGAAGCGTCGTCGTAACTGTTACTTACTATTACAACGGCAGTTGGCATTCTGAAGCAAGAACCATCTATGCTTAGGATTTTTTGGCTGCGGCATTGCCGCAGCCTTTTTGGGGTTAATTATGGAAAGCTCAGATAAACGATGCCGTTTTAGCAGTGTGATGTTGCTCGCCACTTTGTCTGTCGCAGCAATCATGGCGGCCTTCTCAGCGTTCAGCGTTGCCAACGAGGCGCGGGAGGTGCTCTTTGCACCCACTCCCTTCTATATTAACGGTGAGTCCATTCCGAGCGCCGTCCTTACCGCGCTCGCCATCCGCGACGTTCTGGCCCTGGCGCTTTCAATCACATGCCTGATTGTCTACTTGAACTTCTGCCTTGACGTCGTCAGCACTCAGTCGATATTCACGCGAAAACAATGCCGGCGTTTTCTGGTTGTTGGGCTTCTGCTGCTCATTTCTTCAATTGTCTCGATTACCTTCGATAACCTATGTGCCGTCCAGCTCCCCAACGACGTCAGTATTACCGCAATTGGTATCTTTGGTTTTAACGCTTGGACACTGGTTCTCGCTTTGTTTGCGCTATCTCTTTCGGCTATCTTTGAGTACGGGCGACTCTTGCAGTCGGACGTTGACGCCATTATTTAGAAGGAGGGCAGCATGCCAATCGTCATGAGACTCGATCGCGTCATGGCGGATCGCAAAATGTCCTCTCAAGAACTTGCCGACATTATCGGCATCTCGCCCGTTAACGTTTCGCGCATTAAAACGGGGCGGCTCAAGGGCATTCGCTTTTCGACGTTGACCGCGATGTGCGAGGCACTTCACTGCAAACCTGGCGACATCATCGACTGGATGTCGGACGAAGAGTACATCGAGGCATTTGGAAGCCTTCCCAGCGACGAAGACTAACCAAAATGATCTGTTTTCCTCCGTCCCCAACGGATCAATAAGAAAAGAGGGGCTGCCCCGCGTTGATGGGACAGCCCCTCTGGCTTCGATATGTGCGAAACGGCTCGCTAGAACCCCTGGCCGTAACCTTGACCCTGGCCCTGCTGGCCCAGCAGCTCCTCCAGATACTGGCGCAGCTGCTCGTCGGTAATACCGCCGTTGCCGGTGTCGGTCGAACTGTCGTCCTGCTGCTGGTTCTGCAGCTCCTCATCGGAGCCCAGCTCGACGGTGACCTTCTTCTCTTCCTTGCCGCGCATGAGCGTGATCTCGACCTTCTCGCCCACCTCGTGGCTGCGCAGCGCGATGATCAGGCCATCGGCGCTCGTGATCTCGTCGTCGCCCAACTTGGTGATGACGTCGCCCTCCTGAATGCCGGCCTTGGCGGCAGGACCGTCCTCAACGACGCTCGCCACATACGCGCCGCTATCGGTGCTCAGCTTGTTGGTGCGGGCGTTGAGCGCGTTGACGCTCGAAAGCGTAGCGCCCATGTACGGATGCACCGGCGTCTTGCCGCCGATGATCTGGTCGGCAATGTTCTTGGCGTAGTTAACGGGAATAGCAAAGCCCACGCCCGAGCTGGAGCCCGAGTAGCTCTCGATGAGCGAGTTGATGCCCACCAGCTCACCGTTGTCGTTGACGAGCGCGCCGCCGGAGTTGCCCGGGTTGATGGCGGCATCGGTCTGAATCATGTTGGCATAGATGGTGTTACCGCTGGTAGAGCTCATGGCCGTGGAACGATAGAGCGCCGACACGATACCCGTGGAGACAGACTGCTCGTTGCCGAACGGCGAGCCGATCGCCATAACCCACTCGCCAACGTTGAGCTTGGAGGAGTCGCCAATTTCGATCGGCGTAAGCTTGGAGGCGTCGGCGTCCTTGAGCTTGATGACGGCCAGGTCGCTCGAGGCGTCGTTGCCCACGAACTCGGCCTCGTAGGTGGTGCCGTCGTCCATGGTCACCACGTACTGGTCATAGCCATCGACCACGTGGTTGTTGGTGAGGATGTGGCCCTCGGTATCGAGCACCACGCCCGAACCGACGCTGCCCGAGCTATCCGACTCGTCGGCAGACTGCGAAAGCGAGCCATTCTGGCTGCCGCTCGAAGTGGCGGTAATGGAAACCACGGAGGGCAATGCCTTGGCAGAAACGGCCTCGGCCAACGTGGTGTCCTCGGAATCGATCGTGATCTTTTGCGTCGATGAACCCGAAGCGCCCGCCGTCACGGCATTCTTGCCGCCACCGATATCGAGCGTGCCGCTCATAATGAGCGCAATGACCAGCAAGGCTCCGCAGGCGCAGCCGGCAAGCGCCGTAATAAAGATCGGCAGCTTTTTGGTCTTGGTCTTGACCACCGTGTGCTTGTTCACGACCTGTTGGCCGCCCAGCGGCTTGCCGGTCTGCGTGTCGTAAGCCTGCACGTAGGGAATGTTGCTACCGGCAGGCGTCGACTCCACCTGCACACGCGGCTGCTGCTGGGTCTCGCCGGCGTTGCCCGCATCCTGGGGACGCTGGGAATCGTACTCGCTCATGGCTGCGATCCTTTCGTCAAATAGCCAAAGGCCCGCCAAACATGTGGCGGGCCATCATTGTTCACGTTGAGTTGTACCCCAATATGCGGGCGCAAGTGTATGAGAACGCAATCTTTTAGGAAGGCTTAAGTTCTGCCGCAGACCCGAAAGGAATCCGTACCTGCGTCAAAACCACCACAAAAGTGCCTGTCCCCTTTGTGGTGGAAATCTAGTCCTTAAACAGATAGCCCACGCCGCGGACGGTGGTGATGTGCGCCGCGATCTGCGGACCCACCTTGGAGCGGATGCGTCGAATGTGCACGTCGACGGTGCGCGTGCCGCCGCAGTACTCAAAGCCCCACACGCGGTGCAGCAGCACCTCGCGGCTGTAGGCACGGTTGGGGTGCGTCGCCAAAAAGCTCAGCAGCGAGTACTCCATCAGCGTCAGGTCGATGGGCTCATCATCGAGCGTCACCTGGTAGGTAGCCAGGTTAATCTCAAGGTTGTCGATGTTGAGCACATCGTCGGCGGCGACGGTCTCCTCCTCGCCCATCAGGCGCTGCGCACGAGCCTTAAGCTCGTTGGGCGTCGCCGTGGGGCATACAAAGTCGGCATGCGCGTGATTCGGCAGGCGCAGGGTGCCGAGCGCCTCGTCGTCGACGATCACCAGCATGGGGACGCCGCCGCGATCGTCAAGCCACTTGGCAATCTGATCGATGCGGTCGCTGTGGATGCCATCGGAATCGAGAATCAGCAGGTCAAAGTCATGCGCCGCAGTCGGCGAATCGGGGGTGACCAGGCTCACCTCGACACCCAGGGTGGTCGTCAGGCTGCGGGCAAACTCGTGGAAGCGCGTCGTGCGCGCCATGAACAGGGCACTCTTTTCGGACATATCGGCCTCCAAGTAAATGAGCTCAATCGTACTGGAACAAGCCGGCGCGATTAGGAGTTCGCCAGGTAGTGCTTGATCTCCCACTCGGTGATCGTAGACTCAAACTTATGCCACTCGTCGCGCTTCTTTTTGAGGAAGAAGCTGTGGATGTGCTCGCCGAGGGCATCCTTCATAAACTGCGAGTCCTCAAACACGTCAAGCGCCTCTTTGAGCGAGCGCGGCAGCGGCGTGTAGCCGGCCTCGAGCATCTGACGGTCGGTGAGCTTGAGCGTCTCGGCCGTGGCCTCGGGCGGGAGCTCCAGCTTGCGCTCGATGCCGTCGAGACCGGCCGCCAGCGTGACGGCGTTGACCAGGTACGGGTTGGCCATGGGGTCGGGGCTACGAAGCTCGATGCGCGTGGACAGCTGCTTGCCGGGCTTGTAGACCGGGATGCGGACCATACTCGCGCGGTTGCGCAGGCCCCACGTGGCGTACTGCGGCACAGAGTCGCCGCCCGTGGTGATGCGCTTGTACGAGTTGACCGTGGGGTTGGTGATGGCGCTGATTTCGCGGGCATGCGCCAGGATGCCGGCCATATAGTGCTTGGCGATATCGGAGAGATGGTACTTCTCGTCGCCCTCGCCCCAAAAGACGTTGTTGCCGTCGTGGTCGAACAGCGACTGATGCAAAAACATGGCGCTGCCATCCTCGCCCGCCAACGGCTTGGGCATAAAGGAGGCGTGGCAACCGCTCTCGTAGGCCTGCTGCTTAATGATGAGTTTGGCCGTGGTGATGGCGTCGGACATGCTCAGGGCCTCGGCGTGACGCAGGCTCATGCCGTGCTGCGAGCGGCCGGCGGCGTGGAAGGTGTACTCCACGGGCACGGACATCTTCTCGAGAGTGAGGACCGTGTTGCGACGCAGGTCGCGAGCGGCATCGCTCACCGAAAGATCGAAGTAGCCCACGTTGTCGAGCGGCTCGGGAGTGTGCTCGTCGGGGAAGTAGTAGTACTCCAGCTCGGCGCCCACGTTAAGCAGATAGCCAGCCTTCTCGGCCTTGTGGAACATGCGGCGCAGGGCATCGCGCGGGTCGCCGGCAAACGGCTTGCAATCGGGGGTGCACACGTCGCAGAACACGCGAGCGACGCCGTTGTGGCTCGGGCGCCACGGCAGGATCTGGAAGGTCGAAGCATCGGGAAACGCCAGCATGTCAGCTTCCTCAGGCGTGGCAAAGCCCTCGATGGCGGAGCCGTCAAAGCCAATACCCTCCTCAAAAGCGACCTCGAGGTCCTCGGGGCTAATGGCAAAGTTCTTGAGGCGGCCGAGAATGTCGACAAACCACAGACGCACAAAGCGGATGTCACGCTGCTCTACGGAGCGGAGTACGTAATCGATGTTCTGCTGGTTCATGTCGCTCCCCTTTCTTTCGGGCGGGTTTCGACTGATCTATATCGCAGATACTATCGCAGAAAAATGTTTCCGCAGGGTTAAAGCGTATCAAGCGCTCAAAAAACGTGCGCGAACAGGCCGTTGCGAACGAGCGGTTAGCGTTCAGATTCGGAGACAATTTGTCTACAGGCTCGTTCCAGCGCAGGGAACTCCATCGTCACTGCATCCCAAACAACCGAGCGGTCGACATTGCCGTAATCATGCGCAAGATAATTTCTCATGCCGATAATTCCACGCCATTCAATTTCGGGATGAAGCCGCTGCGAGCGTTCCGACAATTTGCCCGCTTCTTCCGTCACCCTAAGCGCACACATCAAAAGGGAGTCCGCCAACGCCCTCGTCCGCACGTCATTCGCATGCAGAAACTGGTCCTCGGTGATATCAAAAGCCTTGATGCGCTCGTTCGTTTCGGAGATGGCCTCCAAAACCTCTTGGGCGCGAAGGCTGTCTGACTTACGCGCGATCATAAAGGATCACTCCTTCGCGCTCGATTACCGCGGCAAGTTCGTCATCAAGATGATCACTAGAGACGAGATCAACCTGCCTCCCGGTTTCTTTGCGCACCGCCTCGCCAAACGCCGACAGCGCAAAAAGACCAAAGCCCTGCTCGCGATCGACTTCGAGACGCAAGTCAATATCACTATCGGCATGCGCCTCGCCACGGGCATACGAACCAAAAAGAATCACGGTTTTGATGGCGGGAATCGAGCTGGCCGCCTCGCGGACGGCGGACTCAATCTGGGCAGTATCCAAAATGCCCGTCGCGGCGCTTTCGCTCGCAGAGCTTTTACCAAGTGAAGGAACAAACGGCAGAGAGCGCTCGCGCAGCATCTGCCTCATAAACATATTGACCGCAACAGACGAAGTCATGCCAAGCTCTTCGCACAGTTCGGCAAATGAGTCTTTAATTGACGAGTCCACTCGCACACTCAGCACAGACGCAGCCATGGATACCTCCTGTATGACATTTTCTATATATTATCACACAGGCTGGCGCGAGGTTGATGCGCGGTGTTCGATGTGACCGGGGATCTCGATGCGTTTAGGCGCCAGCTTCGCGGCCTCGCCCACGGTGGTGGTAACAACGTCGATGCGCTCGGAAAGGCGCTCGACTACGCGCTCGGCAATGGTGAGGGTGTCCTGCGCGGCCGTGGTCACGCCACCAAAGAGCACATGGTTCCAGGGGTAGTCGTCAAACGTCGCGATCTTGAGCCCCGCCGGCAGCGAGGGTCCCAGCTGCGCTAGCGCCTCGGCCAGACGCAGGAAAACCAAGCCGTTGACAGCAATGAGGCCGAGCTTTTTACCTGCATAGCCGCGGATGGTCTCGTCCAGGCGGCCGACGCCCGTGGCGCCCCCGTCGGCCAGGGTGACGACCTCGCCGGCAAGGCCGCGGTGCAAAAGCTCGTCGGTAAAGGCCTCGGCGCGCTTGCGACGCACGGGGCTGTCGTCGCTTGCCTCGGTGAGCAGGCACAGGCGCTCGCTGCCAGCGGCGGTCAAGGCGTCTACCAGGCCGGCGACCAGCTCACGGTTGTTAGATGTCACCAGATCGACACCGCCGTCGGCAACGTCGCGGTCGAGCAGCACAACGGGCAGACGTCCCGCTGCCGCGGCGATCGCCTCGTCATTGCCTCCGCAGGTGTTGACGACCAGACCGTCCACGCCGGCATCGATAAGTCTGGTGAGCGACTCCGCTTCCTTAGCGGAGTCGTTACCACTAATGGCCGTCATGAGCGAGCAGCCGCGCGCAGCGGCGCTGGCGGAAAGTCCTTCGAGCATGGCGCTCGAGAACGGGTTGGCGATGTCGGCCAGGATCACGCCGATGAGGTTGGTGCGTGAGCTGCGCAGATTGCGTGCGGCGGCACGTGGGCGATAGCCGGTGCGCTCGATAACCGCTGCGATGCGAGCACGGGTTTCCTCGGTCATCTGCCCGGGGCGGTTATTGAGATAGCGCGAAACCGTGGCCGGACTCACGCCCGCCTCGGCGGCAATGTCCTTGATTCTCATCTGCGCCATGGCGCACCCCGTTTCCCAATTGTCAGCAGTCTGAGCCATTTTAGGCATTTTTTTAAAAATCTCGCTTGCAAAACGCTGTAGGTGAGTATACTACAACTCGAAACGAAACCGATTTCGTAAACCGATTTCGGCAAGCGTTGGCGCGGAGGTGCAAAGATGTACCCTACCGTCTTGGCACCTCCGCGCCAACGCCATATCAAAGGTGTACGCACGAGCAAGAAGGAGCTGCGCGACCATGGGTAAAACGGTTCTTACCTTCGGCGAGATCATGATGAGGCTCTCGCCCAAAGATCATCTGCGCATTGAGCAGGCAACCGAGTTTGACGTCCGCTACGGTGGCGCCGAGGCCAACACCGCTCTTTCCCTGGCCTACCAAGGCGACAAGGCCGCTTACGTATCCGTTGTCCCGGCCAACCGCCTAGGCGAGTGCGCGCTGCGCTCGCTGAAGGCCTACGGCGTCGACACAACGCGCGTCGTGCGTCAGGGCGACCGTCTTGGCTCCTATGTGTTTGAGGTCGGCGCCTCGCAGCGCGGCAACGGCTGCGTCTACGACCGCAAGTTCTCTGCCATCAACATGGCCAAACGCGACGTCTTTGACTGGGACGAGATCCTCAAGGGCATCGATGTCTTCTATTTCTCCGGCGTGACCCCCGCCGTCTCCGATGAGATGGCCGCCGCCTGCAAGGAGGCACTCGCCGCCTGCCGCGCCAAGGGCATCACCACCGTGTGCGACGTGAACTATCGCGGCAAGATGTGGTCGCCCGAGAAGTCGCAGGCCACCATGAAGGAACTCCTGCCGCTCGTCGACATCTGCATCGCCAACGACGAGGATGCGCCCGCCGGCCTCGGCATGACCTGCGTCTCTGGTTCCCTTGCCCATGGCATCGAGGAGCGCGACACCTACGTCGAGATGGCCCGTCAGATCTGCGCCGAGTACGGCTGCAAAAAGGTCGCCTCGGTCGTCCGCAACATCTCCTGCGTCGAGCGCTCCATCTGGATGGGCATGCTCTTTGAGGCCGAGAGCGGCGAGCACTGGTTCTCCCCTGCTCACGACGTGCACGTACTCGAGGGCGTTGCCGCCGGCGACGCTTTCAACGCCGGCCTCGTCCATGCCCTCATCAACGACTTTGACCCGCAGGACGCTGTCAACTACGCGATTGCAGCCTCGATCCTCAAGCTCACTATCAAGGGCGATTCAAACTTGGTGACCGCAGACGAGATCGCAGCCGCGGCATCCGCCGCCGACGGTGGCACCCGCGTCGCGCGCTAATCCGTCTCCATTCCGCGGGCCGCAGCTTTCCAATCCCATACCCCTGCGGCCCGCTCCCCGATTCCTCCGGTCGGGCAAAACCACCAGTCCCATTCCGGTTTTGCCTGGCATTCCCTACATGACTGGTCGAGCAGCTGGTTTTGGAATTGCTTGAACCCCAAGCAGTGCCTCCGATAACCAATCCAAAATCGGCTCCTGACCAGCATATTTGGCAATCACGCGCCCATGCGCGCCATACATCGAAAGGAACATTATGTTCGATCAGTTCTACACCACGCTTGAGTCCCTGGGCATCGTGCCGGTCGTCGTGCTCGACAAGGTCGAGGACGCCGCTCCGCTCGCCCACGCCCTTATGGCAGCTGGCATGAAGTCCGCCGAGGTCACCTTCCGCACCGCCTGCGCCGCCGAGTGCATCGCCGCTATGGCCGAGGCCGAGCCCGAGATGTGCGTTGGCGCCGGCACTGTCCTGACCGTCGAGCAGGTTGAGCAGGCCCGCGCAGCCGGTGCCAAGTTCATCGTCTCCCCGGGTTACAACGAGGACGTTGTGAAGCACTGCATCGACATCGACCTGCCTGTCCTTCCCGGCACCGTAACCCCCTCCGAGGTCACCGCAGCCGAGAACCTGGGCCTCAAGGTCACCAAGTTCTTCCCCGCGTCCCAGTATGGCGGCTTGAACACCATCAAGGCCCTCGCCGCTCCGTTTGTCGGTCACCGCTTTATGCCTACCGGCGGCGTGAGCACCGCCAACGTCGAGGAGTACCTGAGCTCCTCTGCCATCATCGCCTGCGGTGGCACCTGGATGGTCAAGCCGGCCCTGTTTGCCGATGGCGACTTCTCCAAGGTCGAGCAGATTGCCCGCGAGGCCATGGACGTCGTCAAGAAGGTCCGCGGCTAGGTTTAGCTCTCTATCGTGAAAGGGGGCGTGCCCTAGACCTCGCCCCCTTTCTTTTAAAGCGGCTCGGAAGCGCGCCGTTTCCGTCACGAACAAGAACCAAAACCGTCTTGTATGCTGATAGAACGTGACGGAAGCGACACGCCCCCGAGCCGCTTTGCCTACTCGGCTGGCAGTCGCGCTCAACTAAGACACTTCGACAAAAGCCGAACCATCAAAACAGCTGCGGCGCCGTCTGGAGAAATGGACCCTTGCTTCCGGTCTTTTCCTCCAAGCGGCGCCGCAGCTTTTTCGTGCCCCGATGTGCCCCGTCACTTGCGGTGGAATACGGACTGCCTACACCATCAGAGCCGCAAAACAATCCCTATTTCACCGCAACTAAATAAAGGGACAAATTAGATGGCCGAGTCTTTGGACAGCTCAAAATAGTCGGGATGCAAGGCGATAACCGGACCTTGCTCTTCGGGCATCAGGTGCAGGTGTGTCTCTGCCAGATAGCTCGCCGCATCGGTATCGCCCCTCTTAATGGCCTCGAGAATCCGGCGATGCTGCCGACGAATCGGCTCCCAATCCAGATCCTGCGACACCATACGCAACCAGTTGTATCGCTCAAAATGCGTGTTGATGCTCTTCATCCAATCCCACAACATGTGACGACCGGCAATCTCAAAACACGTCTCATGGAACAGGTTGTCCAGGTCAAAGAAACGACGCGTTTCGCTATGGTCGAGCGACTCGGACTCGCCAAGGATTTGCTCAATCCGCTGCTTTTGCTCGGGCGAGGCGGCCGAACAGCATTTAATGAGCACGCTTCTCTCGAGTTTCTCACGCAAGAAACAGGCGTTCTCGGCGCGCTCCATGCTGATTTTTGAGACATAGGTGCCGCTTTTGGGACGCGTTTCCACCAGCTCCTGCTCACGCAGGCGCACAAAGGACTCGCGAATGGGCGTGCGTCCGATTCCCGTCTCCTTTTCCAGACCAATCGCCGAAAGGCGCGTGCCGGGCTTGAGCTCGGCATAGATGATCTTGGACCGCAATGCGTTGTACGCCTGGTCTTGCAGGCTCTGATAATGCTGCTGTTCCATAAAGCCCTCGGATGAAGCCTCGGTTAATCGAATACCACCATGCAATACTATCGCATCCCCCGTCCCCCCATAAGTTGCGGTGGAATAGTTCCTGCTCAAAGCCTTCAGCAGCAAAAACAGGAACTATTCCACCGCAACTTATGGGGGGACGGGTGCGACATGCCGTTGGTATAAAAAGCAAAGGCCCGCGGACAGTTTGATAGGCAACTGTCCGCGGGCTTGCGGTGAGACACGCTTGTCTTATGCGTTTCTCGCCTAGATAAACAGGCTCAGGATTAGAACCATGATGAGGCCGACAACGGAGTTGACGAGCTCCAACAGGCCCCATGTCTTATAGGTATCCTTCATCGACAGGCCAAACGACTGCTGGAACAGCAGGTAGCCGCCGTCATACATAGGCGTGATGGTATTGGATGCGCAGGCGCAGACCAGTACTGCAAGCACCGGGTTGATGCCAAACTGCGTAACCATAGGTGCCACGACGCCGGCGGCGGTGATGGCCGAGACGGTGCCCTGGCCGGTGAGCAGGCGCAGGACCACCGTGATCACCCAAGCCAAAATCAGCGGCGACACCGGCATGAGGCTCACCATGTCGGCAAGCGTCGCGCCAACGCCAGAAGTAATGATGACCTGCTTCATGATGCCGCCGGCACCGATAACGAGCAGCACGTTCGCGACGCCCTTGATAGCATCGGACATAGAGCTAGAGATCTCTCCGCCATCCATGCCGCGCGTATAACCATACGCAACCATGGCAAGAATCATCGTGATGAGCATAGTGATATCTGCGCTACCGATGCAGCTGGCAAGATCGTATGCAAAGCAACCCTCGCCCACCGTGTTCTTGATAATCGAAGCCCCAATCATGATGATTGCCGGGAACAGCGGCACCAGAATGGAAAGCCAGAACGGCGGAAGCTCGTCCGCAGGCCTGCGCTCCGCCGGCTTCATAACATTGCCAAGCGGCATGTCATCGAGACCGGGGATGAAATGGCACAGCAAAAGACCAGAGCAGATAAGTGTCGGAATCGTGACGATCAGACCAAAGATGTAGACCGGCGGAACCTCGGCACCAAAGGCACTCACCAGCGCCATAGGACCAGGCTGCGGCGGAAAAAGAGAATGGCCCATCGTGGTACCAGAAACAGCCGGGATAATCAGGCGCATATAGGGGATGTCGGCCTCTTTGGCGATGCTGATAACGAGCGGCGTAACGATAAGGAACGCCACCTCGTAGAACATGCTCATACCAAAGATAACGCCGATGATCAGAAGCGCAACAGGCAGCAGCTTAATACCGAGCTTGTCAACGATAGTGTCGGCAATCTGCTGCGAGGCACCCGAATCGGTCATCAGTTTTCCGATGGCTGCGCCAAAGATAATGATCAGCGCAAGCGACTTAAGCGTTCCGCCCAGTCCATCTTCCATGGTGGTGACAAGGTCGCCCACAGAGATGCCGTCGGCAAGGGCGATAAAAATGGCGGAAAGAATAAGCGCAATGATGCTGTTGATTTTAAACTTAACGATCATGGCGACCAGCAGGACTACGCCCACCAGCACCAAAAGGAGTGAAACAACTCCCGCATTCATAGATAAGCTCCTTTTAACTGGCAATGAAGCCAAGTGCTTCTATTCGAAATAGCAGCTTTTACTCGCTTACAGGTTGGCGACAATTGCCTGGGCGATCTCGTCGTACTGAGCCGACTCGAGCGTGACGCGACCGGGGTTCATGGCAAACACGTCGCCAAACTCAAACGGGTCGTCCTTGTACTTGGGGACGATATGCACGTGCAGGTGATGCATGGTGTCGCCGTAGGCACCAAAGTTAATCTTGTCGGGATTGAACGCCTTGTGCAGCGCTGCCGCGACGTGGCGGACATCGGCCATAAAGGCGGCGGCGTCTTCCTCGGACATGCAGGAGATGTCATCGACGTGCTGCTTGGAGGCCACGATTACGCGGCCCTTATGACTCTGCTCCTTAAACAAGATGAGCTTGCTGGCAGGCAGATCAAGCATGGGGATGCCAAAGGCATCGACGAGCGTGTTGTCGGTCCCGCACATGCAGTACGAGCAATCGGTATGCTGTTCCATGGTGATCCTTTCGATCTGGACAATGATGAATGCCGCTTTTGCGGCAGGTGTAACCCCTCGTTTACACCACCAGATAATGGACAGATACAACGCATGCGTAGTCGATACGAAATCGGTTTCGTATCGACTACCGCCATGATACAGCCAACGAGTTGTTACGATTAGGTGAACGTTCACTTTTTATTGTTTTTCTCTTTGCAAGTAGAATCCCGTGCGTATACTAAGGCTCAAACGAAACCGATTTCGTCGAGCGTGGGCAATAGGATGCTAAGACGCACCCTACCATCTTGGCATCCTATTGCCCACGCAATGTCATTTGCTTTCCTCCCGTCTCGCTGGCCCTTCAGTCCCATTCCGGCACAGCGAGACACTTCCTAGACAACTGACCATGGGGCCGGCTTTTCTGCTTTAACAGCAGTGCCTCCGATAACCCTCTTTTGCCGGTCCGGGTCAGTTTTTTCACACAACCGAAAGGACGGGTAGCAACATGCGACCGCTCATCATCATGAATGGAGAGAAGATCGATTGGTTCCATACCGTCATCAGGATGCTGATGTATCTGGCGGGCGTTGCAGTACTGGCACTCGGCATGAGTCTCCAGACGGCATCCGGCCTGGGCGTCGCCGCGCTCACGTGCTTTGCCACAACCCTATCCATGCTCACGGGCAAGACGCTCGGCTTTTGGATCACTGCTACCTATGTCGCCTACATCGTGGCACAATTCACTATCTTGCGACGCGAGTTCCAGCCGCGCATCCTGCTCGAGCTGTGCTTCTCAACGCTCATCGGCGGCTTCACCGACTTCTTCATGGCGGTCAACCCGCTGCATCCCGCAGCACTCCCCATACAGGTTGAGACCATGCTGCTCTCCCTCGCTGTCACTGCATTTGGCGTAAGTCTCGTCGTCAACATGGGCGTTGTCCCCAACGCGCCCGACGGCCTGGTGCAGGTCATTGCCGAAAAGATTAAACGCCGCTTTGGTGACGTAAAAGTCGTGTTCGACTGCTCGCATGTCGCCGTGTCTCTCGTTCTGTCGCTCGCGCTCATGCACAACCTGGGCGGCTTTGGCGTGACCACCGCCATCTCGGCGCTGTTCTTGGGCCATGTCATCAACATCGCTAATAAGCTGTTCGCCCAGCGCTTTGTGCGCGCGGCATTCGGGAAATAGCACCACCGTAAGAACCCGCAAACAGCGCTATACGTTGCTATATCTCACTATACTTTGCTATATCTTGCTATACTTTGCTATATCTTGCTATATCTTGCTATATCTTGAGCAAAGGTGGCTCACATGCAAACAAACCCTTTTAAGCCCACAGCAGGTAAAACACCTCCCACGATTATCGGCCGCGAAGATGTACTTGAAGAATTCAGTGAAGGCCTCACCAACGGGCCTGGTGCCCCTGGGCGCCTAATGCGCATAGCCGGCGTCCGTGGAACGGGCAAGACGGTCCTCCTTGACGAGTGCTCACGTTTGGCGCAAAGCCGTGGCTGGACGGTCATAAAAGAGGTCGCAACCGAGGGACTTTGCCAGCGCATTCTCGAACAGCTGCAGCCCAAATTCCAGGCCAAACACGCCAGATTTGAGCCCACCGTAGCTGGCATATCCATCGGCAGCATAGATATTGAGCGAATCGGCCCATCGCTACGCGACGCCATGAGACAGACAATAACCAAGAATGGAAATGGCCTGCTCATCACTCTCGACGAGGTTCAAGACGCAGAGCTCGATGAGGTCCGAACGCTCTCCATTGCGATTCAGCAGGTTATCGGCGAAGACCTTGATATCGCCTTTGTTTTTGCTGGGCTGCCTTCGATGATTGAAAGCATCATCAACGGAAAGACACTTACGTTTTTGCGCCGTGCCCTCCCCTTTGATCTGAAGGCTGTGGCAGTAACCGAAGTGTCGTACTCCCTCGAGGAAACCATTGAAGCGTCTGGCATGGAGTTGCAGCCAGGTATTGCCGGCCAACTTGCCGAGGCAACGCAAGGCTATCCTTTCATGATCCAACTCGTTGGATACTACGCATGGCAGTTGGCAAGACGTGCACACACAGCGATTATTGGAGAAGAAGAAGCCGAGCGTGGCATTGCAACGGCACGCGAACGCTTCTGCGCCATGGTGATTGAGCCCGCGCTGCAGCGCATTCCGCCCACGTGCATCGCTTATCTGCTGAGCATGGCGTCTTTGGGGCAGACGAGCTCGACCAGCATGGTTGCCGATGCCCTGAACAAAACGCCTCAACAGGTGAGCTCCGTCCGCAGCCGCCTGTTAAGAGAATCGATTATCGAGGCTCCTTCGTACGGCAAGGTCTCATTTGCCATCCCCTACATGCGCGACTACCTCTACGAGCACAAAGCCGAACTGGAAGTTGAACTGTAGAAACGACAACTGCCCTGCAAGATGAAAACCGTTTTCGTACGGATTTAAAGCAGACGTAAACGGTTTTCGTCTTGATTTGCGTCCGAAATTAAGACGTAAATTGCGCTTTCGTACGCTTATTACCAGACGCAAATTGTTTACGTCCGGCTATGCGTCCCCAATCCAGACGAAAAAAGCTCCGAGCTCGTGTGAGCTCGGGGCTCTTTGTGCCGCACATCTATGAGAGGGAATCGATGCGCACGGGCGCTACTCCATGTAGCCGCCCTGGGATGGCGGCAACCTCGTCGTTGCCCGTCTGATGGGTGTGCTCAAGGCATCCGTTCCCCTCTTTATCGACGTAACGGGCAAAAAAGGCTCGTCGAGGAGACCATCCGCACCCACCGTGGCGTGGCCGATGCCATCGCCGCGCGCAACCCCACCGCAGCGCACGACGCGATGTATTTGCACCTGGTGTATAACCGCAACATGATTGCGGAGGGAGCAGAAGCAAAAGGCATTTAGGGCCCGACAATAATCTTTCTTTGGCAAAACGCAGGCGGCGGCTGCCCAACACACAGGGCAGCCGCCGCTTTTTGCAATCGATTGGTGCAAAGGGGTTGACTAGAGCTCGCAGGCAACCTTGTAGCCATCGCCGATGGCATCGCGGATGTTGCCGCACTTCTGGGCATCGCCCAGCACGTGGGTGGCAACACCGGCTGCAGCCAGGTCGTCGGCCAGCTTGGTATTGGGACGATAGCCCATGGCAAGCACCAGCGTATCGGCACCGGTGATGGTGTGGACCTCGCCGTCCTTTTCGTAGCTGATAGTGTCCTCGGTAATCTCGGTCACCTTGGCCTCGGTCAGCACGTGAACGCCCTTGGAGAGCATGCGCGTGATGAGCACCGCGCGACCGGCACCGCCCTCGTTGGCGGCGAGCGTCTTGGTCATCTCGATGACGGTGACATCGCGATTGGCCGGCGACAGGTCGTTGACCAGCGGGGCCAGGTAATCGGCCGTCTCGCAGCCAACGGTGCCGCCGCCCACGATGACGATCTTCTTGCCCGGGAAAGCCTTGCCACCCAGCAGGTCGTCAGCCGTCATAACCTGCTTAAAGCCCTGCATGAAAGCCGGAGCGATGGGCTCGGCGCCATAAGCCAGGACAACCTCGTAGCCCGCGTAGTCACGCTGAATGTCCTCGGCAGTAAGCTCGGTGCCAAATATGCACTTCACGCCCGCCTCGGCCAGACGACGGTACTGATACTTGATCACGCGGGTGAGCTCCTGCTTTGCCGGCGGAACGGCCGCGATGCGCATCTCGCCGCCCGGCTCATCCTGCTTGTCAACGAGCACCACGTTGTGGCCGCGCTTGGCGGCAATGTAGGCTGCCTCCATGCCCGCAGGACCAGCGCCCACAACGAGCACGTTCTTGGCCTCGGCGGCAGGCTCGTAGCCGGCCTCGTCGCGCTCCACGTCCGGGTTGACGGTACAGGAGATGCGCTTGCCGAACATAATGCCGTTCAGGCAGCGCAGGCAGCCGATGCAGGGGCGGATGTCGTCGGCGTTGCCGGCAGCGGCCTTATTGCAGAACTCGGCATCGCACAGATTGGCGCGGCCCATCATGCAGATGTCGGCAGCGCCGTCCTCGATCAGCTCCTCGGCGATCCAGGCCTCGTTGATACGTCCGACGGTGGCGACGGGAATGTTGACGTGTTTTTTAATCTCACGCGAGCAGGCGGCGTGCGACGCCTGCTGGGTACCGGCGGCGGGAATCGCGGAGCCACGCTTGATGGTGGTGCCGCCCGACACATGAATCATGTCGACGCCGGCCTTCTCCAGACGACGCGAGACATAAATCATATCGTTGAGGGTCAGACCGCCATCGGTGTACTCGTCACCCGAAATACGGACGTCGATGATAAAGTCCTTGCCGCAGCGCTCGCGAATCTCGGCGATGACCTCGAGCAAGAAGCGCATACGGGCGTCGAGCGAGCCGCCGTACTCATCAGTACGCTTGTTATAGAGCGGGGTCAAAAAGCCGCCGAGCATGCCGTGGGCGTGCGCTGCGTGGACCTCGACGCCATCGACACCGGCCTTCTGCATACGCACGGCAGCGTCGCCAAACTGATGCGTGAGCTCGTGAATCTCGTCGACCGTGATGGGGCGCGGTGCCTCGCGGGCGTAAGACGGGCCCACAAAGGACGGAGCGATCAGGCGAGGCGTGCCCGGAATGTTAAAGGCCATGTAGGCGGGGTGGAAGAGCTGCGGCATGATCTTGCAGCCATACTCGTGGACGGCCGCGGCGAGCTTTTCCCAGCCGGGGATAAACGTATCGTCGTAGCAGCACATGTCACCCGGCAGATAGGTATAGGTGGGCTCGACCGTCACGACCTCGGTGATGATGAGGCCCACGCCGCCCTTGGCGCGAGCACGGTAATGATCGACCAAGTCGTCGGTCACATAGCCGTGATCGGCCAGGTTGGTAGATACCGGCGGCATAAAGACGCGGTTCTTGACCTCGGTCGTACCGACCTTGATCGGGCTAAAGAGCATCGGGTAGGCGGATGACTCCATACAGGGTTCCTTTCGTTTGAGCCGCTCGGCGGCAGTTGCTAACGTACCTATCGTATCAGTATCCGCCGCATTCGCACTCGCTCGCACTCCCCACCTTCAATCCCGACCCTCACAAAAAAGTTGCGGTGGAATACGGAGTAGACAAGGCCTTTGACAGCCAAAACAGTCCGTATTTCACCGCAACTGATGGGCGGGATGGAGTTAAAGGCCCAGGTAGGTGGTCATGCCTTCGACGGCGAGCTTGGCACCAGCTACGGCATGGACCACGGTGAGCGGGCCGTTGACCACGTCGCCGGCGGCAAAGACGCCAGGCACGGTGGTCATGCCATGCTCGTCGACCGAAAGCAGGCCGCGATGGTCGGTCTCCAGACCGCCCGTTGTAAGCACGAGCTTGTCCTTGGGCACCTGAGACGCCGCAATCACAACCGTGTCGGCGGACGCATGGTCGAGCTCTTCCTCGTAGCCCACCACGTTGTTGTCCTCGTCAAAGATAGCCGTCTCGAACACCGGACCGTTATCGTCGATGGCGCAGATCGCCTTGCCGCACATAATCTCGGCACCGTCAAGCTCGGTCAGCTCCACCTCGTCATCGATGGCAGAGATATGGCGCGATCGGGCGTACACGGTAACCTTGCGAGCACCCGAGCGCAGGGCCGTGCGGGCAACATCCATGGCCACATTGCCGGCGCCGATAACCGCCACGTTCTGCCCGATTGCCACGCTCGTGGGATCGACCAGATAGTCGATACCAAACAGCACATTGCCGCGCGACTCGCCGGGAATACCCAGCTTTCGAGCTCGCCAGGTGCCGGTACCAACAAAGACCGCATCGTAGCCGTCGCGCAGCAAGTCGTCGATGTGGAGCGCACCGCCGATGGTGGTCGAGGGGCGAACGCGCACGCCGAGCGAGCACATCACGTGGCGGTACTTTTGCACGAGCGAGCGCGGCAGACGGAACTCGGGGATACCGTACTCCAGCACGCCGCCGATCTCGGGCCGCTGCTCAAAAACAGTGACGGCGCAACCCAGCTGCGCCATCTTAATGGCCACGGTCATGCCGGCAGGACCGGAACCGACCACGGCAACCTGCTTGCCGCACGACGGCGCGGGTTTCCACTCTTTGCGGTCCAAATACGCCGTGGAGATATAGTTCTCGATGCTCGAAAAATGCACGGGCGCGCCCTTGCGGCCCTGGATGCACGCGCCCTCGCACTGGCCCGAATGGTTGCAAACCATGGAGCAGACCGCACTCATCGGGTTATTCTGGAACAGCAGCTCGCCCGCCTCTTGCAGACGGCGCTGCTTAAAGAGGTCGATAACCTGCGGAATGGGCGTCTGCACCGGACAGCCCTTGATTTGACAGAACGCCTTTTTGCAGCCCAGACAACGATTTGCTTCCTCAACGATGTGGATAGCCACGCAATTCCCCTCTATTGACCTGGACGAAATCGGCTTCTTAAACCAATTTGCCCGAATTTATAACCATAGATACGTCAACAGTGCGGAAAAGGGCACCGAAAAGCATCTCACAAACGCGCAGCAGCAACCCTTTCCTCGCACAGAACCACCGTGCAGCCCCGTCATCGAGATCAAAAGATTCGCCACCCCCACGAATGGCGAATCTCTCTACAGGCAGACGCCGTCTTTCCAGATACTGATCTCGTGGCAGCCGCGGCGCTCGGCACTCGTTAGCTTACCGCTCGCCGTATCCAGTACCAGCTGATACAGGTCGCGGGCAGCCTCGTCGAGTGTGCGTTCGCCTGTGGCAATCACGCCGGCGTTAAAGTCCATCCAGTTGGCCTTGTGGTCGCACAGACGCTGATTGGTGAACACCTTGAGGGTGGGCGCCGGTGCACCAAACGGCGTGCCGCGTCCAGTCGAGAACAGAATCACGTGACAGCCAGCAGCCGTCAACGCCGTGGTGGATACCATGTCGTTGCCCGGGCCGCACAGCATGTTCAGGCCATGCTTGGTGACCTGACCGGCATACGGCAGCACGTCGACGATGGGTGCGGAGCCGCCCTTTTGCACGCAGCCGCAACTCTTGTCCTCGAGCGTGGTGATGCCACCGTCCTTGTTACCGGGACTCGGGTTCTCGTAGACCACCTCACCATGGCTAATAAAGTAATCCTTAAAACCGTTAAGCATGTCAGAGGCAGCGTTAAAGACCTGCTCGCTCTCGCAGCGATCGAGCAGGATGCTCTCCGCGCCAAACATCTCGGGCACTTCGGTGAGCACCGACGTACCGCCACGGGCGACGACCATATCGCTCACGCGACCGATCGTGGGGTTGGCGGTAATGCCCGAAAGACCGTCAGAGCCGCCGCACTTAAGACCAATAACCAGCTCTGAGGCCGGAATGGGCTCACGCTTGGCCTGCTTGGCCAGGTCAGCCAGCTCGGACAGAATCTTGTGGCCCTCGATCTGCTCGTCGGCTACATCCTGGCAGGTGAGAAAACGAACGCGCTCGTGATCGAAGTCACCGAGCTCGTCGAGCACCTGCTGATGCGTGCAGTTCTCGCAACCGAGCGACAAGAACAGCACGCCCGCGGCGTTTGCGTGACGCGACAGCGCCACCAGCAGACGACGGGTCTGGGCATGGTCGGCGCCGGTCTGTGAGCAACCGAACGGATGCGGGAAGTAATAGACGCCCTCCAACGAGCCCTCGACCAGGTCCTGAGCCTGCTCGCACATGGCACGAGCGACTTCGTTGACGCAACCGACGGTGGGAATGATCCAAAGCTCATTGCGCGTGGCGGCACGACCGTCGGCACGGCGGAAGCCCATAAAGGTCTCGGCCTCGACCGGCTCAACGACCGGATGTGTCGGATTGTAGGCGTACTCGATCTCACCCGAGAGGTTGGTCTTCACGTTGTGCGTGTGCAGCCACTGGCCGGGCTGAATGTCCTTCGTCACGTGACCGATGGGAAGACCGTACTTGACGACATCCTCACCGGCTGCAATGGCGCGCACGGCCATCTTGTGGCCCTGCGGGATATCCTCCGCGGCAACGACCTCGCCCACGCCGGGAACCTCGACGGCAGCACCCTTGGCGAGCGGCGACAGCGCAACGATGACGTTGTCGGCCGGATTGATCTGGATAGTGTTCATTACAAAGAGTCCTAACCCTACAGGTTGAGCAGAAGTCGAGTGACGCCCGCCAGTTACCCGACGGGCGTACAGAAGGATTTAGGCCTGAGCGTTCGCGAACGCCTGCTTGACGCCCTCGGAGCGCACGACGGCGAGAGCGTTGACGACAAACTCCTCCAGGCCGGCGATCTGCGTAAGATCCTCGCCCCACATTTGCTCGTTGGTGAGCACATCGTGCACCAGCTCGGCGTCGTCGGCGCCGGCGCGGGCGGCGTAGAAGTCGAGCACGAAGGCGTCGTCCTGAGCGGTGTACTCGGTGCCGTCGGAGCGACGCAGGTGCAGACCGTCGCCCTCGCGGGACACGAGCTCCTGCGTGTAGAAGGAGATGAGCGTGGCCAGGCTCGTCGCCAGGCACTTGGGCAGGTTGCCGGTCTCGGCAACGTAATCCTTGAGCGTGGGCAGGTCGCGGGCACGCCACTTAGCCGTGGAGTTGAGGCAGATGGAGAGCAGCGCGTGGTCGATAAACGGATTGTCGAAGCGGTTCTCGACGGCGGCGGCAAAGGCCTTGCAATCCTCGGCATCCAGGTCGGTGGCGAGCGTCGGGATGACCTCGTCGTAGAGCATGGTGTTCATGAAGCCGCGGACGATCTCGTCGTGCATGCAATCGCGCACGATATCAAAGCCGGCAACCCAGGAACCCGGAACAAAGGCGGTGTGGGCGCCGTTGAGGATGCGGACCTTGCGCTTCTTGTACGGGGTGACGTCGGGGGTCACAAAGACACCCGGCAGACCGGCCTTCACGAAGGGCAGACGCTCCTTGAGCGATTCGTCACCCTGGATGCCCCACATCTGGAAGGGCTCACGCACGGCCAAGAACGGATCTTCATAGCCCAAGCGCTCGGCCACGGCAGCGGCCTCCTTGGGATCGCGGATGCGACCCGGAACGATGGTGTCGACGAGCGTGGTGCAGACGGTGCAGTCGCTGGCCATCCACTGCGAAAACTCGTCCTCCCAGCCCCAGTCGCTCACGTACTGGTTCATGATGCGCAGCAGCTCCTCGCCGTTATGGTCGATGAGCTCGCAGGCGAGCACGATGACGCCCTGCTTGCCGGCAGCCCAGCGGGCATGGAGCACCTGGGCAAGCTTGGCAGGGAAGCTCGCGGGGGGCATGTCGTCGGCCTTGCAGGACGGATCGTAGGCGATACCGGCCTCGGTGGTGTTGGAGACGATAATCTCCAGGTCGTCGGAAACGGCGACCTCCATCATGGCACGGTAGTCAGCCTCGCGATACGGATTGAGGCAACGGCTGCAGGCGCTGATCACGCGGGAATCGTCAACCGTGTCACCGTTCTCCTTGCCGCGCACCAGTACGGTGTACAGGCCATCCTGGGCATTGATACCATCGGCGAAATCGAAGGCGCCGCTGATGGGCTGCACCATGACGACCTTGCCGTTCCAACCGGTGGCCTCGTTGCCCATATCGAAGAAACGATCGACGAAGGCGCGCAGGAAATTGCCCTCGCCAAACTGCAGGACCTTCTCGGGGGCGTCCTTGGGCAGCACGTAGCCCTCGTAGCCGATCTTCTCGAGCGTCTCGTAGCTGATGTTATTCATAGAGGTTTTCCTCTCAACTCAAGTCCCGGTACGGCATCGCCGCACCAGGTTGCATTCATGATTTTTCAAGCAGCGGGGCTATTTATCGATCGTCTCGATAGTGCTCTCGCCGATCTTGCCGCGCTCCCAGCGACCATTCGACAGGTCGTTGGAAATGGAATTGAACTTCTTCTCGGTAATGTCGTAGAGAGCGAAGATGATCAAGGCTGCTACCAGAAGGGCGCAGGCGGGATAAATCGTCAGAGCGCCCTTGATGCCAAGCAGCGTGGCAGCCGTCTGGGGCTTATTTGCCACATATCCGGTAAGGGCAAGGATGCCGCCGGAAATGATCGCGGCAAGGGATTGCGCAAGCTTACGAGAAAAGTTGAACGCGGCGTAGGTCGTACCCTCCTTGCGGATTCCCGTGTGCCATTCACCGTAATCAATAACATCGGAAACCAAGTTCCAGGTGATACCGTTGGGGATGGCAAGCGCGACGTAGCCGATGGTGACGAAGATGATGAACGTCACGGTATTGGTCGGCAGGATGAAGTTGAGGCCGTTTGCCACGGCACCGACGATAAAGCAGGCAACGCACGTGCGCTTCTTGCCAAAATGCTTGACGAGCGTCGGGATGGCGAGAATGGCGACAACCGACGTTCCGATCATGATGCCGTTGACAACGGGCTGCAACGCGATGTTACCCAGGTTGTACTGGCAGAAATACACCATCATGGTGTTGTTGGTGTTCATGGCCGAAATGGTAAACAGCGTAAGCAGGATAACTGCTCCCAGGTTCTTGTTGGTGAAAACGACCTTGAAATACGTGCTGAATGCGCTCGACTTCTTGCCGGCCTTTCCCGCAGCCTTCTCCTCGGCCTGTCGATCGATACGGATATGCTCGCGCGTTCCCAAAAAGCAGATGGCGAATCCGGCGATGCCGCACAGTCCCATGACGACAGCTGCAATCGTATAGCCGTGCGGATTGCCGTCGAGCGTGTCGCCACCCGCAAAGAACAGGACCAATGGGATGAACGCTACGCCCGTGATGAGCTGTGCGCAAAGCGAACCGGCCTGGCGCGTTGACGCCATGTGCGCGCGGTCATCGACGTCACGCGTCATTACCGTGGCCAGAGATCCGTACGGCACGTTGGTGAAGCTGTATACGACGCCCCAGATCATGTAAGTTATCAGCGCATAGGCAATTTTACCTGCCATGGGAATATCGGGCGCAGTGAAGGTCACCACGGTTAGAACGGCAAGGATCACGGCCGAAACCATCATGACCGGACGAAACCGACCGTGCTTGCCAATCTTCTTTCTACCGTCGACGAATGCACCGGCAATCGGGTCCATGAACGCATCGAAAATCTTGGTGACGGCGAAAATCAGGCTCACCACGCCTGGCGAAATCAGGCAGATGTCAGTGTAGAACTTGGTCAGATATGCCTGACCAAGATCGAACATAAATCCGTTGCCCAAATCGCCAAAGCCATAGCAGATTTTCTCACGCCAGCTCAGCTTGATATCCTGCGAGCTCTGCATCGATCCCGAATCCGCCTGAGCAGACACAATCTGCTCGTTTTTCTGTTGCCCTGTTCCCATATGGTCCCTCCCCTTTGCAACCGATTTCACCAATCGGAACACATACAGATCTATGCCTCGACAGTGTCCAGATCGAAGCCAAAGTAGCGGACCGCATTGTTGTAGCTGATGTCGCGCACAACCTCGCCCAGCAGCTCCATGTCGGCCGGGTACTTGCCCTGCTCGACCCACTCGCCGATCACGCTGCACAGCACGCGACGGAAGTACTCGTGGCGCGGATAGGACAGGAAGGAGCGGGAATCGGTAAGCATGCCCACAAAGTTGCCCAACACGCCCTCGTTAGCCAGAGCCGTAAGCTGCTCGCGCATGCCGACCTCGTTGTCGTTGAACCACCAGGCGGAGCCGTTCTGGATCTTACCGGCAGTCGGAGCCTCCTGGAAGCAGCCCATGACGGTATCGATCATGGTGTTATCGATGGGGTTCAGGCTGTACAGGATGGTCTTGGGCAGGCCGCAGGTCTCCTGGATGGAGTTGAGGAAATCGGCGAGCTGGTCGGACGGCGTGTAGTTGGAGATGCAGTCGTAGCCGGTGTCGGGACCGAGCTTGGCGAACATGGCGCGGTTGTTGTCGCGCTTGCAGCCAAAGTGCAGCTGCATGGCCCAGCCCAGACGGACATACTCACCGGCAACGAACTGCATAAAGGCAGTCTTGTACTTGAGGACTTCTTCCTCGGTGAGCGGCTCAGCAGCCAGGCCCTTGGCAAAGATGGCCTCGATCTCGTCGGCGGTAGCCGGGACGTACATGACGTAATCGAGTGCGTGGTCGGAGGCGCGGCAGCCCAGCTCGTGAGCAACGTCGTAGCGCTTGGAAATGGCAGCCTTCATGCCCTCAAAGTCGCTGACCTCAACGCCGGCAGCCTCGGAAAGGTGCTTGCAGTAGTCGGCAAACTCCTGGCCGCGCTCGATGCGCAAAGCGGCATCGGGGCGCATGGCGGGAACGACCTGAACGTCAAAGCTGTCGTCGGCGGCAATCTTCTTGTGCCACTCAAAGCTGTCGGCGGGGTCGTCGGTAGTGCAGATCATGCGGACGTTGGACTGCTTGATCAGGTTGCGGCAGGTAAAGCTGGCCTCGGCGAGCTTGGCGTTGGCAAGGTCCCAGACCTCCTGGGCAGTCTTGCCGTTGAGGACGCCCTCGTAGCCAAAGTAGCGCTTAAGCTCCAGGTGGCTCCACTCAAAGACGGGGTTGCCAACGCAGCGACCCAGGGTCTCGGCCCACTTTTGGAACTTCTCGCGAGCAGGGGCGTCGCCAGTGATAAAACGCTCGTCGACGCCGTTGGCACGCATCAGGCGCCACTTGTAGTGGTCGCCGCCCAGCCAAACCTCGGTGATGTTCTCGAAACGCTTGTCCTCCCAAATCTCCTTAGGAGAAATGTGGCAGTGATAGTCGACGATGGGCATGCCCTCGGCAAAGTTGTGGAACAGCTCCTCGCCGGTCTTGGTGCTCAGCAGGAAATCCTGATCGTCCATAAAGTTTTTCATCAAACAGCCCCTTTGCTGGCAAGGCGGGCGCACGGCGCGCTCGTTATCCTTTAGGTGAACGTTCACTATACTAATCCATTGCACCTCAAAAGGTGAACGTTCACCTAACCACCACGGGGTGAACGGTAGATTTTGCCCGTTCAACGGTTGCTGGAGATGTGACTTGCATGTATTGCGGACTGTTTGGCGTCCCCGAACACCGAACTTGAGCGCTTTTGCTCAGGTGGGTCATGTCCCGACGTACATTTTTGGGAGTATTCAGCATTGGAGCGCGCCGTGCGCCATCCTCAGCGTCCTATTTGGAACGCAGATAGCGCCCGATCGGCATAAAAAGTGCCCCCGATGGCAAATTACGCCATCGGGGGCACTTAAAACAGTCGTTCTGCACCTCATTCAGGGCATGCCAATGCTGAATACTCCCAAAAATGCACGTCGCAAGAGGGGGTACCTGCTCAATCGGCTAAATACCCGCAAGTTCGCAGTAGCGGTCGACATTGCTGGCAAATACCATCTCGACGGCGCCCTTCTGGACGGGCACCGTCGGGGTCCTTCCCCACAGCAGATAATCGCCCAGCGTCTTAGCGCCGCGATACGCCAGGCTCGTCGGGTCCTTATAGACAATATTGGTAAAGATACCGCGGCGCAAGGCCAGAGCACTTTCGGGAAACAGGTCGTTGCCGATCACCATGACCTGACCGGCCTTGCCGGTCGAGACGAGCGCGTCGGCAACCACTTCGGAACCAACGGCAAAAACGCTACAGATAAGTTCGGGGGCGTCCGGCGCACTCAAGCGCTTTTCGAGCTCATGCTCGAGTTGTTTGACTTGCGCATGGGCACCTGCAAGATCCTCAACCTGCCAGGGAACATTGTGCTCGCGAAGGTAATTGTGGAAGGCGCGGGCGGTTAGATAGTGCGAATCGGTATATGGGTCGCCTGTCAAAAGGAGCACGCGGGCGTCGGCCCCAGAAGCATGGACCAGGTTTGCCGCCTGCTCGGCCATAAGGCTGCCTGCCGTCGAATAATCGGCCAAGCTCGCACCCAAACGATTCAAATGCGGACGGTCGCCGTCGACAAGCTCAATCGTCACGCCCGCCTCGGCGATCTGCCCCAAAAGCTCAGTCGCACGATCGTCGCCCGGCGCATAGGCGAGCAAGCCATCAATCTTCTCGCCCACCTGCAGACGCTCGTCGATTTGCTCGAGTGCATCAGCGTAGCCGCCCACGCCAAATTCAACGCGCTCAACCGTAATGCCCCGGTCGATGACCTCCTGTTCAAAGCGATTGCAGCCTTCCCACAGGTAACGGAAAAAGTACGCTCCCTCGCGCGATGCGCGGGGCAGGCAAAACACCAGATTGATATCCTTGCGGCGCAGGCTTGAGGCACTTGTGTTGCGGTGATAGCCCATGGCCTCGGCCTTAGCGTTCACCTTGGCGCGCACGGATTCGCTCACGCCGGCCTTTCCCGTCAGAGCCTTGTGCACGGTATTGATGGAAACGCCAAGCTCGGCGGCTATGTCCTTCATGGTTACGCGAGCGCTCATGCGGTTACTCCGTTATAGATAAGTTGCCAATTAATAGTCCAGTTAACGATACCCCAAAAATACTCTTCGACTCGCCGTGCTCTCCCTCAAATGCACAAAGCGCCCCGCGAACGGATGCCCGCGGAGCGCTTGGATGTCCGGACCTTATTTGATACCGCGACCCAAGTCTTCGGCGATTTTGTCTACGCCCTTAAGTGCGGCGCACGTCTTTTTGTTGGAGCAATGCCCCATGCAAACGCCACCCTGAGCGCAGTCGGCGCAGGTGCCCTTGCGGTAGATGCGCACGCACACGGCGACAAACGCAACGCCGATAACAGCCAGTACAACAATATCGATAGGTGCCATAGCAAGCCTCCTCTAGTTAACCAGCACTTACTTTACCCCATTCTCCACCCACCAAATAGGGACAGGTTTATTTTGGTCGGTTTTATCTGCGGAAACGCCACATCTTACTTCTGGAGCAAAGCAATCTGTCCCCCCATTGCGTCAAAAAGCCCGAGTGTCACTAAGACACCCGGGCTCGTGGAAAGGGGTTGATCCCTATTCGGACTTAGGCGGAAACTGCAGCGGAAGCAGTGTTGGTCTCGTCCTCGTCGGTCCAAGCGTGCTTGGGCATAGGACGGAAAATCTGGAAGAGCATCGCGACCAGCAGCACGATAGCCACAACCGTCCAGAAGCCAAACTGCCCAAGGACAAGCAGGTTATAGAACTGGTTGATGAACAGGCCGATCACCCAAGCGAAGGCGCACTCGTAGCCGAGGGCAATCGCGGTCCACTTGCCGGAATCCATCTGGTTGCGGATGGTACCCATAGCGGCAAAGCACGGAGCGCACAGCAGGTTGAACGCGCCGAAGGCAACGCAGGCGCCCATGGTGGGGAACATGCCGGCAAACGCGGTCCACAGGCTCGGGTCGGTCTCGCCCGCGTCGGCGACGGACAGCAGCGAGCCGGCGGTGGCGACAACGTTCTCCTTGGCGACGAGGCCAGAGACAGTCAGCGCGGTTGCCTGCCAGGTGCTAAAGCCGAGCGGGGCGAAGATCCAAGCGACCAGGTTGCCCAGCATGGCGAGCACGGAGTAGTCCATGAACTCCTCGGGGATGCCGTCCATCGCAGGCAGGAAGCCAAAGGAGCCGTTGTAGCTACCAAAGTTGGAGAGGAACCACACCACGACGGTAGAGGCGAAGATGATCGTGCCGGCCTTCTTGATAAAGGCCCAGCAGCGCTCCCACACGTGCAGCGCCCAGGAGCGGATCGCCGGGAAGTGGTAGGCAGGAAGCTCCATGACAAACGGGGTCGGACGGCCGGCGAAGAGCTTGGTCTTCTTGAGCATGAGGCCCGAGGCGATGACGGCAAAGACGCCCAGGAAGTAGAAGAGCGGGCTGATCCATGCGGCCGTGGTGGAAGAATCGCCAATGATGGAGCCCATGAGCAGGGCGATGATCGGCAGCTTGGCGCCGCAGGGGATGAACGTGGTGGTCATGACCGTCATGCGGCGGTCCTTCTCGTTCTCGATGGTCTTGGTGGCCATGACGCCGGGGACGCCGCAGCCCGAGGACACGAGCATGGGGATGAACGACTTACCGGACAGGCCAAAGCGGCGGAACACGCGGTCCATGATGAAGGCGACGCGGGCCATGTAACCGCAGTCCTCCAGGAAGGACAGCATCACGAACAGCAGGAACATCTGCGGCACAAAGCCGAAGATGGCGCCCAGACCGCCGACGATACCGTCGCAGACCAGCGAATCGACCAGGTCACCGTCCTCGGTGCCACCCGCCACGAGGGCATCGTGCACCACGGTGGTGATACCCGGGACATAGGGGCCGTACTGTGCCGGGTCGACCGAGTCGGCATTGTCACCCGCAGCCTCGACGGCCGCGTCGTAGGCGTCGCGACCCTGGCCGAGCACATACCAACCGTCGGTACCGAAGAGCTGGTCGTTGGTGAAGTCGGTCACCGTGCCGCCCAAGGTAGAAACGGCGATGTAGTACACGCAGAACATGATGACCACAAAGATCGGCAGGCCCAGGATACGGTTGGTAACCACGCGGTCGATCTTCTCGGAGGTGCTCATCTTTGCCGGAGCCTTGGTGAGGCACTCGTCAATGATGTGGGCAATCACGCCGTAACGCTCGCCGGTGATGATGGACTCGGCGTCGTCGTCGCAGTCCTGCTCGCACTGGGCGACCAGCTGCTCCACGCGAGCAGCCTTCTCCTTAGTGAGGTTGATGAGTTTGCAGGCGTCTGCATCACGCTCGAACAGCTTGACAGCGCAGTAGCGGCGCTTGTTGGCGGGAACGCTCGCCGGAAGGTTGTTCTCGATGTGCGTCAGAACGTCCTCAATGGAAGAGTCGAACTTGTGCTCCGGCACCTGGCCCTTGGAAGCGGCGGACTTCTTAACCTGCTCGAACAGCTCCTTGATACCCTTGTTCTTAAGAGCCGAGATCATCATGACCGGGCAGCCGAGCTTCTTGGAGAGCTTGTCGGTGTCGATCTTGTCACCGTTCTTCTCGACCAAGTCGGCCATGTTGAGGGCAACGACCACGGGCAGGCCGGTCTCGATGACCTGAAGCGCCAGGTACAGGTTACGCTCGAGGTTGGTGGCATCGACCACCTGAACGACGACATCGGGCTCGCCGCTCATAAGGTAGTCGCGCGAGCACTGCTCCTCGGGGCTGTAGGGGGAAAGCGAGTAGATGCCGGGGAGGTCCGTGATGGTAACGTTCTTGTCGCTTAGGAGCTTGGCCTCCTTTTTCTCAACCGTGACGCCGGGCCAGTTGCCAACGTAGCCGTTGGCGCCGGTGATCAGGTTGAAAAGCGTGGTCTTGCCGCAGTTGGGGTTACCCGCCAGCGCGACA
Source organism: uncultured Collinsella sp. (assembly GCA_905213265.1). GTDB lineage: Bacteria > Actinomycetota > Coriobacteriia > Coriobacteriales > Coriobacteriaceae > Collinsella. The sequence goes on from CAJMHR010000004.1 coordinate 69,283, forward strand.
TGGATCTGAGAATCCGCCATTCAATCCTTCTTCCTTGTGTGCCTGCGCTGCTTTCTCCACGCAGGCTGGATAATGTGCTTCAAAGTTGCAGCATTAAGTTAGAAATACCTAACTTTATCTGCAGAAATATACGTCGCGAGCCCTTACTGGACCTCGACGACGGCCGCCTCCTCCTTGCGGATGGAAAGCTCGTAGCCGCGCACGTTGATCTCGACCGGATCACCGAGCGGTGCAACCTTCACGACCTTGAACGAAGTGCCCTTGATGAGCCCCAGGTCCATAAGGTGGCGGCGAAGCGCACCCTCACCGTGAAGCTTGACGATGGTGGAGCTCTCGCCCACCTTAACGTCACCCAACGTCTTCATCCTCTTGTCCCCCTTTCGGTTTTTATGAAATGCTGCGGACTAACCGACGGTCATGATGTGCATGGCAACCTTGGAATCGATGCCAAAGCGTGCGCCCAGCACCGTGACGATGATATTGGCGCCACTCGAGCTCACCACGTGGATTTCGCTGCCCTCGACAAAGCCGAGGTCCTTGAGGTGGTGCTTCATGTCCTCATTGCCCTTTACACGAGACACGCGCACGGTTTCGCCCGCTTTTACCATCGAAAGCGGCATTGCCGGCATCTGCGGTCCGCAAGACATGAGTGGCTCCTAACGTCAGTTCGTCCTCAACATCGACGCGGTAAAAGTTAACCACGCCTATGTTCGCTTTAGTAAACTAACACGTGGTTAACTTTTTGGAAAGGGTCCCCATTCAGATTTCGAAAAAGTTTCCTATACGAAACAAAAAGGCGCGGCAAAGAGCTGTCCTTTGCCGCGCCCTGTCATGCTTAGAGCGAGAGGTTTCTGATCGACGTAACGCAGGAAGCCTCGTCTACGCCCGAAACGCGAAAGATGATGTCCTCGCCGCACTCGCCGTAGAGAGCCATGAGGCCCATGACATCGCGACCGTCGGTATGGCGGTCGCCGATGCTGACCGACACGTCGCTACGGTGCTTGGCAATGATGTCATAGAGCAGCGCAACCGGGCGGGCGTGTAGTCCCAACGGATCTTTAATCGTCTTTGTAAACTCGACCATGTCCCCTCCCACGACATCACACATTCGGCCGGCAAACCCAGCCACGTGGTAGTTATTGTAGCGTTAGATGTTTATCGAGGGCCCCTCCGGATACCCCGTGGTCAAAAAGTGGCAAATATGAGTACTGTCACAAATTTAGTAGCAGCAAAATCGAGAGCAAATTGCCTAGCTTGAGCGATTCGAAGGTAGCGCGCACAGTCGTGGTGTAAGAAGCAAGGGAGGGCCATCGCCTAGAATCG